>NZ_JBHTND010000001.1:68253-299457 GCF_042679825.1 Methylobacterium marchantiae | reverse complement strand
ATAACGAAGCTTACTTCGATCGTAGCGGGTCCGGTTCTCAGTCGTCCACATCGGCAGCCTCCACACAGGCAGCCTTGAATCACAAACCCCTCACATCACTCAATATGTCGCCGGACAGACACTTAGCCAGTGAGCGCTCATGAAGCAGAACGGCGAGCCAACCGAGGCCAACTGCCAGTAACGGCGTAAAGACGAAAGCGATCGCGTATGAAGCGTTCATCGATCGAGCCCTTTCAGGACACGGCGTGCGGCAAGATGTAGGCCTCCGGCGCCGAGAAGCTAAACGAGCACACCCCCAACCATTTCAAATGCTCCGGCCAAAGCTCGAAAATTTCTGACATCGTACAGGAAGCCCGCCACGGGCGTAGCGATCCCGACCGTGAAGCAAGCCGTCGATGCCCGTTCTAATGCATTGGCGATAAGCTTCGTCTGCTCGACAATGGATGGCTTCATGGTCTCGCCCACTCCTTGGAGAGAGAATAGGCAAGGTAATCGCGTATTTGAACTTTCGGTAGATAAGACAGCCGTCGGTTCTTATCCTGATACTCCACCCCGGAACAGCCGTCCGCGCTCGGTCCAGGCGACGACGAGAAGGGCCGATCCGCCAAGGCCGGCATAACCAAGGCCGATGGGCAGCACCGTACCGTCGAAGGCGTGCCCGATGACGAAGCCGCAGGAGGCTCCGAGGATCGTGGTGTAGAAGCCGAGGAAGGACGAGGCGGTGCCGGCGATCTCGCCGAGGGGCTGCAAGGCGAGAGCGTTGAAGTTCGGCATGGCGAAGCTGATCATGAACTGGTTGCAGGCGAGCACCGTCAGAAACAGCCAGAGCGGCGGACGGCCGGCATAGGCGAGGCCGACGCCGATCTGCACGAGGGCTATGGCCACGAACAGCGTCAGTCCCACATGCGAGAGCGGCCGCATGCCGAGCCGCCGCACCAGACGGGCATTGACCAGGGTCGCCGCGCCCATGGCACCCGCCACCAGCGCGAAGGCCAGGGGGAACAGCGTGCCGAGCTGGTAGAGGCCTGTGTCGAACACCTGCTGGGCCGAGCCGACATAACCCATGATACAACCGGTCAGCAGTCCCAAGGCGGTGGCGTAGCCCACGGCCACGCGGGTGCGGAAGGTCAGGGCCACCGCCTGACCGATCGACCGTAGCGAGAGCGGACGGCGAAACTCGGGGTGCAGCGTCTCCGGCATGCGCCACGAGAACCAGAGGGTGAGGATGCCGGCGAGCGCCAGCATCGAGACGAAGACATAGTGCCATGATCCGAGCAGCAGCATCGCCCCACCGATAGCGGGCGCGATCATCGGCACGATCAGGAAAACCATCATGATCAAGGACATGACGCTGGCCATCTCGCGTCCCGAATAGCGGTCGCGGACGATCGCCGTGGAAAGCACGCGCCCGCCGGCCGCACCGATCCCCTGGATGATCCGGGCGGCGAGCAGCCATTCGAACGAGGGCGCGACCATGGCGAGCAAAGTGCCCGCGACATAGACGGCGAGGCTGGCGAGCAGCACGCGACGGCGCCCGAGCGCATCCGAGACCGGCCCGTAGACGATCTGCGCCACGCCGAAGCCGATCATGTAGACGTAGACGAGAAGCTGCAGAGCGTTCGGATCGGCAACGGCGAAGCGCGCCTGGATGGCGGGGAAGGCCGGGAGCAGATTGTCGATGGAGATGGCGGTCACCGCCATCATCAGCGCGACGATGCCGACGAACTCGCCGAATCCTGGGCCGTTCCAGACCGGCCGCAGATCGGGCTCGCCGGGCGAGCCGGGCCGTTCCGCGACGGGCTCGCCGCGCGGCGGAACTGGCCTCAATAGTGCAGTCACTGGTCTCGAACCTCGTACCGATCGCCGCCTCCGCTGGCAGCGCTGTCATGACGGAAAGTCTGCGTGCCGATTCTCGGTTGCGCCGTGCCGTCACGGTAAAGCGGGGCGCCGGACGGTCTCTATGCGACCCGGCAACGATGCTCGCCTTGCGTGATCATTGCCGGGTCGCCCTGTAGATCGCGATTATTGCCCGCCGCCTGCCACCTGCCCGAGCTTGTCGAGATTCTTGGTGACGAGGGCGATGTTGCCGTCCGAAGGCTTCGTCGGTTCGCCGGCGGCGATCGCCTCGTTGAGTTCCTTGAGCGCGGCGGCCTTGTCCTTGGCCGGCAGCTTCTTGTCGGCTTCGATGGCGGCGACCTGCTTCTTCAGCAGGGGCGTGACGCCGACATAGGTCTTGGTCTCGGAATCGACGCCTTCCAGCACCGCCTCGATGCTGTCGGCCACGTCCTGCAACTCGTCGATTCCGGCAAAGCCGCTCTTCTTCGCAATCGCCTCGGCCTTGGCCTGGATCTTCGGATCGGGCTTCGTAGCGTTGCCGCCTTTGAGCTTGGCGAGTTCGGGCTGAGCAATGACGAGGCCATCGATCTGCGCCTGGGTCAGGGCGATCTCCTTCTGCTCCTCGGCTTGCGGCGCCGGTGCGGGAGCATCGGCGGCAGGGGCCGGTTTGGCAGCGGCCGGTGCCTTCTGCGGCGATTGGGCGAAGCTGATCTGGGAAACCAAGCCGGAGACTCCGAGGGCGAGGGAAGCTGCCAGCATGGCGCGAGTGGTGCGGCTCATGGTTCTCTTTCGTCCTGTTGCGTCGTGGAAAGGACCGCTGTCGGCGGATCGGATCCGGCCCAGGTCGAGTGGCCGGACAACGCGATCCGCGGTCAGGGAGGCGGCCATGTTGCGGAGCTTCGGGGCAAAACGGTGATCTCGGCCATGATCGCCGATCACGGTTTCGCGGGGATGGTGTTCCTCCGCGGAAACGGGCGGCGACCTTGCTCACCCCCGCCACATTCCTCCACGACCTTTCCCGTCCCGCCTCCGACGGACCTCCACGCCTCATGCCGCCACGCCTTCTCGCCTGCGCTTTAGCTCTCACGATGCTGGTCTCCGCTGTCGCTGCGCAGAACCGGGTTTCCGGAGCGGCCATCGACGGCGATGCGGCAGCGTTCACGCGCAACGCCTCCGCCCTCATGGAATCCCATGAAGAGGGCGGCGTGTTCTCCGGCGCGGTGATCGTCGCGCGCGATGGGATCCCGATTTTCCGGCGCGCCTATGGACCGGCCAACCGCGAATGGGCGATCCCCAACACGCCAGACACCGTGTTCCGCATCGGCTCGATCACGAAGCAGTTCACCGCGGCGGCGATCCTGAAATTGGCGGAGGCCGGCTCGCTCTCCCTGGACGATCCCGTCATCCGCCATCTGCCGGAACTGCCGCCGACATGGGCTCCGATGACGATCCGGATGCTGCTCAACCACAGTTCCGGGCTGCCCAACGTCACCGCGCTACCCGGCTACGCCACGAATTTCGGGCGGATCGAACGGAGTCCGATGGAGACGGTGGCACTGCTCTACCGCGAAGATCTTCTGTTCCCGGCGGGAACGGGCCATGAATACAGCAATACCGGCTACATCCTTCTCGCCGGCCTCATCGAACGCATCACCGGCCAGACCTTCGAGCGCTACCTGAACGAGGCCATCCTCGTCCCAGCCGGACTGCATTCCACCCGTGACGCTGATCCGGGCGAGATCATTCCGCGGCGCGCGGCCGGCTACCGCCGGGTGTCGGGAGAATGGCGCAACGCCCTGCCGCTGGCCGCAAGCGCGCCGTCGGGCGCGGGCATGCTCGCCTCCACCCTCGACGACCTCGTCGCCTGGGACAGGGCCCTGTTCTCCGGCCGTATCCTGTCGCTGGCGTCGCGCCGGGCGATGTTCACCGATTACGGCCATGGCTACGGGCTCGGATGGTACGTCGGCACGGCTTACGGACGCCGGCTGTGGTCGCATGGCGGTTTCATCAACGGGTTCAGCGCGATCAAGGATTCCTATCCCGATCTCGGGCTGACCATCGTGGTGCTCGGCAATTCCGAGATCGTGCCGGCCCAGGCGCTCTCGCGCGAGCTCGCTGCGCTCTATCTCGGCGTGCCGGCGCGGACCCAGATCAGCGTCGACCAGACGATCCTCGACCGCTATGTCGGTTTCTATCGGACCGGTCCGCGCTCGGTCCTGAGCATCGTCAGGGACGGCGACCACCTCTTGGCCCAAGGTATCGGACAGGGATCGGGCGAGCCCCGCATCATCCTGCTTCCCGAAAGCGACAGGGCTTTCGCCGCGCAAGGCGACACGATCCGGGTGGCCTTCGACATCGAACCCGACGGGCGCCCGACGGGCGTGATGATCCATCGCGACGGGATCGAGCGGGCGGGTCCGAAGATCGATCGGTTCATGGCCCGGCGGATCACGGCGCGGCGCTTCGCCCGGCTGCCGCCTGGGCGATAAAACGCCTTCCGGCGCCATCGCCAGGAAGCCGGATCGGCGCTAGACTCTGGCCGCGCGTCGGCCAACTGCCACAGAAGCAGGGCCATCCGTCAACCCGCTCGAGGACGACGTTCCGAGTTGGTTTGGCCAAAAGTCTATCTTGATTTGGCAACCCGTCCGGCCTTGGCTGGCGCACACAAGAACAACACGGAGGATACGCACATGAACAAGCCGGAATTTCTGTCTTCGGGCGCCAAGGCGCCGTTCTCGGCACGCTACGAGAATTTCATCGGCGGCCAGTGGGTCGCCCCCGTCGCCGGCCGGTACTTCGAGAATACGTCGCCGGTCACCGGCCGCGTCATCTGCGAGGTCGCCCGCTCGGATGCGCAGGACGTCGAGAAGGCTCTCGATGCCGCCCATGCCGCCAAGGAGGCCTGGGGCCGCACCTCGCCGGGCGAGCGCGCCCTGATCCTGAACAGGATCGCCGACCGGATGGAGGACAACCTCGACCTGATCGCGCGCGCCGAGACCTGGGACAACGGTAAGCCGATCCGCGAGACGACCAACGCCGACATCCCGCTCGCCATCGACCATTTCCGCTACTTCGCCGGTTGTGTCCGCGCGCAGGAAGGCTCGATCTCCGAGATCGACCACGACACCGTGGCCTACCATTTCCACGAGCCCCTCGGCGTCGTCGGCCAGATCATCCCGTGGAACTTCCCCATCCTGATGGCGGTGTGGAAGCTCGCGCCTGCACTCGCCGCCGGCAATTGCGTGGTGCTCAAACCCGCCGAACAGACCCCGGCCTCGATCCTCGTGGTCGCCGAACTCATCGCCGATCTGCTGCCGCCCGGCACGCTCAACATCGTCAACGGCTTCGGTCTGGAATGCGGCAAGCCGCTGGCCTCCTCGCCCCGCATCGCCAAGATCGCCTTCACCGGCGAGACGACGACGGGCCGTCTGATCATGCAATACGCCTCGCAGAACCTCATTCCGGTGACGCTGGAACTCGGCGGCAAGTCGCCGAACATCTTCTTCGCGGATGTGGCCAACGAGGATGACGATTTCTTCGACAAGGCGCTCGAAGGCTTCACCATGTTCGCCCTCAACCAGGGCGAGGTCTGCACCTGCCCGAGCCGCGCGCTGGTGCACGAATCGATCTATGACCGCTTCATGGAGCGGGCGATCAAGCGCGTCGAGGCGATCACGCAGGGCTCACCCCTCGATCCAACCACGATGATCGGCGCCCAGGCCTCGGGCGAGCAGCTCGAGAAGATCCTGAGCTACATCGATATCGGCAAGCAGGAAGGCGCCAAGGTCCTCACCGGCGGCGAGCGCAACACCCTCGATGGCGATCTCGCGGAAGGCTTCTACGTGAAGCCGACCGTGTTCCAGGGCCACAACAAGATGCGCATCTTCCAGGAGGAGATCTTCGGACCGGTCCTCTCGGTGACGACCTTCAAGGACGATGCCGACGCCCTCTCGATCGCGAACGACACTCTCTACGGCCTCGGTGCCGGCGTCTGGACCCGCGACGGAACCCGCGCCTACCGCTTCGGCCGCGCCATCCAGGCCGGCCGCGTCTGGACCAACTGCTATCATGCCTACCCGGCCCATGCGGCCTTCGGCGGCTACAAGCAGTCCGGCATCGGCCGTGAGAACCACAAGATGATGCTCGACCATTACCAGCAGACCAAGAACATGCTCGTCAGCTACTCGGCCAAGAAGCTCGGCTTCTTCTAGGCCCTATCGCACGAGACCACCTTGCCCCGGCCGGAAACGGCCGGGGCTTTTTGTTGTTTGGCGCTGCGAGCCGGCTTTCCAGGCAGTGCACGCATCTTTCGCGATGGAGCACCGGATCGGGCCGTCGTGTCCACACTTCACGCAAGGGTCGATCGGCACACGAACAGAGTGTTTCGTTCGATGTGCTCGCGCTCGATTTTTAATCCGAATTCCCATGTGCGGCTTGGCACATTTGTATTGGGAACAACTGACTTCGACAGATCTTATTGAGCCATGAACAGGCCGATATACGGTCTGTATAGCAATATGATCGAAGGTCGAAAATGAAAACCCGTATCGCCGCTATCGCCGCTAGTCTTTTCCTTGGCGTTGCATCGATTTCCTCTGTCTTGGCCTTCGAAGGCACATCGCGCTACATGTCTTATGAAACGGAATATACCGGTTCCTTGAACATTCAGGATACGCCTTACTAAAACGGCTGCCCGGTGAGCTCGGCGGCGGAAGGCAATGCAAACCAGCAGACCCGTCCGGTGATGCAGTATGGTCAGACCTCCGGCGGGTCGGCTTGCTGATCCACGCGAAGGCATATCAGTCGTGAAACTGAAGATCGTCTCCTACACTATGATCGTGGTCGCCGCCGGCATGCTGGCAGTGACCTTACTGGGATCGGCCAGCACCCTGCTGGCGAACTGATACAGATGAAAAACCGCAGGCCGCCCATGGGCGGCCTTCTTCGTGATGGATTCGCGCGTAGCCTGAACGGCAGCAGGCCGCCGGTCGGAGCCGCCTATGCGACCCAGCCGTAATCCCGGGCATGCGTGGCCGAGCGGTGAAACACCAGACGGCGGTCGTATTCCAGCGGGTCCTTCGGCTGCACCAGGGCGCCGGGAGGGACGTTGAGCCAGTCGACGAGACGGGTCAGCATGAAGCGCAGGGCCGCGCCCCTGCACAGGATCGGCAGCGCATCGACCTCGTCGTCCAGAAGGCGCCTGACCGACTGGTAGCCCGCGATCATCGCCGCGCCCTTGTCCGGAAAGAACGTGCCATCCGGCTCGAAGCACCAAGCGTTGAGGCAGATCGCCAGATCGTAGGCGAAGGCATCGGTGCAGGCGAAGTAGAAGTCGATCAGGCCCGAGAGATCATCGCCGATGAAGAACACGTTGTCGGTGAAGAGGTCGGCATGGATCACGCCGGAAGGCAGTCCGCGCGGCCAGCCCGCCCGGAGCACGGCGAGGTCGCCGCGCACGCGCTCCGTCAGCCCCACGGAGACGGTGTCGGCGGCAGGGCCGGCCGCCAGGAACAGCGGTTCCCAGGATTCGACCGAGAGGTTGTTGGCGCGGCGCATGCCGAAATCGCTGCCTGCGCGATGCAATCCCGCAAGGGCGACGCCCAGCGCCCGGCAATGATCCGCATTCGGGCGCTTGACCGACACGCCTTCCAGAAAGCTCACGATCACTGCCGGCCGGCCGCAGAGCTCACCCAGGGCCACGCCGTCGCGCTTGGCGATCGGCTGCGGACAGGCGAGGCCGCGCGCGGCGAGGTGTTCCATGAGATTGAGGAAGAACGGCAGGTCGCCCGCATCCACCCGCTTCTCGTAGAGCGTGAGGATGTAGGAGCCCACTGTGGTGTGCAGGAAGAAATTGGTGTTCTCGACGCCCTCGGCGATGCCCTTGTAGGAGAGCAGCGTGCCGATCTCGTAGGCGGAGAGGAAGGCGGTCAGCGCCTCGTCGGAGACCTCGGTATAGACGGCCACGGGCTTCGCTGAGGTTCGAGGGCAGAAACGAGAAGGGGCGCCGAACGGCGCCCCCGGAAGCAAGGCGGGAAGAGCGGCCTACTCGGCCGCTTCGCTGCGCAATTCGCGCGGCAGCGGGAAGGACATGTCCTCGACCACGGTCGAGACCGTGTCGACGGTGACGTCGTAGCGGGCGGCGAAGGCGTCGATGATCTCCTCAACCAAGACCTCGGGTGCCGAGGCGCCGGCAGTGAGGCCGAGCTTGCGGATACCTTCGAAGGCCGGCCAGTCGATCTCCTCTGCGCGCAACACCAGACGGGTGATCGGACATCCGACGCGCTCGGCGACCTCGCGCAGACGCTGGGAATTCGAGGAGTTCGATGAACCCACGACGATCACCGCATCGACCAACGGAGCCACCTGCTTCACCGCTTCCTGGCGGTTGGTGGTGGCGTAGCAGATATCGTCCTTGTGCGGGCCGGTGATGGTTGGGAACTTCTCCTTGAGCGCCGCGACGATGTGGCGGGTATCGTCCACCGACAGAGTCGTCTGCGTCACCCAGGCGAGATTATTGCGATTCTCAGGCTCCAGGGCCGCGATCTGCTCCAGATCCTCCACCAGGGTGATCGACCCCTTGGGCAACTGCCCCATGGTACCGACCACTTCGGGATGACCGGAATGACCGACCAGCAACACGTGGCGGCCGCGCTTGTGATGGATCTCGGCCTCGCGATGGACCTTGGTCACCAGCGGGCAAGTCGCGTCGATGGTGACGAGGCCACGGTTGTCGGCATTGGCGGGGACTGTCTTGGCGACGCCATGGGCCGAGAAGATCACCGGGGCGTTGCCGTCCGGCACCTCGTCGAGTTCGCGAACGAAGACGGCACCCTTACGCTTAAGGCTCTCGACCACGTATTTGTTGTGGACGATCTCATGCCGGACATAGACCGGAGGTCCGTAGATCGCGAGGGCGCGCTCCACGACGTCGATGGCGCGGACAACTCCTGCGCAGAACCCGCGCGGTGCGCAGAGCAGAATCTCCAGCGGCGGCTTGGAGCCGGCGGGCAGGGTCGTCGAGAGTGTATCGCTCATGATAGCCGGGATGTGGCGAGGCGATGCCGCCCCTGTCAACCTCCTATAGCGCAAAATGCGGTCCGCTGTCAGGGCGCGCGGGGCACACCCGCCACTCACTCGAGACACGCGCCGTCTCGGCATCCCTCGACGAGACCCGAGAGTCGTTTGTTTTTCCGAACGATGCCTGCTGACGACCCGGAAATTCGGCGCAGATCGGCGAGGCCGAGATGCATGAGATTCCGGCAGTCGCCACCGAAAGCAGAGCGTTCTTCTGATTTCCGACGGAACGCCAACAAGACCATCCCTTGATGACGCGTTCTTAAAAAAGAACGTTCTCGTTGACAGAGGAGGCGTTCGGCGGGACCATCGCGGCACTTGGCAAGGACGCTCAGGCCGGCTTCCGCATGGATCCGCTCGCCTCGTCCGTTCGAAGAATCCTGTTCCCGAATGATCCTTTCCTCACCGCTGAACGATACGGCCGAAGGGCTCGCCCGGCTCTTCGCCGAACGGGCCGAGGGTCACGACCGCGCCGGTCGCTTCGCGCAGGACAACATCGCCGACCTTCGCAATGCCGGCCTGCCGGGACTGACGGTGCCGCGTCGGCTCGGCGGCGGCGGCGCGGGGCTCGGGCAGGCGGCGATGGTCATCGGCACGCTGGCTCGGGGCGATCCCTCCACTGCCCTGGTGGTCACCATGCATTTCCTTCAGCACGGACTCATCCACAGTCGTGAGACATGGCCGCGGGCGATTGCCGACAGGCTCGGCCGCGCAGCGGTGGAGGACGGCGCGCTCATCAACGCCCTAAGGGTGGAGCCCGAGCTCGGTACGCCCGCCAGGGGTGGAATGCCGGAGACGGTCGCACGGGCAACGGCCACGGGCTGGCGCATAACCGGGCGCAAGATCTACTCCACCGGCAGCCCGGCCCTGACCCACGGCCTCGTCTTCGTCCGCACCGACGAGGCGGAACCACGCATCGGCAACATCCTCGTGCCGATGACGTCCGCGGGCGTACGCATCGAGGAGAGCTGGGACCATCTCGGCCTGCGGGCCAGCGGCAGCCACGACGTAGTTTTTGAGAACGTCGAGGTGCCCGCCGACCATGCGGTGGATCTTCGCGCGCCGGAGGGCTGGCGCCGGCCCGATACCGAGCAGCAGGCCTGGAGCACGGCGATGCTGGCCGCCCTCTATGATGGCATCGCCCACTCGGCGCAGGCCTGGTTCATCGCTTTCGCGAAGGATCGCAAGCCCGGAAGCCTCGGGCAAAGCCTCGCTACCCTACCGCGCTTCCAAGAGGCCGTCGGCGAGAGCGAGCGTCTGCTCGCCGTGAATGCCCGCCTGATCCGGAGCTTCGCCGCGGATGTCGACGGGGGCACCTGCCCCTCGGTGGCCGAATCCGGATTCCTCAAGATCACCGTCACCGAAAACGCGGTCCAGGTGGTCCAGCGTGCCGTCGAACTCGCCGGCAATCCTGGCCTGTCGCGGAAGAACCCGCTGGAGCGGCACCTGCGCGACGTCCTGTGCGGGCGCATCCACTGGCCGCAGGCCGATGCGGTCCGCGTCTCCGCCGGCCGTGCCGCGCTCGGCCTTTGAGATCGCTGCAACTTCCGACACGGACAAGGAGATCGAGATGAGCTTCCTGCCAGCGGACTCCGTCGAGTTCATCGGCTTCGCCGCCCCGCGCTACACTTCCGAGACCCATGCGGCTTCCGGTCCCGCCATCGACCGCGACTATCTCCGGCTTCTCGCCCAGGCGCATGAATGGGGCGGGTTCGACCGCATCCTCGTGGCCTTCTACGCCACCGCCCCCGACGCTCTGCTGCTCTCGGCCCAGATCGCAGCGGTGACCGACCGCATCGGCCTGATGATCGCCCACCGCACCGGCTTCACGGCGCCGACGGTGGCCGCGCGGCAATTCGCGACCCTCGACCAGCTGACCGGCGGGCGCGTCGCCATCCACGCCATCAGCGGCGGCGACGACCGGGAACTGGCGCAGGACGGCGACCATCTCACCAAGGACGAGCGCTACGCCCGGACCGACGAGTTCCTCACCATCGCCCGGCAGGTCTGGACCGCGGAAGCGCCGTTCGATTTCGCCGGCGCGCATTACCGGATCGATCGCGGGTTCTCCGAGGTGAAGCCGGTGAACCCGCGCGGCATCCCGGTCTATTTCGGCGGAGCATCGCCCGCGGCCATCACTGTGGCCGGTCGCCATGCCGACACCTACGCCCTGTGGGGAGAGAGCCTGGACCAGGTCCGCGAAGCCATCGCCAGGGTGAGGGCGGCGGCCGCACCCCATGGCCGCGATCCCCGCTTCAGCCTGTCGTTCCGCCCGATCCTGGCCGCGACGGAGGAGGAAGCCTGGGCGAGAGCCGAGGACATCCTGGCGCGCACCCGCGCCGCCCGCGCGGCCAAGGGGCTCGGCCCGGCGGCCGTACCCGAGAACGAGGGCTCGCGACGCCTGCTCGCGGCGGCCTCCCAGGGCTCGCGCCTCGACAAGCGCCTCTATACCGCCATCGCCAGGGAGACGGGCGCCTCGGGCAATTCCACCGCCCTCGTCGGGAGACCGGAGCAGGTGGCCGACGCCCTGCTCGACTATCATGACCTCGGAGTGCGCACATTCCTCATACGCGGCTTCGACCCGCTGGAGGATGCCCTCACCTATGGCCGCGACCTGATCCCGGCCTTCAAGCGGCTCCTCGCCCAGCGTGGCGCCCGAGCGGAGGCAGCCTGATGCGTGCGCTCATCGCCGCCCTCGCGCTCTTCGCCCTCACCGGCAGCACCCACGCCGACGAGACGGTGCTTCGCGTCGGCGACCAGCGCGGCAACGCCCGTGCCCTCATGGAAGCGGCCGGCGTCCTCGCCGACCTGCCCTACAAGCTCGAATGGAGCGAGTTTCCCGCAGCCGCCCCTCTCCTCGAAGCCCTCAATGCCGGGGCGATCGATGCCGGCGGCGTCGGCGATGCGCCCTTCACCTTCGCGGCCGCCGCCGGGGTTCCGGTGAAGGCCTTCGTCGCCTTCCGCAACAGGCAGGATGGGCTGGCGATCCTCGTCGCCAAGGATTCACCGATCAGGATGGTGGCCGACCTCCGGGGCAAGAGCATCGCCACCAATCGCGGCTCCATCGGCCATCAGGTGGTGCTGGCCGCACTGGAGGAGGCGGGCCTTCCGGCAAATGCCGTGACCCTGCGCTTCCTGCCGCCGGCGGATGCCAAGATCGCGCTAGCGAGCGGCAGCGTCGATGCGTGGTCGACGTGGGAACCCTATACCTCGACCGCCGAACTCGCCGGCCTCGCCCGTGTCGTCCGCGACGGCAACGGCATCACGCCGGGCCTGAGCTTCGCAGTGGCCTCCGACGCCGCCCTGAAGACCAAGCGAGCGCAACTCGCCGATTTCGGCCGCCGCCTCGTCTCGGCCAGGGAATGGGCCCTGAAGGACCCGGCCCCCTACGCGGCGGTCTGGTCGAAGCTCATCGGCCTGCCGGAGACCGTGTCCCTGCGCTGGTTCTCGCGGGCGGAGTATCGGGCCGTCCCCATCGACGAGGCGGTGATCGCCGACGAGCAGCGCAACATCGATCTCTATGTCCGCTCCGGGCTGATCCCCGCCGCGCGGGCGCCGCGCGCCGACCTCATCCTCGATCGGAGCTTCGAACCGCCGTCGATCGCGGTACGTTGAACCGATTGCCGCCGAGGACCGGACCGATGCACGACCCTTCCGACCACAGCCACGACCACGCCCATTCCGAGCACACGCGCGAGCACGAGGCGGCTCCCGCCGCCGAGCGCTGGAAGCATGACGGCGTGCGGGTGATCCCCGGCGACAAGCTCGATTCCAACACCGCCCAGACGCCGGGCATGTTCCGGCAGGCGGCGATCAACCATGCCCGCGTCGGCGCGCAGAAGATCTGGGCCGGCACGGTGGCGATCGCACCCGACGCCAAGACCGGGGTGCACCATCACGGCGCCCTGGAGAGCGTGATCTACGTGGTCTCCGGCCGCGCCCGCATGCGCTGGGGCGACAAGCTCGAATTCGTGGCGGAAGCCGGCCCCGGCGACTTCATCTTCGTGCCGCCCTACGTGCCGCACCAGGAGATCAACGCCGATCCGGACCAGCCCCTGAACTGCGTCCTGGTGCGCTCCGACAACGAGGCGGTGGTGGTCAACATCACCGACGTGGAACCCGTCGAGCGCCCCGAGACGGTCCACTGGATCGACCCCATCCACAAGCATCCCTGATCCTGCACGGACCACGAGACATCGACCCATGATTCATCGTCGCCATGCGCTGCTCGCCGCCGCGCTGAGCCTTGCCACCCTCCTCCCGCGGGCGTCATTCGCCGCCGACCCGAAGACCCTGCGCATCGGCTATCAGAAATCCTCGACCCTCATCGCGCTGCTCAAGCAGGATGGCAGCCTGGAGAAGGCGCTCGCGCCCCTCGGGGTCGGGCTCACCTGGCACGAATTCACCAGTGGTCTTCCGGTGATGGAGGCGCTCAACGCGGGCCAGATCGATCTCTCGGCGGATGTCGCCGACACGGTGCCGATCTTCGCCCAGGCCGCCAATGCGCGGATCACCTACGTGGCGCAGGAGGCGGCTTCACCCGGCGCTCAGGCCATCGTCGTCGGAAGCGATTCCGCGATCAAGTCGGTGGCGGACCTCAAGGGCCGCAAGGTCGCTGTGACGAAGGGTGCCGGCAGCCACTACCTCCTCCTCGCCGCCCTGAAGGCGGAGGGGATTCCGTTCAAGGCGATCACGCCCGCCTACATCACCCCCGCGGACGGGCGCACGGCGCTCGCCAGCGGCGGGGTCGAGGCCTGGGTCGCCTGGGACCCGTTCCTCTCGGCGGCCGAACTGCAATCGGGCGCCCGCATCCTGGAGGACGGGACCGGCCTGTCGCTCTACAAGCGCTACTACCTCGCCTCGGACGAGTACGCGGCCCAGCGCGGCGACGTCCTCAACATCGTCTTCGCCAAGCTGCGCGAGACCGGCGCTTGGGTGAAGGCCAATCCCGACGAGGCCGCGACCCGTCTCGGCGCCTTATGGAAACTCGATCCGGCCATCGTCGCCAAGGCCAATGCCCGCCGCACCTACGTGGTGGAACCGGTAACCCGCGAGGGTCTCTCCGAGCAACAGACCATCGCGGATGCGTTCCGCAGCGAAGGTCTGCTGCCCCGCCCCGTCGACGCCTCGTCGCTGGGCATCTGGGCGCCGACCAAGTCCTGACCGGCGAACAAAAAATCCCGATGAGCCGGGCTCATCAGGATCGTGGCGCTTCTCACCGCATGAGGGACGGGCTCACCACTTGTAGGAGACGCTGGCTACGACCTTGCGCTGGGTACCGTAGAAGCAGGCCGTGGCGGTCGAGCAGGACGACACGAAGCGTTTGTCGCCGATATTGATCACGTTCACGGCAGCGCGCCATCCGGCGTAATCGTAATGCACCGCCGCGTCGAAGGTCACGTATTCGGGCACGACGAGTGTGTTGGCGACATCCGCATAGGACTGCCCGACATAGTTCACACCGCCGCCGAAGCCGAAGCCTTTGAAGTCGCCGACCGGGATCGTATAATCGGCCCAGAGCGAGGCGAGGGTCTGAGGAATACCTACCGGAACCTTGCCAAGGTCGAGGACCGTCCCTTCGATGGTGCGCAGACCGTAGAGCGTATAAGCGGCCGTGAGGTTCAGGCCTTCGGCGAGGGTCGCAGTGGCCGAGAGTTCGAAGCCGCGCGAGCGCACCGATCCGATCTGCAAGTTGGTGAAGATATTGTCCGGGTTCGGCGTCAGCGTATTGTTGCGGACGAGGTCGAAGGCCGCGAACGTGAAGAGCGTGTTCCAGCCGACGGGCTGGAACTTGGTCCCGATCTCGACCTGCTCGCCAGTCTCCGACTTGAACGGCCGGTTGTTGACGTCGGCGCCCGGCGTCGGGTTGAAAGATGTCCCGTAGGTGATGTAGGGCGCCAGCCCGTTGTCGAGATTGTAGATCAGGCCGAGCCGGCCAGTGAAGGCGCTCTCGCTGATCTGGGTCGAGGTCCCCGCTGGGATCTTGCTGTCGATGTTGTTGTCGACGAAGTCCTGACGACCGCCGATGAGGAAGGTCAGGCGTTCGGTGAGCGCGATTTGATCCTGTGCGTAGAGGCCGACCTGCTGGAGCTGCTGGTTCAGCACGCGGTAGGGGGCGGGCGCGACCGCAGTCTGGAAGTAACGCGGGAACAGGATGTTGAGATTCGGCGCTTGGGCGGGGAACGGGGTGGAGGCCTGATTGTCCGAGAGGCTGTAGCGTTTGTAGTCGACGCCCATCAGCACGGTGTGCCCGAACGTACCATCGTTGAAGCGAGCCTCCGCCTGATTGTCGACGGCGAAGAGCCCGGCGCGGGGCGTCGTCAGGAAGCCGTAGCGGGCGAGATTCGTCTGGGATGTGTCGCCGAAGGCGTAGCCGTTGGCGACGTAGCGGGAATCCGAGACTTCCGTGAACGAGTAGCGGAAGTTCTGGCGCACGGTCCACACGTCGTCGACATGGTGCTCGAATTCGTAGCCGAGATTGGCCTGGTTGCGGGTGTAGCGGTCCACCAGCGGATCGCTGGCGTTGAGCTTGCGGTCGATCCTGAGACCGGAAGCGTTGGTGCGCACGGTCCCGAAATACGGAAGGAACTGGCCGGCCCCGCCGGTCTCGTCGCGCTGGAAACTCGTGAGCACCGTGAAGGTGGTGGCGCCGTCGGGCTTATAGGTGAAGCTCGGCGCGATGTAGTAGCGGTCTTCCGGAGCGAAGTTCACCTGGGCGTCGCCGTTCTGGAAGCGGCCGGTGAGGCGGTAGAACCAGTGGCCGGACTCGTCGACCGGGCCGCCGAGATCGAAAGCGGCGTAGCGCTGGCTGAACGAGCCGCCGCCCAGTTCGAGATAGCGCAGGGGCGTAAAGGTCGGCCGCTTCGAGACGATGTTGATGAGGCCGCCCACCGGGCTGCCGCCGAAGAGGGTGGCGGCGGGGCCGCGCAGCAGCTCGATGCGTTCGGCGCCGAACGGGTCGACGCGGAAATTGGCGAAACCGGTCTGGAACAGCTGGAGTCCGTCCCGGAACAGGCCGGATTCCGTGGCCGAGAAGCCGCGGATCAGGAACCAGTCGAGGCGCGTATCGGGGCCGAACTGGTTGGCGTAGATGCCCGGCGTGTAGCGCACGGCCTCGGACAGGGTCTGGGAGCCCTGTGCCTTGATCTGGTCGGCGCTGACGACGCTGATCGATTGCGGCGTGCGGATGATCGGCGTGTCGGTCTTGGTCGCGGTGGCACTGCGGGTGGCGACGTAGCCGTCCACCGGGCCGCGGGCGGTCTCGGGTCCGCGGCGTCCGTTGCCGGCTCCCGCGCCGATACCGGTGCCGGCTCCTTCGACGCTCAAGGTCTCGAGCGTCACGGCGCGTTCCTGTGCCGAAGCGGCGCCCGTCAAGGCGAGCACGATGAGAGACACGCCAGCCGCGAGGGCTGCGGGACAGGCGAAGGAGGGCGACGACATGGGAGTGCGGCTCCGGATGACGGACAGCAGAACGCGCTCGCGGAAACAGCGAGCCTTACCCTGCAGCGTTGTTTAGAATTATGACAAACTACTGTAATACAACAGAAATTCGCGCCTCAGCCGTAGCTCTCGCCCCGGAGGCTGGCAAGACACCGGACACCATTCGCCGGTTCCCGTTGCTGGTTAGACACAGATCACGCAAGTTGTCGTTGACGTCACCACTCAGCCTGCGGACGTTAGCCAATCGCTGAACGAGGCGAGTACGCGGTGGGAGAGCGTTTGGATTCGAGAACCCATGTCGCGTGCGGGCCCTGGCTCCTTCTCGACGCGCCGCGGCGCGGAGTCATGCAGGAGCCCGGCGGGGCGGAGGGCCGGCCTGTGAGAGCGATGATGAGGGCCGACGATCCACATCCCCGGCGCGACCCGCCGGGGATGCGATGATGTGCGGTTGGCCTATTTCAGGCGGTCGGCAGCCCAGGCGATGTGGTCGTCCATGAAGGTCGAGATAAAGAAATAGGAATGGTCGTAGCCCTCGCGCATGTTCAGCGTCAGGGCGATTCCGGCTTTTGCGCAAGCCTCTTCCAGGAGCCAGGGGCGCAGCCCGTCCTGCAGGAAGCTGTCGGCGGTGCCCTGATCCACGAGGAATTCGGGGAAGCGCTTGCCGTCCTCGATCAGTGCCGTGGCGTCATGCGCGCGCCAGGCCGCCTCGTTCTTCCCGAGATACTTCTCGAAGGCGGGCTTCGACCATCCGGCGGTGGACGGCTGTGCGATCGGCGCGAAGGCCGAGCAGGACTTGAAACGGTCGGGATAGGTGAGCGCGATGGTCAGAGCGCCGTGTCCGCCCATCGAATGGCCGAAGATGCCCTGGCGAGACATGTCCGCGGGGAAGTTCTCGGCGATGAGGGCCGGAAGTTCTTCCGTCACG
The DNA here is from genome assembly GCF_042679825.1 of Methylobacterium marchantiae. Taxonomy (NCBI): domain Bacteria; kingdom Pseudomonadati; phylum Pseudomonadota; class Alphaproteobacteria; order Hyphomicrobiales; family Methylobacteriaceae; genus Methylobacterium; species Methylobacterium marchantiae. The sequence goes on along the minus strand of NZ_JBHTND010000001.1, from coordinate 282,182 downwards.
TAGCTCCACATCCGGTAATTCGTGGCATAGGGCGCCTGGGTCGCGTCGACATAGAAGCCGGCGCCCGAACCGAACTGCCAGTTGCCGGCCTCGTCCGGAATGTCCGCGCCGCGCGGGCTCGTATCAGGCGCCACGATGATCACGCCATGCTTGGCCGCCGCCCGACGATACTCGCCCTTGTCCATGACATTGGCATGGGTGCAGGTGAGACCGGACAGGTACCAGAGCACCGGCACCGGGCCGTTCTCCGCCTGCGGTGGCACGAAAACCGCGAAGGTCATGGGGCAGCCGGTGGTCTTGGCATCGTGCTTGTAGACGCCCTGCGTGCCGCCATGGGCGCGGGCCTTCGAGATGGTTTCCATGCTGTGATCTCCTGATGAGATGGGAATGGCGTTCGTCGTTCCGCAGTAATCCGGCGCTACGTTGACCGGCGAGCCGACCGTGCGCCCTCTCTCTTGAAAGGCGGGACACAGGCGCAAGACACAGGCGAATGAGACGCTGCGTCATTCCGGGTCGCCGCAGGCGAGCCCGGAATCCAGAACCGCCGACAGTGTAAAACCTTGCGCCACCTATGGCTCTGGATCCCGGGCTCCGCTGGGCGGCCCCGGGATGACGTGGTGCTGCCGAAGGTCTTCCAACAAGCGAACCTGCAGATGCGATCGCTTCGGTTGGAGGGAGCGGGAACCGCCGCTCCCTCCTCGCCGGACTAGTAAACCACCACCGACCGGATCGACTTGCCTTCGTGCATCAGGTCGAAGCCGTGGTTGATCTGTTCCAGCGGCATGGTGTGGGTGATCAGATCGTCGATGTTGATCTTGCCGTCCATGTACCAGTCGACGATCTTCGGCACGTCGGTGCGGCCGCGGGCGCCGCCGAAGGCCGAGCCCTTCCAGACGCGGCCGGTGACGAGTTGGAACGGACGGGTCGAGATTTCCTTGCCTGCCTCGGCCACGCCGATGACGATGGATTCACCCCAGCCGCGGTGACAGCACTCGAGCGCCTGGCGCATCACGTTGACGTTGCCGGTACAGTCGAACGAGAAGTCTGCGCCACCGCCCGTCACGTCGAGGATCGCCGCGACGACGTGATCGTTGCCGACCTCCTTCGGGTTGATGAAGTGAGTCATGCCGAACTTGCGGGCCATCTCCTGCTTGTCCGGGTTGATGTCGACGCCGATGATCTTGTCGGCACCGACCATCCGGGCGGCCTGAAGCACGTTGAGGCCGATGCCGCCGAGACCGAACACCACGACGTTGGCACCGGGCCAGACCTTGGCGGTGTAGATCACCGCGCCGATGCCGGTGGTGACGCCGCAGCCGATGTAGCAGATCTTGTCGAAGGGGGCGTCTTCGCGGATCTTGGCAAGCGCGATCGCCGGCAGGACCGTGAAGTTCGAGAAGGTCGAGCAGCCCATGTAATGGAACACGGTGTTGGCGCCGCCAGGGCTGCCGCCGGTGGAGGTGCAGGAGAAGCGGCTGGTGCCGTCCGGCATCACGCCCTGGCCCTGCGTGGCGCGGATCGCGGTACAGAGATTGGTGCGCTGCGACAGACAGGACTTACAGCTGCGGCATTCCGGCGTGTAGAGCGGAATCACGTGGTCGCCGACCTTGAGGTCGGTCACCCCGGCGCCGACCTCGCGGACGATGCCCGCGCCCTCGTGACCGAGGATCGCCGGGAACTTGCCCTCGGAATCGAGGCCCGACAGGGTGTAGGCGTCTGTATGGCAGATGCCGGTGGCCATCAATTCGACGAGCACCTCGCCGGCCTTGGGTCCTTCGATATCGATCGTCTCGATGGTGAGAGGCTTCTTGGCCTCCCACGCGACCGCAGCGCGCGTCTTCATGGCGTTCTTCTCATGTCTGGAAGATCACGGACGGCGTCGAACTGCCGACTCTTCGCTTCGCCGCATCCTTGGGAGGGCGAGCCGAACGGCCCGAGAATCTGGATGGTGTGATGATGGTTCTGACGCCGAGATGCAACGGCTCGGGGGGCTCCATATCGGCGCCCCCCGGTTGCGTTGTCCGCAGAGCATGGTGGCCCACGTCTCAGCGATAGCCGGCAGCCTGCAGCTCGAACAGCTCGGCGTAGCGACCTCCGCGACCCTGCAGCTCCGCATGCGTCCCGGACTCGACGACCCTGCCGCTTTCGAGGACGAGGATGCGGTCGGCCATGCGCACGGTGGAGAAGCGGTGCGAGATCAGGACGCAGCTGCGTCCTCGGCTGAGATCGCGGAAGCGCTGGAACACCTCGAACTCGGCCCGCGCGTCGAGAGCGGCGGTGGGCTCGTCGAGGATGAGGATCTCGGCCTCCCGCATATAGGCCCGGCTCAGCGCGATCTTCTGCCACTCGCCGCCGGAGAGGTCGACGCCCTCGGCGAAGCGCTTGCCGAGCGGCTGGTCGTAGCCCAGAGGCAACCGCCCGATTACGCCGTCGGCGAGGCCGCGCCCGGCAGCACGGGTGATACGGTGGGAATCGTCACGCTCGTCGATGCGCCCGACGGCGACGTTCTCGGAGGCGGTGAAATCGAAGCGCACGAAATCCTGGAAGATCACGCCGATCCGGGCGCGCAGGTCGTCGAGGTCGTAGTCGGAGAGCGGACGTCCATCGAGCAGCACACGGCCTTCCGTCGGGTCGTAGAGCCGGGTCAGCAGCTTGACGATGGTGGTCTTGCCGGCCCCGTTCTCTCCCACCAGGGCCAGCACCTCACCGGCGGCGAGGTGGAAGCTCAAGGACCGCACCGCCCAGATCTCGGTGCCGGGATAGCGGAACCCGACATCCTCGAAGACGATGCCGTGAGTGATGGGCTGCGGAAACGGGATGGGGCGGTCCGGCGAACGGATAAGCGGCACCACGTCGAAAAACGAGAACAGGTCTTCGAGATACTGCGCCTGCGACGAGATCTGCGAGAACCCCAGCAGCAGGCCCTCGATCAGGCCGCGCAGACGCTGGAACGAGCCGGCGAGGAAGGCGAGGTCGCCGATGGAGAAGGCGCCGGCCACCGTGCGCCAGACGATGGTGGCGTAGGCCGCGTAATAGGCGAGCGTACCGAGCGCTGCGAAGGCGCCGCCCCAGCCGGCGCGGCGGATGGCCAGGGCGCGGCTGTCTGCGAGCAGCTTTGTGGCAAGGGCCCGATAGCGATCGGCGATATAGGTATTGAGGCCGAAGAGCTTGATCTCCTTGGCGGATTCCACGCTGGCGCCGAGATAGCGCAGGTAGTCGATCTGGCGCCGCTCGGGCGTGCGGGTCCAGGCGAGGCGATAGCCCTGGCGGTTGAAATAGAGCTCGTTGAGGAAGGCCGGGACGAGGGAGCCGGCGAGCAGCACGATCAACCACGGGGCGTAGGCCGCGAGACCGATGCCGAATGAGACGAGCGTGATCAGATCCTGTGCCTGTCCAAAGAGCTGGAACAGCAGGTTGGAGCGCCCGGTCACCTGGCGGCGGGCGCGCTCCAGCCGGTCCTGCTGGGCACTGTCCTCGAATTGCGCGAGATCGAGGGCGGCTGCGTGGCGCATCAGCCGAAGGGTCGCGGCGTTGCCGTAGAGGTCCGCCACCAACCCGTCGACGAGGGTGCTGAACCGCCCCAGGAGGTCGGACAGGATGGCGAGGCCGAGTTCCAGGGCGACGAGGCCGGCGAGACGGCGCAGGGCGGGGTCGGCGAGCCAAGCGTCGAGGCCGGTTCCGGCCGGATGCGGCCGTGCATGTTCGGCGACGATGGCGTCGAGGATGAGCTTGCCGACATAGAGCATCAGCACCGGCAGGCTCGCTCGCACGAGGCGCAGGGTGAGGCTGGTCACCAGCAGGCGCGGGCTGGCGGCATGAACGAGGCGGAACAGCGCCAGCAGGTAGCGCAGCGCCCCCACGCGTTCTGCGACGAACCGGTTCAGTAAAGGGAACGGAGAAGCAAAGGACATCGCGACGGACCATGCAGGGGCCGGCACCCGACGTCGATGCGTCTTACCAGCCCCTTCCGGTGCGTCGGACGCGTTCTCACGCAGGTGCCTGAGGACATCCGGTTCGACCGCAAGACTTTGCTTTGTTTCCCATGTTACCGTTCCGACCGCATGGTGTGCGTGAGGCGGGTTGGATGCTCAGCGGTTCGACTCTTCTGCGAGTGGTCGTTCTCTTTGTCGTAGCGGCGGGGTTGGCGGGTCTGGTCCAGGCTTTCTGGCCCCAGGGCGGTGACGATCCGGTCTCCGTGCCGCAGGTGCAGAGAACCGAGCCTGCCAGACCCGATCCATCGCGGCCGGTTTCGCCGAAACCCGAGCGGCGCGCCGAGCCGGCGGTCCCGGCCGAGCAACCCGCCCCTGCGCAACCGGCACCTCAACCGCAGCAGGCACCCGTGCCGCAACCCATCCAGGCGCCGTCGCCGATCCGGTCTCCGTCGCGGCCGGCGACTCCGCCGACGTCGCCCGAGGGACAGGCGACTGCCGCGACAAGCCCGGTTCCCGCCCCCTCCGGTGGTCCCGCGGCGCCGCTGGCGCAGACTCCTCCCCTGCGGACGTCCCAGACAGAGACCCAGCAAGCGGTGGAGGATGCGGCCGACAGCGCCGGACCGCCGGCGGTCTCCGTAGTGGATCTCAACACCGGATCGCTCGCCGAGCTCAACGGCCTCAAGGGTGGCGGCATGATCGGGCGCGCCATCATTCAGCGCCGCCCCTACACGTCCGTCGACCAACTCCTGTCGAAACGCGTCCTCAGCCGGTCGACCTACGACCGGATCAAGAACCAGGTGACGGTGCGTTGAGGGCATCCTGTCAGCTTCGCGCTGGCATAGGAGGCCGTCGCTTCGTAAGGTCGCCCCGAGGAACGGCGGAAGGTGAAAGCCATGCAATCGGGCACGGGAGACGTCATGCGCTTCGGCTCCTTAGAACCGGACGCAACGGGGCTTCCATCGTCGCCGGAGCCGGATTTCCCCGAGAGATGCCTGTCCCGACAGCCTCGTTCGCCGCTAGCGGCAGGGCGCGTTCCCATGCTCCGACACCGCCAATGCCCCGAGAACGATTGAAAGGATCCGATATGTTGACGCAACCCAGCAACATCACCCTGCGCGACGACCTCGGGGTGACGGAGACCTCGGAGACCGACAACGTGGTGCGGTGGGACGGTGAACGGCTCTACGTCGAGCACGACATCTACCATAACGGCCAGCTCGTTCATAAGAAGTACCGCAAGAACGTCACCGAGGCCGTGGCCAGGGCGCTCCAGGCCCTCGTCAATCGTTCGAAGCAGTAGCCGGGCGGAGCCGTTCAGGCGCCGCCGCACATATGCTGGGAGTCCGGCATCGACCAGACATCTCCCGAACGCAGGTTGGTGGTGGTGTAGACCCGTCCGCGATCGTCGCCCTTGGGGCAGTCCTTCGGCACGGAGATCAGGCACACCATCACCGAGTCCCCGACCTTGGAACGCTCGAGCGCGGCGACGCGGGAATAGGAAATCTGATAGCCGCCATTGGCGTAGGACACCGCCGTGCCCGTGGCGGGGTCGGATTTGCCGGCACCCGTGATGCTCCCCCCGAAGCGGTCGCCGATCTCGGTGATGGTCGTCCGGGCGCATGTTCCGACGATCGTCGGAACCTGAGATGCTTTGGGAGCCGGCGTGGGTTTGGCCAATGCGGCGCCACCGTTCTGCGCCGAGGCACAAACGGCCCATATCTGGGCGACGCAAACGCCCATCGCCATGGTGCCTCGCTTCATCCGCTCTCCTCGTCCCCTGTCGCCCGGTCCCATCCCCTGATGAGGGACATGGCCTCGGATCGGCACCTCTTCTACGACGTTCGAAACGATAGAATATCGTCCGCCGCAAGGGAAACCCGGACCCGCCATGCGCACCGAAACCCCGATCCTGATCCATCTCGAAGACTACCGGCCGAGCGACTACCTCATCGACACGGTAGATATCGATGTACGGCTCCATCCCCGCGAGACGCGGATCATCTCGACTTTGGCCCTGCGCCCGAACCCGGCGGGACGCCCGCACGCTCCGCTGGTGCTCGATGGCGACGAGCTCGCGTTGCTGGGGCTTACCCTCGACGGCAGCCCCCTCGATTCGGCAGCCTATTCCGCCACGCCCGCGGCTCTGACCGTGCACGAGCCGCCACGACGGCCCTTCGCCTTGAGGATCGAGACCCGGATCGACCCGACCGCCAATACCAAGCTCATGGGATTGTACCGGTCGAGCGGCGTCTATTGCACCCAATGCGAGGCCGACGGCTTCCGCTGGATCACGTATTTCCTCGACCGGCCCGACGTGATGTCGGTCTACACGACCCGGATCGAGGCCGAGGAGGACGAGGCGCCGATCCTCCTCGGCAACGGCAACCCGAAGGAATCCGGCCCTGCAGGCCCCGGTCGCCATTATGCCGTCTGGCACGACCCGCATCCGAAGCCGGCCTACCTCTTCGCCCTGGTCGGCGGTCGCCTCGACCGGGTGTCGCGCGAGGTCACCACCATGGACGGCCGCGCCGTCTCGATCGCCGTCTACGTGGAGCCGGGCAAGGCCGACCGCGCAGACTATGCCCTGGAGGCCATCGCCCGCTCGATGAGATGGGACGAGACGGCGTTCGGGCGTGCCTACGACCTCGACGTGTTCAACGTCGTGGCAGTGTCCGATTTCAACATGGGCGCGATGGAGAACAAGGGCCTCAACATCTTCAACGACAAGTACGTCCTCGCCTCGCCGGACACCGCGACCGATGCGGATTACGCGGCCATCGAGAGGATCATCGCCCACGAATATTTCCATAACTGGTCGGGCAACCGCGTCACCTGCCGCGACTGGTTCCAGCTCTGCCTGAAGGAGGGTCTCACGGTCTTCCGCGACCAGGAATTCTCCTCCGACATGCGCTCGCGCGCCGTCCATCGCATCGGCGAGGTCAGGACGCTGCGCGCCCGCCAATTCCCCGAGGATGCCGGGCCGCTGGCCCATCCGGTACGCCCCAGGGCCTATGCCGAGATCAACAACTTCTACACCGCCACCGTCTACGAGAAGGGCGCCGAGATCGTGCGGATGTTGCGCACCCTGATCGGTGCCGCGGCCTTTCGCGCGGGCATGGACCGCTACTTCGCCGACAATGACGGGCGAGCGGCCACGGTTGAAGATTTCCTCGCCGCCTTCGCCACCGAGACCGGCCGCGATCTCTCGGGCTTCGCGCGGTGGTACGAGCGGCCGGGCACGCCGGTGGTCACAATCGAAGGGCATCACGACGCCTCGGCGAGGACATACCGCCTGAGGTTCCGCCAGCGCCTGCCGGGCGCGGAGGACAGCCCGCCACTCGTCATACCGATCGCCCTCGGCCTCGTCGGCGGACGCGGTCCCATCGCTGCCGCCTGCGAGCGTGTCGTCGGGGGCGTCTTCGTCCTTGATCGCCCGGCGGACGAGATCGTGTTCACCGACGTCGACGAGCGGCCGGTCCCATCGCTGTTCCGGGAGTTCTCGGCCCCCGTCCGGGTCGAGATGGTCTTGAGCGATACGGAGCGCCTGACGCTGCTCGCCCACGACAACGATTCCTTCAACCGCTGGCAGGCCGCCCAGAGCATCGCCATGCGCCTCATCGTGCAGCGGACGAAAGCGGACGCCCCGCTGGCGGAGGATGCGGGCTCGGATGCACAGGCCTTCGTCGAGGCCCTGTCCACCTTCCTCGATGCCGAAGCCCTGAGCGATCCGGCCTTCGCCGCCCTGGTCCTCGGATTGCCGAGCGAAGGCGACGTGGCCAACGAGATCGGCGTGGATATCGATCCAGACGCGATCCACCGTGCCAGACGCACCTTGCGACGCCATATCGGACGAGGCCTCCGGAAACGCCTGGAAGCGCTTCACGCCGCTCTGGCCGACCAGGCGGAGGCGGCATTCAGCTCCGATGCGGCTTCCGCCGGTCGTCGGGCCCTGCAAAACGCTACCCTCGACCTGATCAAGGCGGCCGATGAAGAGCGGGGGACCGAACTCGCTGTCGCCCAGTTCACCGATGCCACCAACATGACCGACCGTCTCGCTGCCCTCTCGGCTCTGGCCACGATACCGGGCGAGGCACGAGAGGCGGCCCTCCAGGCCTTCGCCAGCCGATACGCCGACGAACCTCTGGTCCTGGACAAGTGGTTCGGCATCCAGGCGCTGATCCCGGAGAACGACACGATCGCGCGCATCCGCGAACTTCAGGACCATCCGGCCTTCGCGATGACCAATCCGAACCGGGTTCGCGCCCTCATCGGAACGTTCAGTACGGCGAACCCGACCCAGTTCGCCCGGTCCGATGGCGCAGGGTTCAAGCTGGTCGCGGACGCGATCCGGACCATCGACGGGACGAATCCTCAGCTCGCCGCGCGCCTTTTGACGGCTTTCGGATCGTGGCGAATGCTGGAATTCGAACGTCGTAGCCAAGCTACGGCCACGCTTGGCGAAATCGCCGCCACGCCGGGGCTTTCGCGCGATGTGGCGGACATCCTGACCCGGACTCTCGCGCAGGGCTAAACCATTAATAAACAACATAAAATTGAATCGGTCGATTCTCTGGATTCGATTGCCACACTCGGCCGAGAGTCAAGGATCTGTCCAAGAATTCCGTGGACAAGTTGGCTGTGGAAATGCTGAACTGAATACGATTCGGAGCGTGACTCACCAACACGTATCCGAGCGACTCACCGGCAGTTGCGGGGTCTTGTCATGCTGGAGGCGGATTCCGCTTCCCTCTCCGCGCGCGCGGATACGATCCTCGGTATTCACCGCCCTCAGACTGCGGCCCATGCCCGCTTCGTCCGTGCCGAGATCTGGCTGCGCTACGCGGTACCCGCTTTCCTCGCGACGTTCCTCGTCTGCCTGGCGGCTGGAGCGGCGCTCCAGTTGCGCGGCGAACGCAGCGAGATCCTGCGCGAGACGGTCACCGAGATCGAGACCTTCACCCGGCTGGTCACAGCTGCCTTGTCGGATGTGGAAGCGACCTCTTCCGCGATCCGCTCACGCCTGGAGACGCTCCTTCCGGTCACGTTGATGCCGGCCGGACGGCAGATCCTGGTGACGTCGGCATCCGAAGAGATTCTGGGCGCCCATCCGGCCATGACGGATCCGCGCGGAACGCTGACGGACCGGATCGGGGAGATGCAAGCACTCAGCACGCTGGGAGAGCGCGCCGGCGTGATGGCCCTCACCCTCGCCAATGGCGAGCAGGCCTTCGCGGCCCTGCGGACACTTCCCAACGGCCGGGGCCAGGTGGCGGTCATCCAGCCCATCGCCCCCGTTCTCGACGCCTGGACCACGCGGATGCGGAACCAGGCGGTTCTCTACGCCTCGGCCGCCCTCGTCATCGTCGGGATCGGGGTTGCCTACGCCCTCCAGACCCGGCGCGCCTACGCGGTGGACAGGCTGTGCGAGCAGATCAAGCAGCGGCTCGACACCGCCCTCGGCCGCGGGCGCTGCGGATTGTGGGACTGGGACATCCCGCGTGGACGGATCTACTGGTCGGATTCGATGTACGCGCTGCTCGGCTATCGCCGCGAGCGAGAATTCCTGTCCTTCGGCGACGTCAACGCCCTGGTCCACCCGGACGACGGCGACCTCTATGCCCTGGCCCGCCAATTGGCCGCGAGCCAGTCCACCGTCGATCATGAGTTCCGCATGCGCGGCGCCAACGGCGCTTGGATCTGGCTGCGCACCCGCGCCGAGATTGTCCCCGATCAGGTCGATGGCGGGCGCCATCTCGTGGGCATCGCCCTCGACGTCACCGAGCAGCGGCAGCTCGCCGAGTCCAATGCCACCGCCGACATGCGCCTGCGCGATGCGGTGGAGGCGATCTCGGAAGCCTTCGTGCTGTGGGACACGAGCAACCGCCTCGTCCTGTGCAATTCGAAGTTCCGCCACCTCCACGCCCTGAGCCCGGACGATGCGACGCCGGGCAAGCGCTACCACGAGATCATGGGCCGCGGCGTCCTCCCCCCGGTACGCCGGGAGCTACGCGAGATCGAGGCCTCGTCGGCGACGGCCCGCACCTTCGAGGCGGAGCTCACGGACGGCCGCTGGCTCCAGATCAGCGAGCGGCGGACGAAGGACGGCGGCTACGTCTCCGTCGGTACCGACATCACCAACCTCAAGCGGCAGCAGGAGCAGCTCGTCGCATCCGAGCGCGAGCTGATCGAGACGGTCAAGGATCTCAAGCGCTCGCGCCGGACCCTGGAATTGCAGACCCAGCAGCTCGCGGACCTCGCCGAGCGCTATCTCGACCAGAAGGCCCAGGCGGAGACGGCCAACCAGGCGAAATCGGAGTTCCTCGCCACGATGAGCCACGAGCTGCGGACGCCGCTCAACGCCATCATGGGCTTCGCCGAGTTGATGGAAACGGGGGTCTACGGCTCCCTCGGCTCGCCGCGCTACACCGAGTATTGTCGCGACATCCGCTCGAGCGGCGACTATCTGCTCTCGGTCATCGACGACATCCTCGACATGTCGCGCATCGAATCGCACCGGGTTCGTCTGGCTCTCCGGGAAGTCCCCCTCGACGGCGCTATCCAGAACGCCCTGAAGCTTGTCACCGAGCCGGCCCGGGCGAAATCGCTCACCATCGACGTCGATACCGTCGCCGGTCTGACCCTGCTGGTCGACGCGCGCGCGCTGCACCAGATCCTGGTCAACCTGCTGCAGAATGCGGTGAAGTTCACGCCCGGCGGAGACGGCCGTATCGTCGTGAAGGCGCGCCCGTCCGGGGATCGGATCCATATCTTCATCGAGGATACGGGCATCGGCATTCCAAAGGCGGCCCTGCGCCGCCTCGGATCGCCGTTCCAGCAGGTGGAGACCAATCTCACCCGGACGCATAAGGGCTCCGGTCTCGGCCTCGCCATCGCACGCTCCATGGCGCAGCTCCATGGCGGGTCGCTCCGCATCCGTTCGGAGGAAGGCCTCGGCACCATCATCCTCGTGCGCCTGCCGATGCCGACTGCGGAACGGCGGCGGGAAATCGTCACCGAAGGCTCGGACGAGACCGTGGATTCCTTGCGTGAAGCGTCGGGCGCGCGTCCCCGCGGCGGGGCCGGATCGTCAGGCGAGATGCCGCTGAAGGCTTTGACACAGGTGCCGGCCTGACGCATCGCTCCCTGGACAGGCCGCCGCGCGAGCGGAAACGGCGCAGGGTCGAGCGATGTTTCGAATTCTTCTGGTGGCTCTCATCCTCTCCGCACCGACGGCCGTCCAAGCCGACGAGTGCGACGCGCTGGCGGTGCGGATCGCGGGGCAGATCGGTGCCAAGGTCGGCCGGCGGCAGGGGCCGAGTATCGACCTCAAGATTCCCAACAGCACGAAGATCGACCTGACCTGCCGGGCCGAACCGATCGTCCAGGCGGCATCGGGCGATCCGACACCCTTGGCCGTCTACTTCCAGGATCTGGCGATCGCCGGTGGAGCCGCGATCGGAGAATCGCCCGGTGCCGTCCAGAGCGCCATCGGCAAGGCCTACGAGACCTCGCTCCGGGAGCGCCGCAAATCCTTCATCCAGCAGAACGGATGGTCGGCGAGTTGCTACACCGATCCATCCGGCTCCATCCGTACCCTCTGCTCGGTGGGCCGCATCCCGCCGGGGTGACAGGAGCGACAGGAACTCGCCCCGGTCGACTGCCGACTCAATACTCGATGATGTCCTCGAGAGCGTAGTGCTTCACCGTCTTGCGGTTGGCGATGAGCTCGTCGATCGTCGGCTCGCCCTTGATGGCACGGGCGATGGCGAGCTTCGTCGCCTCGTAATTGGTGCGGTAGAGGTCCTTCTGGTCGAGGTTGGCATCCTCGGCGCAGCGCGGGTCGAGCCAAATCATGATGATCATGCACAGCTCGTCGAGCCCGTCCTTCGGCAGGATGCCCTCGATCACGCAATCGACGATCGCGTCGCCGGTGGCGGCCTGAACCACGCCGCCGAGCAGGTTCACGTACTCGACCGTATGGATCGTCGCCTTGGTGGTCATCATGGTGGAGGGACGCACGAGCTGGTTCAGGTCCCGGACCACGAACATGCGGGTATGGCCCTGGACCTGCCCCATCATGCCGGCGAAGGCCTGGCCCACCGGGCCTCGGGTGGAACCGATCAGCACTTCCGGCATCGCGTCGGTATACTGGCCATCGGCGGCGAGCACGGTCGCCTCGCCGGTGCGGAACCAGATCTCGGACATGTCGGCGTTTCCTTGTCTTGACAACATTTGGTCTTGGCAACGGCCGGCGCTCCGGCCGCTACGCGGGCGGAGAAACACCGTTCCGCCGCCGGCCGTCAATCTCCCGGGCCGAGAGATGTGGCCGGCTTGCGCTTCCGCTCTGGCCTCGCAGGCCGCAATCGGTCATTCAAGGCACGGTTTTGAAAAGCACGGCTGCGCAGGCGTGCGATCTTGCACGCCTGCAGCATCGGCCTCCGTCGGGAAGTGACGTTCACTTTGTCCGCCGATGCCTCACGCCGCACGGGAGATGGGCCGATGAGCGGGCAGCAGGAACGGGACTGGAGTCTCGCCGTCGCCGCATTGCCTGATGGTGTGCGGCTCGAACTCGGCCTTGCGGACCTGTCCGGAGCGCCCTTCACCGCCATCCTCGCCCTCGACCGGAGCGAGGCGCGCGACCTCGCCCGCGCCCTGCTCGCGGCATCGGGAGATGCGGCGGAACGGACCTTCCCGCGCCCCTCTGCCGACGGCGGCTGACGCGTCAGCGCGAGGGAAGTCTCGGCACCTTCAGGCCACGCGCTTCAGGGGTGGGATTGCAGACATAGGAGAATTCCGTCTGCAGGTCGGTGAAGACGGATTCCCCGGTGATCTTGCAATTCTCCCGCGCGGTCTCGTCGAGGAATGTGCGGGCCGCCTCGCGCAGCCGCTTGGCGCGCGTTGCCGCGGGTCCGCCCTGTCCGTCGTAGCGCTCGTCGATACCGCAGCCGGTGATCTCCCGAAGACCGTCGGAGACGACGAGCATCTTGTTCACGCGCCGCTGATCATAGACGGAATAGGGATCGTTGCAGCCGATGGTCACGATCTGGACGCCCACCGCGGCGTAGTTCTTCGACAGATAGGAAAAGCCGGTACAGCCGGACACTCCGAGGGCGAGGATGGCGGCGACGGCCAGGATTCCGGTGTTCCGGTTCAACGTGGTCGCGCTCCGCTAGCCCACTCGATCAGGGTGGGTGCATTGAAGCGCGGGCGGTCCGACGGTCAAGGCTCCGCCGGACACACCCATGCTCCATTCCACCGAATGGCGTCTTATTCGGCAGCCGCCGCGAGATAGCGGGCGGGGTCGTAGTTGAGGATCGGCCCGAGCCAGCGCTCGACGTCGCGCAGGTCCATGCCCTTGCGGAGAGCGTAATCCTCGACCTGATCGCGCTCCACCTTGGCGACGCCGAAATAATGCGCCTCCGGATGGGCGATGTAGAGACCCGAGACGGACGAGCCCGGCCACATGGCGTAGCTCTCGGTGAGCTTCACCCCGATGCGCGGCTCGGCCTTGAGGAGATCGAACAGCGTGACCTTCTCGGTATGGTCGGGCTGGGACGGGTAGCCCGGAGCAGGACGGATGCCGGCATATTCTTCGCGCACGAGATCTTCCGGTGCGAACACCTCGTCGGCGGCATACCCCCAGAACTCGCGGCGGACCCGCTCGTGCATGCGTTCGGCGAGCGCCTCGGCGATGCGGTCGGCGAGCGCCTTGACCAGGATCGAGCGGTAATCGTCGTTGGCCCGCTCGAAGCGCTCGGCGATGCGCACCTCCTCGAGCCCCGCCGTCACGACGAAGCCGCCGACGTAGTCGCCGATGCCGGACCCTTCGGGCGCAACGAAGTCGGAGAGGCAGGTATTGGCCCGCCCGTCCCGCTTCGACAGCTGCTGGCGCAGGCCGTGGAAGGTGGCGAGCTTCTCGGAGCGGCTGTCGCCGGTATAGAGCGCGATGTCGTCGCCCACCGCGTTCGCCGGCCAGAAGCCGATGATCGCCTTCGGGTTGAACCAGCGCTCCTCGACGATCTGCTTCAGCATACCTTGCGCGTCGTCGAACAGGGCTTTCGCCGCCGGACCCTGATTGGGGTCCTCGAAGATCGCCGGATAGCGGCCCTTGAACTCGTAGGTCTGCAGGAACGGCGTCCAGTCGATATAGGGGACGAGATCGGCGACCTCGTAGGAGGCGAAGACCCGCGCTCCCGTGAAGGTCGGCTTCTTCGGCGCGTAGCCGGACCAGTCGATCCGGAACGGGTTGGCGCGGGCTTTCGCCAGCGGCAGGCGCTGCTTGTCGAGTTCCGAGCGCGCATGCGCGTCGGCGACCTTCCTGTACTCGGCCCGCACCTTCTCGATGGTCGTGTCCCGCGTCTCCTTCGAGAGAAGGCTCGACACCACGCCGACGGCCCGGCTCGCATCGGTGACGTAGACGGTCTGGCCCCGGTTGTAGGACGGGTGGATCTTCACCGCGGTGTGGACGCGGCTCGTCGTGGCACCGCCGATGAGGAGCGGCACGTCGAACCCCTCGCGCTCCATCTCGGCGGCCACATGCACCATCTCGTCGAGGGAGGGCGTGATCAGGCCGGACAGGCCGATGATGTCGACGTTCTCCTTGCGCGCGACGTCGAGGATCTTGGCCGCGGGCACCATCACGCCGAGATCGATGATCTCGTAATTGTTGCAGGCCAGCACGACGCCGACGATGTTCTTGCCGATGTCGTGGACGTCGCCCTTCACCGTCGCCATCAGGATCTTCCCGGCGGCCTGACGCTTGCCGTCGCCGCCATTGGCGAGCTTCTCCGCCTCCATGAAGGGTTCGAGATAGGCCACCGCCTGCTTCATCACGCGGGCGGATTTCACCACCTGCGGCAGGAACATCTTTCCGGAGCCGAACAGGTCACCGACCACGTTCATGCCGGCCATCAGCGGGCCTTCGATGACGTGAAGGGGGCGCGCGGATTCGAGCCGCGCCTCCTCGGTGTCGACGACCACGTATTCGGTGATGCCGTTGACGAGGGCGTGCTCCAGACGCTTGGCGACGGGGGCCTCGCGCCAGCTGAGATCGGCGGTCTTGGCCTGGACGCCACCGCCGGACTTGAAGCGCGCAGCCGCGTCGAGCAGCCGGTCCGTGGCGTCGTCGCGCCGGTTCAGGACGACGTCCTCGCACAGCTCGCGCAACTCGGCCGGAAGCTCGTCATAGATCGCGAGCTGGCCCGCATTCACGATGCCCATATCCATGCCGACCTGGATCGCGTGGTACAGGAACACCGCGTGCATCGCCTCGCGCACCGGCTCGTTGCCGCGGAAGGCGAAGCTCAAGTTCGAGATGCCGCCCGAGATATGGGCGTGGGGCAGGGTCTCGCGGATGATCCGCGTCGCCTCGATGAAAGCGACACCGTAGCCGTTATGCTCCTCGATGCCGGTGGCGACGGCAAAGACGTTGGGGTCGAAGATGATGTCCTCCGGCGGGAAGCCGACCTCTTCGGTCAGCACCTCGTAGGCCTTGGAGCAGATCTCGACCTTGCGCTCCAGCGTGTCGGCCTGCCCCTGCTCGTCGAAGGCCATCACCACCACCGCCGCGCCGTAGGAGCGGCACACCTTGGCGTCCGCGATGAACTTCTCGATGCCCTCCTTCATGGAGATCGAGTTCACGATGGCCTTGCCCTGGACGCATTTGAGCCCGGCCTCGATGACGTGGAATTTCGAGGAATCGATCATCACCGGCACGCGGGCGATGTCCGGCTCGGCGGCGACGAGGTTGAGGAACTCCACCATCGCCTTCTCGGAATCGAGCAGGCCCTCGTCCATGTTGACGTCGATGATGCTGGCGCCGGCAGCGACCTGATCGCGTGCCACGTCGAGCGCCGCCGCGTAGTCGCCGGCGGTGACGAGCTTGCGGAATTTCGCCGAGCCCGTGACGTTGGTGCGCTCGCCGACATTCACGAAGGGGATCTCCTTCGTGAGCGTGAACGGCTCCAGGCCCGACAGGCGCATCAGCCGGGGCACGTCCGGGATTGCGCGGGGCTTCACACCCTCGACCGCCTGCGCGATGGCGCGGATATGGTCCGGCGTGGTGCCGCAGCAGCCGCCGACCATGTTGACGAGGCCGGAAGTGGCGAACTCGCCCACCAGCTTGCCCATCGCCTCCGGGCTCTCGTCGTAGAGGCCGAATTCGTTGGGAAGACCGGCATTCGGATAGGCGCAGACCAGGGTATCGGCGATGCGCGAGAGTTCGGAGATATGCCCGCGCATCTCCTTGGCGCCGAGCGCACAGTTGAGGCCGATGGTGAGCGGAGAGGAATGGCGCAGGGCATTCCAGAACGCTTCGGGGGTCTGGCCCGACAGGGTACGTCCCGACAGATCTGTAATGGTGCCGGAGATCATGATCGGCAGGGTGGTGCCGGTCTCCTCGAACACCGCCCAGGCCGCGGCCACAGCCGCCTTGGCGTTGAGCGTGTCGAAGATGGTCTCGATGAGGATGAGCTCGGCGCCGCCTTCGATCAGGCCTCGGACCTGCTCCTCGTAGGCGGTCTTGACCTGATCGAAGGTCACGGCCCGGTAGCCGGGATTGTTCACGTCAGGGGAGATGGACAGGGTTCGGTTCGTCGGGCCGATGGCGCCGGCAACGAAGCGGCGGCGACCATCCTGCTCCTCGGCGAGTTTTGCCGCCTCGCGGGCGAGGTGCGCGCCTTGCGCGTTCAGCTCGTGAACGATGGATTCCATGCCGTAATCGGCCTGGGCGATGGTGGTGCCGGAGAAGGTGTTGGTCTCGCAGACATCGGCGCCGGCCAGGAAATAGTCGAGGTGGATCTGCCGGATCGCGTCGGGCTGCGTCAGGATCAGCAGGTCGTTGTTGCCCTTCTGGTCATGGGAATGATCGGGGAAGCGCGATCCACGAAAATCCGCTTCGCCGTAACCGAGGCGCTGGATCACCGTGCCCATCGCCCCGTCGAGGACGAGGATTTTTTCCGCAGCCCGCTGGCGCAGGGCGGCTTCGATCTCTTTACCGTCGACGGGGCGTAGGTCGGTCATGTCGTATCCTTGGAGACGCGAAGTCCCACCAATCCACCTCATCCTGAGGTGCCGGAGCGTAGCGGAGGCCTCGAAGGAGGTCTCCAAGTCTCGTTGCGCGATCTGGAGCCCTCCTTCGAGGCCCGCATGCGCGGGCGCCTCAGGATGAGGTCCAAGGGTTGGATCGCGTGTCCTTATTTCAAGCCGCCTTCGCCGCCACTTTCGGCGCCTGAGAACGCAGGCCGAGCAGGTGGCAGATGGCATAAACGAGGTCGGAGCGGTTCATCGAGTAGAAATGGAAGTCGTTGACGCCCTGATCCACCAGATCGAGCACCTGCTCGGCCGCCACGGCGGCGGCGATCAGGCGGCGGGTGTCGACGTCGTTGTCCAGCCCCTCGAACCGGGCAGCGAGCCAATACGGCACCGACGCGCCGGTACGACGGGCGAAATTGGCCGATTGCTTGAAGTTCTGGACGGGCAGGATGCCGGGGATGATCGGGATGTCGATCCCGGCGGCGCGGACCTTGTCGACGTAGCGCAGATAGACGTCGTTCTCGAAGAAGAACTGCGTGATCGCCTGGTCGGCGCCGGCATCGACCTTGGCCTTAAGGGCATCGATATCGGCATCGAGCGAGGCGGCCTCCGGGTGCTTCTCGGGATAGGCCGAGACCGAGACCTTGAAGTCGCCGACCCGCTTGATGCCGGCCACGAGATCACTGGTCCGGGCATAGCCGCCGGGATGCGGACGATAGGCTGTGCCGACGCCGTCCTGCGGGTCGCCGCGCAGGGCCACGATGTGGCGCACGCCGGCATCCCAGTAGGATTGCACGACCTCGTCGATCTCTTCACGGGTGGCATCCACGCAGGTGAGATGGGCGGCCGGCTTGAGGCTGGTCTCCTTGATCATCCGCGCCACGGTGTTGTGCGTGCGCTCGCGGGTGGAGCCGCCGGCGCCGTAGGTCACCGAGACGAATTTCGGCTGGAGCGGGGCGAGGCGCTCGATCGACGACCACAGGACCTTCTCCATCTCGTCGGTCTTCGGCGGGAAGAACTCGATGGAGACCTGGATCGGCCGATAGCCGTCGCGGCTGGCGCGGTGTTGGGAAGCGGTGGGCATCGGGCGTCCTCAAGATCTTTCGGTTCAGACGGTCTTTGTGATGACGGCAAGGCGATGGCGGCCGTTCAGGCCACGGCGCGCTCCGCCTCGGAAGTTCGTGCCGGCGTGGCCGCGGCGGCGGCGAGCCAGAGGGTGACAGTGAGTTGGTGGCCGCTCTCGTCCGCAGGGGCGAGATGCCGGATCGCGACCGTACCGAGACCCGCATCTGCGAGCCAGCCCGTCACCTGCTCGGGGGCGAAGCCGAGGCGGCGATGGGCCTGATCCTCACGCAGGAATTCGAGGTCGTGAGGCGCGAAATCCACCACGAGAAGCCGGCCTCCGGGCATCACCAGCCGTGCCGCCTCGCGGAGCGCACGGGCCGGGTCGTCGAGATAATGCAGGACCTGATGCACCACGACGAGGTCGAAGCTCTCCCGGCCGAAGGGCGGCGCGTGAATGTCGCCCTGGCGCAGGTCGACGCCGGACAGGCCGGCCCGCTCGAGATTGGCCCGGGCGACGGAGAGCATGGCGTGGCTCGAATCGAGCCCCGTGGCGCGATTGGCTCTCGGGGCCAGAAGACCGAGCATCCGTCCCGTACCGGTTCCGAGATCGATCAGGCTTCTTACCGGCCGCGAACCGAGCGCCTCGATCACCGCAGCCTCCACCATCGCTTCCGGCACGTGGAGCGAACGGAGCTGATCCCATTTCGGGGCGAGACGTGCGAAGAAGGTCTGTGCGGCATCCGCGCGCTGAGCGCGTACGCCATCGAGGCGGGCGCGATCCTCGGACAGGGGCGGGCTCGACCGGTCGAGGCCGACGACCAGGGGCTCCACCAGCCCGGTCCGTGCCTCGATGAGGCGAAAGAACGCCCAAGCGCCTTCCCGATGCCGTTCCACCAGACCGGCCTCGACCAGGAGCTTGAGATGGCGCGAGATCCGCGGCTGCGACTGGCCGAGGATATCGGTGAGATCCGAGACCGAGAGCTCCCCCTGCATCAGCAGCGCAAGGATGCGCAGGCGCGTCTCCTCGGCGGTGGCGCGCAGCACACCGAGGGCGTCGGCGAAAGGAAGGGCGGTCGGCGCCTTGACGCTCTCTTGAGACATAAAGATATCTTTATGTTCGATTGCGTGCCGTGGCAAGGGGAAACGATTGAGGAAGCGGTCGAGCCGTCGTCGGCTTTTGGCAATCGCCTTTCATCCGGGCTTCGCATGGCACGCGCCACATCGACCGTCGTCTTGCTTGTCCGAGCCGGCTGCTCCCGTTTCGGTGGAGAGACGCGATCGACGGTCTTCGGAGGGGAGCGTTCGGGCGCTTCTGCCGATATGCTCGGGCTTCGACATTCGTCTCCCGATCTCGGAACAGCAGAAACGCCCTCGCGTGACCCAGCCGAATTCCCGTCCCCCGATCCGTTTCCGCGGCCGTTCGTTCATGGCCCTCGTGCTGGCCCCCTCGGCACCGGTCCATGACTGGCTCGAAGACCTCGATGCGCTCGCGCGCCGCTCCCCGGCCTTCTTCGTCGGCCGGCCGGTGATCCTCGACGTATCGGGGCTCGGCCTCGACCGGGTGGACCTTGCCGGTCTGGTGACCGATCTGAAGGCGCGGGACGTCACGGTGATGGGGATCGAGGGGGCGAAATCCGGCAGCCTCGGCGAAGGGCTTCCCCCCGCCCCGGCCGGAGGCCGCCCGGTGGACGACGTCGCCACGCCGGACGCGCCGACGCCCGTCGAACCGCCCCGTGCGCCCCGCTCGCTGTTCCTCGATCAACCCGTCCGTTCCGGGCAGACGATCCTGCATCTCGACGGAGACATCACCATCATGGGTTCGGTGGCCTCGGGGGCGGAGGTGATCGCCGGCGGCTCGATCCACATCTACGGGGCGCTACGCGGACGGGCCATAGCGGGCGCCTCCGGCAACCCGGATGCGCGCATCACCTGCCGCAAGTTCGAGCCGGAACTGCTCGCCATCGACGGTCTCTACCGGACGGCCGACGACCTCGGTCCGGAGCGCCGGGGCCAGCCGGCCCAGGTCAGGCTCGATGGGGATTCGATCAAAATCGCCGCGCTCGAATAGCGCCGTCACAGGAACACAGGATTCCGACGTCAACGGATCACGGAAGGCAGGGACGTTAACCAAGCGGTAACCATAACGGACGTCAATGGTTCGGTAAGGAATCGCGAGAGCCCGTGACACACGCCCCTCCATCCCGCCGATCCGTCAAGCTTCGAGGCCGCGCCTTCAAGGCGCTCGTCCTGGCCCCGGAAGCCCCGCTTCCCGATTGGTTCGCCGATCTGGACGCCTCGCTGAAGCGTTCGCCGACCCTGCTCGACGGCCGCCCTCTCATCCTCGACATCGCCGCGCTCGCACCCGACCCGGATGTGCTCGGCAAGCTTCTGGCCGATCTCGGCACCCGCCGCATCCGCATCCTCGGCATCGAGGGCGCCGCGGCCTCGCTCTCGGGGACGGCATCGCTGGACGGTCTCACTCTCCCACCGCTCCTGGTGGGCGGACGCCCGGCCAGCAGCATCGAGATCCCGGCCGATGCCGATCCGGAAACCACCTCGCTCATGATCGAGGGATCGGTCCGCTCCGGCCAGTCGATCGTGCACCATACCGGCGACGTCACCGTCATGGGCTCGGTGGCATCGGGCGCCGAGATCCTCGCCGGCGGCTCGATCCACGTCTACGGCGCCCTGCGGGGGCGCGCCATCGCCGGCGCCGCCCGCAACCCCCGCGCCCGCATCTACTGCCGCAAGTTCGAGCCCGAACTGCTCGGGATCGATCGCCTCGTCCGTACGGCCGAGGATATGGGCACGACCCTGCGCGGGAAACCCGTGCAGATCTGGCTCGATAGCGGCTCCATCAAAATGGCAACCTTGGATTAAGGAGACACACGCATGGCCAAGGTTCTGGTCGTTACTTCAGGTAAGGGTGGCGTCGGCAAGACCACCACCACGGCGGCACTCGGCGCGGCGCTCGCGCAGGCCGGCCAAAGCGTTGCCGTCGTCGATTTCGACGTCGGCCTGCGCAACCTCGACCTCGTGATGGGCGCCGAGCGGCGCGTGGTCTACGACCTCATCAACGTGGTCAACGGCGATGCCAAGCTCAACCAGGCGCTGATCCGCGACAAGCGGCTCGAGAACCTCTCGCTGCTGCCCGCCTCGCAGACCCGCGACAAGGACGCGCTCACCGACGAGGGCGTCGCCAAGGTGATGGACGAGCTGCGCGAGAAGTTCGACTGGGTGATCTGCGATTCGCCGGCCGGCATCGAGCGCGGCGCCACGCTGGCCATGCGCCACGCCGATCTCGCGGTGGTCGTCACGAACCCGGAAGTCTCCTCGGTCCGCGATTCCGACCGCATCATCGGGCTCCTCGATTCGAAGACGCTCAAGGCCGAGCGCGGCGAGATCATGGAGAAGCACCTGATCCTCACCCGCTACGACCCCGCCCGCGCCGATCGCGGCGACATGCTCAAGGTCGACGACGTGCTCGAGATCCTCTCGATCCCGCTGCTGGCCATCATCCCCGAGAGCCTCGAAGTGCTGCGCGCCTCGAATGTCGGCTGCCCGGTGACGATGAACAACCCGCTCAGCGCTCCGGCCCGGGCCTATATCGACGCCGTCCGCCGCCTGAAGGGCGACCCGGTCCCGATGACCGTGCCCTCGGACAAGAAATCCCTGCTCAACAAGCTGTTCACACGGAGGGCGGCATGAGTCTGCGCAACCTCTTCAACAAGCGTGCTTCGGCCCCCACGGCGCGCGACCGCCTGCAACTCATCCTGGCCCATGAGCGGGCCGGGGCCGGCGGTTCCGATCTGGTGATGCTGCTCCGCGAGGAGATCCTCGCCGTCATCGCCAAGCACGTGACGGTGGAGCGGGACAAGGTCCAGATCCGCCTGGAACGGGGCAAGGACATGTCGACGCTCGGCGTCGATATCGAACTGCCCGTGACCGCAGCGCCCAAGCCGCCGGCGAAGCCGCCGGCCAAAGTGCCGGCGAAGGCATCGAGCAAGCGCGCAGCGGCGTGATCGCTGCCCGTCAGACGATGAACAGACCGGCGATGGTGGCGCTGGTCAGGTTCGACAAGGTACCGGCCAGGATCGCGCGCAATCCATAGCGCGCGATCTCGGACCTCCTCTCCGGGACGAGGCTCGCGAGACTCGCGAGCTGGATCGCGATGGAGGCGAGGTTGGCAAAGCCGCACAAGGCGAAGCAGACGATGGCGGTGGTCCGCGCGTCGAGAGCGCCCGACTTCAGCACAGGCGAGAGCTGGGCATAGGCCAGGAACTCGTTGAACGCGATCTTCTGCCCGATGGCGCCGCCGACGAGGCCGGCCTCGCTCCAGGGCACGCCCATGAGCCAAGCCAGGGGCGCGAAGGCGAGCCCGAGCACGCCCTCGATGCTGAGGGACGGATAGCCGACGAGGCCGCCGCCCCATCCGGCGATGCCGTTGAGCAGGGCGATCAGCCCGGTGAAGGCGATCAGCATGGCGCCCACCGAGACCGCGATGACGAGCCCTTTCTGGGTGCCGTCGGCCGCCGCCTCGATCAGGTTCACTGCCCGCGTCTCGCCGAACTCCACCTGCATCGTCGTCACCCGCGTGGGCTCGGTCGACGGCATCAGGATCTTGGCGTAGAGGAGCCCGCCCGGGATCGCCATGACGCCGGCCGCCAGCAGGTACTCCATCGGCACGCCGAGCGCGGCATAGCCTGCCAGGATCGAGCCTGCGGTGGAAGCGGCCCCGCTCGTCATCACGGCGAACAATTCGGCCCCGGTCAGCAGCGCCAGGAACGGGCGCAAAGCCACCGCGATCTCGCTCTGGCCGATGATGATGGTGATGACGGCCGAGAAAGTCTCGATGGGCGAGGTGCCGAGCACCCGCTGGAGCCCGGCTCCGATGATGCGGGCGAGGGTCTGCATCACCTTGAGATGATACAGGATCGCGATCAGCGCCGAGACGTAGAGGATCTGCGGCAGCACCCGGAGCGCCAGGATGAACCCGCTGCCGCCGAAGAGTTCGAACATGCGCGGCTCGACCAAGCCGCCGAACAGGAACAGCACGCCGCGATCGCCATAGGCGAGCACCGTCTGGACCAGCGTCGCCGCCGCATCGAGGGCCTGCCGGCCGAGCGGCACGAACAGGACCACGGCGCCGATCGCGATCTGCAGGGCGAGCGCCGAGAGCACGGTCCGCGGCCGGATCGCCCGGCGGTTGGTGGAGAACAGGATCGCGACGGCAAGAAGCAGGGCGAGGCTTGCGCCTGCGTGGAACACTCTGTCGATCATGTGGCTCCGCCTTCTGCGCGTGACGGAGCAAGGGCGATGCCGGGCCTGACGCAGGTCATGTCGGTTTCGTCCGGAACGGGAAGTGCGCCCGGCGTGTTGACCATCAAGCTGCGCCGTATTGCGGCGCATAACCGGTTTTAAGGAAGACAGCCATGAGCCTGATCGGACGCCTCGTCACCAAGATCCTCGGCAACGAGAACCGCCCCGTCGTCCGCGACGACCGCAACTACGATTCGAGCAACCCCATCGGTCGCCTCGTGACGAAGATCCTTCGGAAGTAAGCTCGGCCATCATCCCTCTCTCCGCACGCGGGGAGAGGGAAGCGACGACCCCGTCGTCTAAGCGGCGAGGCGGCAGCCGCCGGCAAGGGACAATTCCGAAGAAGCCTATTCCGGAATCGCCCGATCACTGTCGGTTCGGTTCTCTCCCGAGATGCAAGGCGACGATAATCATAAATCTCGCGGGCAACGCGAGTCCCCTCTCCTGGAAGGAGAGGAGGCCCGTCGCGCCTCATGTCGAACCCGCTTCGAAAGCGGGAACTGCCGTCGATCAGATGCGTGAATCCAGTGGCGGGGATCTGACATTTGGCACCTATCCTGAAACATCCGAGAAGGATGGATTTGGGGCGGTCCGCCTTCCGGCTTTTTCCCGAGGAAGCGGTCGCGATCACCGGATCGGTATCGCGAACCGCTCTTTCGTGACGCCGATTGCCCCGATCCGGAGATAGAAACGGATGGCATCGCTGTTCCAGACCGGCGTCTGCCATTCGAGCCGGTCGACGTCTTCCGCCTGCACGAGTCGTACTGCCGCGTTGAAGAGTTGCCGGCCGATGCCCCGACCACGCGCTCGAGCCACGACAAACAGGCAGTCGAGGTGGCCATAGGGACACCCTTGCCATAGCGAGAAATCGAGTGTGACCGCAGCGTAGCCGACAAGTGCGGTATGCGCCTCGGCCACGAGCAGATGCGTCGGTGGGTTGTCCGCCGAAAGGATCGTCTCGAGGTCGTCGAGCGACAGGGGAGCCACGCCCCGCTCGAATGCGGCATGCGCCTGAACCAAATTGAGGAGCGCTGTCGCATCGGGCACCATCGCTTTCCGGACGCGCGTGCTCACGCCGCTGCTCCGGTCCGCGCCAATTCGAAGCCTTCGTCGAGCCAGCCGGTGATGCCGCCTGCCATGATTTTGACGGGCCGCCCGAGTTCCGCAAGCCGCAGCGCCCCCCTGGCAGCACCGTTGCAGTGCGGCCCGGCGCAGTAGGTGACGAACACCGTGTGCTCGGGCCATTGTTGGAGCTTGGAACGCACGATCTTTCCGTGTGGCAGGTTGATCGCACCCGGAACATGACCTGCGGCGAAGAGGGCGGGGCCGCGCACGTCGAGCAGCACGAAGTCCGCCCCACGGTCCAGAGCGTCATGCACGTCCCAGCAGTCGGTCTCGAAGGCGAACTCAGCGGCGAAGCGCTCGCAGGCGAGGGCGCTCGGGGCGGGTGGCACTGCGGTGACTGCGGTAGGCATGGGAATCTCCCTCGTTCGACCATGCCATGTCACCCTCGTGAAGTTCGGCTTGCAATTGGCTGAAACGCCAGACATCGTGAAAATCGTGCCAAACACGACTGGACCTCTTGCCGTCGCGCTTCTCTACGATGGCCTCTGTACCTTCGAGTTCGGGATCGTGGCCGAAGTGTTCGGTCTCCCCCGACCCGAGATGGGTAGGGCTTGGTATCGCTTCGCCAGTTGCGCAATCGAGGACGGTCCGTTGCGCGCGCACGGAGGCTTCACGCTCACGCCGGACCACGGCATCGAACTGATCGACCACGCCGACATCATCGTGGTGCCCGGCTGGAAGGGCGCAGACGAGCCGGTTCCCGAGGATCTCTGCCGCCGGTTGCGAACGGCCCATGAGCGCGGGGCGCGGCTCGCTTCCATTTGCTCTGGCGCGTTCGTGCTTGCCGCGACGGGGCTCCTCGATGGCGGATCGGCTACGACGCACTGGCGCTACGCTCAGGCCCTGCAGGAGCGCCATCCCGAGGTCGCGGTCGACCATGCCTCGCTCTATCAATCCCACGGGCGCGTCCTCACCTCTGCCGGAAGTGCAGCAGGGCTCGACCTCCTGATTGAGATCGTGCGTCAGGACTATGGGCCGGAGGCTGCGAACTCGGTGGCGCGCCGCCTCGTGATGCCCGCCCACCGCACGGGCGGACAGGCTCAGTTCCTGGAGCGCCCTGTGCCGGTGCGGCGGAACAGCGAGGTCTCGCCCTTGCTCGACCAGATGCGGGCCGCACTGGGCGCGTCGTGGCCGCTGACGCGCATGGCCGAGGAGTGCCGCATGAGCCTGCGTACGTTCGTCAGACGCTTCACAGAGGCGACGGGGTCACCGCCGGGCGAGTGGCTTGCCGCCGAGCGGATTGAAGAGGCCAAGCGCCTTCTCACCGCAGGCCGCCTGGACATCGATGAAATCGCTGCCGCCGTCGGGCTGGGCGGGGCCGACACGTTACGGCACCACTTCCGCAAACGCATTGGAATCAGCCCTGGCGAGTTCCGGACGCGCTTTGCCCGGCGCGAGACAGCACAGCGTGAGGTGTCCGCTCCGTCCGTTCATGGGCATCCTGCCTCATCGTCTGAATGACCGAGTTGGGCCGGGAACGGCCCCCGGGGCATGGGTTCCATCTGTCAGATGTCGATCACTGGTTAGGCATGGGGGAGAGGAGTGGCCGCGGGTTCGCTCGGGCGTGAAGACGATACGCGTCGGGCCCTATCCCGACGCGTATCGTCTCATCCTCAAGCCGCCTTGCGCTTGCCCTTCTTCTCCCGGCCCTGCCCCGGTGCCGTCTTGCCGGTCTTCGACCGATCGAGGACGAAGCGGGCGTAGTCGTCCATGTCGCCCGCGAAGGGCTTCACGGTCCTGTCGGCGGCGAGCCAGAGCCGGTCGGCCACCAGCTCCATCAGCGAGCGGTCGTGGGTGATGAGGATGACGGCGCCGCCGTAATCGTTCAGCGCGTCGAGAAGTGCCCGCCGGCTGTCGATGTCGAGGTGGTTCGTCGGCTCGTCGAGGATGAGCAGGTGCGGCGCCTGCATTGCCACGAGGTTGAGCAGGAGGCGGGCCCGCTCGCCGCCGGACAGCGCATCCACCGTGGTTTCCTGCTTGTCGAAGGCGAGACCGAAGCTCGCGAGCTTGGCGCGACGTCCGGATTCGCTGTCGTCCGGCCGCTCGCGGCGGATGATGGCGAGCGGCGTGTCCTTCGGGTCGAGGGCCTCGATCTGGTGCTGGTGGAACCAGCCGACCTGCACCCTGCCCTCGCGCACCATCCTCCCGTCCCGCACCGTCAGCGCGCCGGCCGCCATCTTGGCGAAGGTCGATTTTCCCGCGCCGTTCACGCCGAGCAGACCGATCCGGTCGTCGACGTCGAGGGTCAGGTTGAGGTCGCGCAGCACCGGTTCGTCGCTGCCGTAGCCGATGGTGGCATCGGTGAGATGCATCAGGGGCGGCGCCAGGGGGCGCTTCGGTGAAGGCAGGTGGAACGGCGCCACATGCTCCTCGATGGTGGTGGCGATGGGCTCCATCTTGGCGAGACGCTTCATGCGCGACTGGGCCTGGGCCGCCTTCGAGGCGGAGGCCTTGAAGCGATCGACGAAGCTCTGCAGATGCGCACGCTCCGCATCCTGCTTCATCTTGGTGGAGGCCTGGAGCCGCGCTTTCTCGGCACGGCGCTTCTCGAAATCGTCGTAGCCGCCGGTGTAGAGTTCGAGCTTGCCGTTGGCGACGTGCAGGATCGCATCGACCGAATTGTTCAGGAGTTCGCGGTCGTGGCTGATGATCAGCGCCGAGTGCGGATAGCGCTTGAGCCGCGCCTCCAGCCAGAGCGCGCCTTCGAGATCGAGATAGTTGGTGGGCTCGTCGAGCAGCAGCATATCGGGCTCGGCGAAGAGCGCGGCGGCCAAGGCCACCCGCATGCGCCAGCCGCCCGAGAATTCCGACATCGGCCGGCCCAGATCCTCGACCGAGAAACCGAGACCGGCGAGGATCTCGCCGGCCCGCGCCGGCGCCCGGTCGGCGTCGATCTCGATCAGCCGGCCGTAGATCTCGCCCATGCGCTCGGGCTCGGCGGTTTCGAGTTCGAGGTTGAGCGCCTCGCGTTCGAGATCCGCGGCGAGGATCGTATCGATCAGGCTCACCGGTGTCGCCGGGTGCTCCTGATCGACGGATGCCACGCGGGCGGTCTTCGGCAGGAGGATCACCCCGCTATCGGGCTGAAACTCACCGAGGATGATCTTGAACAGGGTCGACTTCCCGACCCCGTTGCGGCCGACCAGACCGACCTTCGATCCGGGCGGCACGGCCACGCTGGCGCGGTCGAAGAAGCGCCGGCCCCAGGCATTGAAGGTGAGGTCTTCGATCTGGATCATGGGTCAGCGGCCAAACGCAGGGGAGATGCGGGCCGGTGGCCACACGGGGATCGAGATCTCTCCCTATCGCAGTGCAGCATCGAGCGCGAGAGCGAGCCGCGCAGGGCACCACCCCATCGGGGGATGGTGCCCGTCTCTCAGTTCCGCTCGACGCCCGCGGCGATCGCCTTCACGAGAGGCGCCGTGGGGACGTTCTTGCGCCAGAACGTGCCGGACCGTGCGGTCTCCTGGCCGCTCTCGTAGAGCTTGCGCATGTAGCCCGTATCGAACCCGCGCGCCGCGGTGGTGTTGGGCGCGGATTCATCGATGTAGGTCAGGTTGAAGCCCATGCCGTTTCCGCGTGTGAAGGCGTAGGTCGCGGCCAGCGTCGCGCGGCTGCGCGCCCGGCTCGCGGTGGTGAACGAGCGCTCGACGATGGAGAGCGTGTTGTTCTGTGCCAGGTCGAATTCCGGCTCGAGCCGCCCGTTGATGATGACGTAGATGTCGGCCTTGCCCGCCGCGCGCATGCGACTGTCCCGCAGCAGGAAGGATTGCGGAAGGGTGAAGACCGGCGTCACCACGGACCCGTCGACGTGCATTTCCTGGAAGGCCCTGCCCTCCGCCTGCACGTCGAGAAACTGGGGCGGGAACACGGCAGGAATGCTGGCGGAAGCCGTCAGCACATCCGTGAACAGCGAGACGGCGTTGGGGCCGCCATTGGCGGCGATGGCCCCCATGTTCCAGATCACGGCCCTCTGAGAATCGAGGTTCGTCGTCACCACGAGCAGGCGACGCCCCTTGGCATGCTGCTCGGCGATGGCCGCCAGCAGGTCCGGCGTCACGT
The DNA here is from genome assembly GCF_042679825.1 of Methylobacterium marchantiae. Lineage (NCBI taxonomy): Bacteria > Pseudomonadati > Pseudomonadota > Alphaproteobacteria > Hyphomicrobiales > Methylobacteriaceae > Methylobacterium > Methylobacterium marchantiae. The sequence continues at coordinate 253,647 of NZ_JBHTND010000001.1, read as the reverse complement.
AGCGGCGCACGAGATCGCGCAGGCGGCCATCCCCGAACAGGCCGGACCCGAACACGATGTTGGTCACGCTCGGCGACTGAACCAGGGTCGAGGCGATGCCGCTCGTGTAGATATCGGTGAGGTAGGAATCGTAAGCCGGTCCCAGGAAGGCGAAGGGAGCGATCAGGGCGCCGGTGCTCACTCCGGAGACGAGAGCGAATTCCGGTCGCTTCCCGGATTCCGTCCAGCCGTTGAGAATGCCGGCGCCGTAGGCTCCGTCACCGCCGCCGCCTGACAGGGCCAGATAGGCGAAGGTCTGCTTCGACCGTTCCGGCCTCGCCACCATCTCGGTGAAGGTACCTTCGGAGGCATCGGCATAGGCCCGCACGCTCAGGTCCATACCGACCGGCGTCGCCGCCGCCGCCTGATCTGCGGTGTAGGCGACGCGCGGAATCGATCCGCAGGCGGCCAGTTGTGCGGCCATCAGGAGGGCGGCAGCGCCCTTGACCCATCCGAACCGGCGAGATGTCGACATGGCGGCGTGATCCTGGCGTTCGACCTGCATCGCGACCGACGCACGGAGCGGTCAAGCTGATCGATAACGAGCTTGGCCATTCTACCGTTCCGGGCATTGCTGGGCAATTGCCGGTCGGTCGGGTTCCTGTCGTCGGCGCGGTCCGTGACCGGCGAGCAACGCCCACCCCACCGTGCTCCGGCGCATCCGCCCGCCTCGGCGAAGATCCGGTTCCGAAGGAGTGAGGCACATCGAAGCTTGTCGAACGGCGACAACTTCCTATGTCACGGAAAATCAATCGACATCGGCATTCAGACCCACCGATCGCCCGTCATGACGGGTAGATAGCGGCGCAATCCTGCGACGGCGGAGCGGCCTGCATGCCTTTTACCATACATGGTCCGGCTTCGAGACGTGCCGGGCGACGCAGGAAGGCAAGATGGAATCGGACGACGCCTGGCATCTCACCGACCGACTGGGTGCCGAGCACGGCAGGGGCGATCCGTTCGCCGCGGCCATCCGTGCGACGCGCATGGCTATGATCATCACCGATCCGCGGCAGGCCGATAACCCCATCGTCTTCGTCAACGACGCCTTCCTCAACATGACCGGCTATCACCGCGCCGAGATCATGAACCGGAACTGCCGCTTCCTTCAGGGTGAGGCGACGGATCCCAACGCCGTGCGCCAGATCCGCGAGGCGATCGCGGCCAAGCGCGACATCGCCATCGACATCCTCAACTACCGGAAGGACGGCAGCTCGTTCTGGAACGCCCTCTATGTCAGCCCGGTGATCAACGAGGAGGGCGAGAACCTGTACTACTTCGCCTCGCAGCTCGACGTGACCGACCGGATCGACGCGCATATGCGGACGCGCAACGAGAAGGAGCATTTCGAGCGAGAGGTGGAGAAGCGGACGAAGGAGCTGACCGAGGCACTGGCGGCGAAGACCATGCTGGTCCACGAGGTGGATCACCGGGTGAAGAACAATCTTCAGATGATCGCCTCCCTGCTCACCATGCAGACGCGAACCATCACCGATCCCGATGCCAAGGCATCGCTGCAATCCATGCTGACCCGCGTCGAGGCTCTCGGCACGGTGCACAAGCGCCTCTATCAATCCAACGACGTCGAGCGGTTCGACGTCGCCGCCTTCGCGCGGGAACTCACGATCGATCTGGTGCGCGGCTCCGGGCGAACTGGAATCGAGATGGAGTTCGATCTCGTCTCCGTCGAAGTCCCCGTCGAGCAGGCACCGCCGGTCGCCCTCGTCATGAACGAGCTGCTGACCAACGCGCTCAAGCACGCGTTCCCGCACGATGCCGGCGGGAGGCTGTCGGTCTCGGTGAAGCCGGACGGCGACGACATCCGGATCGCGATCATCGACGGCGGCATCGGCATGCCGCGGGAAGTCGTCGGCAACCGGACATTCGGCAAGCGCCTGATCGAAAGCCTTGCGCGGCAGCTGAATGCCAGTATCGCTTGGCACCCGGCCAATCCTGGGACCTGGATCGACATACGCCTGCCCCGTGACGGGCCGGGCAGCAGGGAGACACCGTGAGTGAGCCCCTCAGGATCGTCATCGTCGAGGACGAAGCACTGATCGTGATGCAGTTGGAGATCCTCATCGAAGAGGCAGGGCATCAGGTCGTGGGCACGGCTGCCTCGGCCGGTGACGCCATCGCCGTCGCCAGACGGACCCGACCCGACATCGTCTTCATCGATCTGCAGTTGCGGGGAGGTTCCTCGGGTCTCGACGTCGCCAAGGCTCTGGCCGAAGAGCCCGCGATGACGCTCGTGTTCCTGACCGCGAATGCCCGGCACTTCAGTGACGATTTCGCCGGCGCGGCGGCGGTGATCGCGAAGCCCTTCTCGGAAGCCATCATCGGGGACACGATGGTCTTCCTCGAGGAATGCATCCGGACACCGCCCCCGCTGTCGGCCCTGCCCCTCGGCCTGCGCTGCGCGCCGGGATACCTCGAACGGCTCGGCACCTGAGGCGAGGCTGGGCGAGGATCAGGCGGCCTTCTCGGCGCGCGACAGCCTGATGAAGAGGTCCGGAACGTCCCGCGCCGGAACGGGCCTGCTGAAGTAGAAGCCCTGGACTTCGTTGCAGCCCTCCGCCCGCACGAGATCGAGCTGAGCACTCGTCTCCACGCCTTCCGCCGTGATCGTGGTCCCGCGACGCTCACCGAGTCCGACGATGGACCGCACAATGGCGGCCGTGTCCGGATCGGCGATCTCGCGAATGAAGGAACGGTCGATCTTGATCTTGTCGAACGGGAACTGCCGCAAATAGCTCAGGGACGAATAACCGGTCCCGAAATCGTCGAGGGCGATCCGGACGCCGATATAGCGCAGGCGATGCAGGCAGCCGATCACCGCCTCGGTATCCTGGATCAGGACGCTCTCGGTGATCTCGAGTTCGAGCCGGTCGGCGGCGAGGCCCGATGCGGACAGGGCCATGATCACGTTCTGCTCCAGGCCCGGCTCGCGAAACTGCATCGCCGAGACGTTGACCGCGATCCGCGCGGGTTGAGGCCAGGACGCGGCCTCGCGGCAGGCCTCCCGCAGGGCCCATTTGCCGAGATCGACGATCAGCCCGGTTTCCTCGGCGATCTCGATGAAGGTCGAGGGCGGGATCATCCCGCGGGTCGGATGCGACCAGCGCATGAGCGCCTCGAAGCCGCTCACGGTATCGGTCGCGAGGTCGACCACGGGTTGGTAGTGCAAGGTCAGGTCGTGGCGCAGCACGGCTTCGCGCAGCTCGAATTCGAGCTGGATGCGGTCTTCGATCGCCGCATCCATGCTGGCTTCGTAGACGCGTACCGTGTTCCGGCCGGCGGCCTTCGCACGGTACAGGGCGAGGTCCGCATGTCTCAGCAGAGGATCGGCCTCCAGCCCGTCCACCGGAGCATGGGCGATGCCGATGCTGATCCCGATATTGGCCAGATGCCCGTTCAGCTTAATCGGCTGGGCGATGGCGTCGATCGCCCTCCGCGCAATCGCCACGGCCTCGTCGATCCGGTCGAGATTGCCGAGGATGATGCCGAACTCGTCGCCTCCGAGACGAGACACGATGTCATCCGGCCCCACGACGCCGCTGAGGCGCTCGGCGACGACCTGCAGGAGCGCATCGCCGGCCAGATGGCCGAGCGTGTCGTTGATCGCCTTGAACCGGTCGAGATCGAGGCAGAGCACCGCCGTCGCGTGCCTGCCGTTCCGCTCCGAGCCGAGCATCTGTTCGAGACGCCCATGGAAGACCGACCTGTTGGGCAGTCCGGTCAGGGCGTCGTGGCAGGCGAGATGGGCGATCCGCTGGTCCGCCTCCTTTCGTGCCGTGATGTCGATATAGGTTCCGACGAAGCGGATCGGGACGCCACCGGACCCGTGCGTGACGACCTTGCCGCGAGCGAGGAGCCAGATATAGCGGCCTTCCTTGGTGCGGACCCGGATCTCGGCCTCGAAGGCGGATATTCGCCCCTGGAGATGCTCGCGCAGGGCATGCCGGCCGACCGGCAGATCGTCCGGGTGGATCAGTGACTGGACTTTTCTGAAGTTGCGTCCGAACTCGCCTGGGGCATAGCCGAGCATGGTCTGAGCCCGGTCGGAGAACCAGGCTCGACCGGTTCGAAGGTCGGCATCCCACAAGCCGTCGCTTCCGCTGTCGAGGGCGAGCGCCAGGCGCTCCTCGCTCACGCGCAGACGCGCGTCGCTCGCCCTGAAGGCTTCCTCGGTCTCCTTGCGGGCGGTGATGTCGAGGTTCATGCCGACGAAGCGGCAGACTTCGCCTGTCTCAGGGTCGAGGACGGCACTGCCGAAGCCGTGAAACCAGCGGCATTCGCCGGTCCTCGGGTTGATGGTGCGAAATTCCACCCTGTGGTTCGTGCGCGTCTCGATGGCGCGAACGGCTTCGGCCCGAACTCTCACGATGTCTTCCGCGGGGACATTCCGTTCCCATTCATCGAGGGTCATGGAGGCGCCTGCGGCCGGGTTCTTCGCATCGTCGAGGGGCAAACCCTGCATCAGGGCGCTCTCCGCCGATTGCCAGACACGGCCGGTGGGGATCTCCCATTCCCACACCCCGGCTTCCGCCGCGTCCTGAGCGAGACGAAGGAGGACGCCGGTGCGTTCCAGCACCATCCTGGCAGTGATGATGTCGTCGATGTCGAGGGCGGTGGTGAGCCATCCGGGCTGCCCGTCGAGCAGGCGGAGCGGGCGCTTGCTGAGTTTGTGCCAGCGATACACGCCGTCGGTGCGGCGGATTCGGATTTCGAGGTCGAAATCCTCCCGCGCCTCGTAGCGTTCGCAGATCGTGCCGAGAAGGCGGGTGTGATCGTCAGGATGATAGGAAGCCAGCCGTTCGTCGAGCGAGACGAGGGAGTGGCCATAGTAATCGTCGTAATGTCGGTTGCGATAGACCGTGTTGTCCTGTTCGTCAGTGACCCAGACCATCTGGGGAAGAAAATCCGCCAGGAGACGGTAGGACGCCTCGCTCTCGCGCAAGGACCGTTCGGCCTCTTTTCGGGCTGTCACGTCCGCGAAGGTGTAGACGGTGCTGCCGTCGGCCAGCGGCACGCCGAAGATTTCGAGGATGGTTCCGTCGCGTTCGAGATGCTCGCCGTCGGCACCGGGTTCGCCTCGATCACGCCTGCGCCTGTCGAGCGTTTCCGGCAGCGCCCCGTCACGCTCGATGAGGTAGCGGCGGACCTCCTCGAAGAGAGCGCCGTCGTGGAGCATTCCTTGCGGCAGATCGAGGAGGAGGTTCAGGCGCTCGTTATGGACCCTTATCCGGTCTTGCGCATCGACCATGACGAGGCCTTCGTCGATGCTCTCCAGGGTGATGCGCAGCAGGTCCGTCGTCTCGCGCAGGTGCTGATCCGAGCGCGCCAGTTCGGTGACGTCGAGGCAGATGCCGGTGATGGCGCACACGGCTCCGGCGGAGTCGCGCTCGATGATTCCGCGCTCGGCGACCGTCCGGCATTCCCCGCCGGGACGGATGATGCGTGAGCGATGCTCGTAATCGTCCCGCGTGAAGGCACCCGATCCTGAAACGGCATCGTCGAGATGCCAGCGGACGCGATCCCGATCCTGGGGATGATAGAATGCCAGAAGCTCGTCGAGAGGGACCCGGGCGATATCTGCGGGCCGGCGGCCATAGATCCGTGTCATCCCGTCGGACCATTCGACGCGCCGCTCGACGACGTCGATACGCCAATGTCCGAAGCCCGCGATCTCCTCGGCCATACGCTGCGATTGCAGCGCTGCGGTGAGATGGGCCTCGCGACCTGCGAGGATGCGGGCCACACGCTGGCGCTCGCGCAATTCGGCCTCACGTTCCGCATTGGATTCGTAGAGGCGCAGATGCGCAGTCACGATGAGAGCGAGATCCTGGAGCTGGCCGACCTGCTCGTCCGTGAAATCGGGACGCGGGACGGTATCGATCAGGCACAGAGTCCCGATATTGTGTCCAGGGTGCAGGGCGAGCGGGACGCCGGCGTAGAAGCGGGCGCGGGGGCCTCCTTGCACCAGCGGATTACCGGAAAACCGGGGATCGGCGAGGAGGTCGCGGACCACCATCGGCTCGTCGGGCGAGCCCGCGATGGTGTATTTGCAGAAGGCGTCGTCTCGACTCGGTGGCGGCCCCTCGACCCCGAGCCTGGCTTTGAGCCGCAGGGATTCGGCATCGATGAGCGGAACGAGAACGATGGGAACCCCGAACAGGGCCGCCGCGGTGCGGCAAACCGCATCGAGATGGGGCTCCGGGTCATTGTCGATGAGGCTCAGGAAATCCCGTTTGGCGGAACATGCAGCTTCGGAGCCTTCAAGGATTTCGAGGCTCCGGGAGATGTCAGGGCTCTGTGAGATTTCAGGTCTTTGGTCCTGAGCCTGATCTTGCACGTCGCACCATCCAGGGAACCGAACCGAGGCTATCCGTCCTGACGAAGGTCGAGAATGACACAGCGTGCCGAAAGCCTTCGCGTAGGAATAGGACGGGGTCCGTTGCGATATTCCTACCGTCTCATGAAGACTGCCCGCTCATTCAACCTCGTCGCGCGGAATCTTCGCATGGCGGGTTCGCATTCCCAGCCTGGGCGACCACGTGGATGGAATGGCCGAGCTTCCTTTCACAGGGCGTAATTTCATCGTAACCGTAGGCGACTGTCTCCGGTCACCCGTCGTTCCTTTCGCCTCGAACCCCGTTCAACCGCCTTGTTTCTTCCCGGCGAAAGCCATCTTACCAGCGCGGGCTCCCGCGGTTTCTCGAGCGTCGACACCTGGGTGTTCGACCTCGACAATACGCTCTATCCGAGCGACGCTCGGGTCTGGCCGCAGGTCGACGAGCGCATCACCTTGTTCGTCATGCAGCTCTACGGGCTGGACGGCATCTCGGCGCGTGCGCTGCAGAAGCATTTCTACCATCGTTACGGCACCACGCTGAAAGCGCTGATGGTGGAAGAGAAGGTCGATCCCTACCATTTCCTCGACTTCGCCCACGACATCGACCACTCCTCGATCCGCCTCGATGCGGCGCTCGGCGATGCGATCGAGAAGCTGCCGGGCCGCAAGCTGATCCTCACCAACGGTTCCCGGCGCCATGCCGAGAACGTGGCTGCCAAGCTCGGCATCCTCGACCATTTCGAGGACGTGTTCGACATCGCCGCCGCAGACTTCGTCCCGAAGCCCGAACGCTCCACCTACGAGCGCTTTTTGGTTCGGCACGACGTCGATCCGGGTCGCTCGGCACTGTTCGAGGACATCGCCCGCAACCTCGTCGTGCCCCATGAAATCGGGATGGCGACGGTACTGGTCGTTCCCCGCACCATCGATCCGTTCCGTGAGGCGTTCGAACAGGAGGCGGTGCAGGAACCGCATATCGACCATATCACCAACGACCTCGCCGCCTTCCTCAGCGAGCGGGTCCTTCCGGTCGTCGGATGAGCGATTCCGTTCAGGATTGGTCGGACATCCGCGCGCCGTCCCTGGACGACGTGGAGATCCTGGCACGTGACGCGCTCGCCCGCCTGCCGGCGGCGTTCCTCGCCCTCTGCGACGGAGTGACGATCCATGTGGAGGATTTTCCCGACGACGCGACGCTGCGGGAGATGGAATGCGAGAGCGGGTTCGATCTCCTCGGCCTGTTTCGAGGCGTCGGCCTCGCGCAGAGCGGCGAGACGGTGACCGGGCAGATGCACAACCGGGTCTGGCTCTATCGCAGGCCGCTCCTCGACTATTGGGCCGAGTACGAGGAGACCCTCGGCCATCTCGTCACCCATGTCCTCGTCCACGAGATCGGGCATCATATGGGCCTGTCCGACGATGATATGGCCGCCATCGAGGCGTCGGCGGGCGACTGATTTCCGGTCGCAGGACCTGTCCAGGCGATCAATCGTCGTTCGCGGGTTTCGGGCTCGCGGCCCGCGGCCTGAGGAGGCTGGCCTTCGGACGCCGCGTGCGGAACTGGCCGCGCTCCACGGCGACGAAGACCAGCACCGTGATGGTGAGCGTCGTGATCCACCAGATCACCGTCAGGCCGACGCCGATACAGGCGATCGTGAAGGCGCTGGCGAAGGCGGCCATCGCTCCGGGAACGATCGCGCCGGGAGCGGTCGCGGTGGCGGAGCGCCCGCTATGTCGGATCGCCGCATGAAGGGCGAAGGCTGCCGCGAAGGCGCCGACGATCCCGAGTTCGTACCAAAGCTCGAACAGCATCGTCGTCGGAGCATTGTTGGGCAGCAGGTTCACGAAGCGGCCGCGCAGGGCGGTCTCGAATCCGTGCCCGGTCACGAGCCGGAACGGCTCCGTTGTGACGACCTTCTGCCACGCCTTGATCGTGAGGACGCCGGGGGCCGTCGGGCCGAAGGCGACGATGCCGATCGGCCGGGCGAGGAAGGGCAGGAACGGTGCTGTGACCAGCAGGCCGGCGCAGACCAACGCCACGGCGCGGACGGCGACGAGGGGGCGATATGTGGCGAACAGAAACACCACCGCACCGGCAGCCAATGCCAGGATCTGGGTCACATTCGGCGAGATCGAGAGGGCGATCGCCACCAGGATCGCGGTACCGAGCGCCTCCATATCGCGACCGCGGGAACGCAGCCACGCGATGGACGGCCAGACCAGCAGGGCGAGAAGCGTGAGCCCGCGATCGACCGAACTCTGGTCCTCGGGGACGTTGCGCAGGAGCGTATCGCCGAACAACCCGAACAGGATCGAGACGATGGACGCGGCGATGATTCCGAGCGGCAAGAGATAGAGGTTGGCCGAGCGCATCCGGTCTGGCAGCGCGAAATAGGCGGCCAGCGTCATCAGAATCGTGGCGACGAGGTTCAGCAGGCGCTCGGTCGCAGGGCCGAGAAACGGCGTCCAGACGAGGGAAAGCGCCGACCAGACGATCACCAGCCCGCCCGCGAGGAACACCGTCGACGTCACAAGACGCGTGGCGGCAGGCCTGAGCGGTCGTTGCTTCCCGTCGATCGCACTGGCGATGACGATGAGCGCGATCGCGATGGGGGCGAGGATGACGGTGGCACGGCGGGCCACCTGAGCCGCGACCGGAAGCACGACGAACAGGCCGAAGAAGCCGACACGGCGCAGAAGGGCCGCCGCGTCGAGAGCCGGGTCGATGGATGGTCGGGACGTGGAGGCGCGGGCCATGGTGCGATTGTAGCCGTGAAACGGCGCCACGAGACCGTCCGTGCGCTACCAATCGAGTCGTAGTGCAGCGCGCGGGTGTGGGCTGTAGATGTCGTGCAACACCTGTGCCTCCTCCGCCAGATGCGCTCAGACCGGTTTCGGCTGGCGTCGGCTCGGAGCCAGCCGCCGGCCGATATCGGTCAGGACCCGCCAGCCCGCCCAGGTCGCGAGGAAGCCGAGGATTCCGGCGATGATCCCGTCGGCGGTGGCCGGGACGGCCGGGACGTAATCCTGGTAGGTGGCGCGTGCGAGGGACATGTCTGGATCGCGCAGCAGCGCCGCAAAACGACCCATCGGTCCCCCCGCCTCGGCCAGAGCCCGCTTCTGCGCATCGAGATGCTTCAGGCGCTCGATATCGGCTCGTGCGGATTCTCCGCGCCGCGCCACCAGGGAATCGCCGTTGCTGCGGAGACGGTCAACCGCGCCCTCCCGGTTGGTGCCGCTTGCGGCGGCGTCCGCGTCGAGGGCGGCGAGGGAGCGGCGAAGCTCGTCGAGGGTGCCTCCCAGCCGCTGGGCGTATTGCTGGGCGAATTCGGGTCCCTGCGCCGCGACGATGCCGCCGAGGATGCCGAGGGCGAGGCCGAAGGTGCGGATCACACGGAGCACGATTCATTCCTCATGGCGTCGTGGGACAAAAGGGTGAGCCGCAGGGCGGTTCCCGAGCGATCAGAGCGCATCGGCCAGGGCCTCTCCCACCTCCGCCTCGGTCACCTCCAGCAACGGCCGGCTCACCTTCGCGGCCCGCGTCTTCCGGCCGGGCCGCATGACCAGGATGATCGTCTCGAGGCCGGGACAGGCGGGATCGGGGCACAGGATCTCGTTGACCTTCACCACGCAATCCGGCTCGACGAGGGCGCGGACCCACGTCTCGACCCGTCGCCGCGCGGTGTCGTCGGCCGGTTCGCGGCGGCGCCCCAACCCGAGAAAGACCATCGTCCGCCCTCAACCCGGCAGCGTCAGGATGCCGGCCATGCCGTCGGCGCAACCGAAGGCGAGGCGGCTGCCGCGTCCGTCCCAGGCCAGGGCCGAGATCGCGCCGCCCTTGGTGGCGGGGCGGACCAGGAGTTCCGAGGCGTCGACGAAGCGCACGAGCAGGATGCAGCCGTCCTCGTAGCCGATGGCGAGGACCAGCGCCTTGGGATGGAACGCGACGCGCGAGACCCGGGCCGGGCGGATTCCGCATTCGCGCGGCGTCTTGCCGGTGGGCCCCTCCTTCGAATCGAAGGGCCAGATGATGGCGGCCTCGGCGCCGCTGGTGGCGAGCCAGTTGCCGTCGCCCGACCAGCTCACCGAGCGGACCTTGGCCGGATAGCCCGACATCCGCATGTGGCCGCGGTCGGGCTGAAGGCGCCAGCCGTGGAGCGAGTTCTCCTGCATCGTCGTCACGACGAAGCGCCCGTCCGGCGACCACGTCACGTCGATATGCGAGCCCTTCCACTCCACGAAATCGGGCGCGGTCTCGAGATTCGGATACCAGAGGGTGGCGCCGTTGTAATGCGACACCGCGAGGCGGTAGCCCTTGGGGGCGAAGGCGAGGCCGCGCGCCGTCGAAGGGGCGGCGAAGATCTTCTCCCGGCCCTTGGCATCGCGGGCGACGACGTTGCGGCCGGCGGAATAGGCGAGGCCTCCATCGGGATGGAGCGCCAGGGCGTCGATCCAGGCGCCGCCCTTGGTGGCGGCGACCTCGGTCGGGTCTCCGTTCGCCGCGGTCGCCACGATGCGTCCGTCGTCGCCCCCCGTCACGATCCGTTTCCCGTCGCCCGACGCCACCAGGATGCCGGCGTCCGGGTGGGCCTCGACCCGCCGCGTCGTCTCCGGGCCGACGAGCAGGACCGCACCGTCGCCGAGGGCAAGGGCCAGGGTTTCCTTCAGCCAGACGGCACCGGAGACGTGGGCGCCGGCCTCCACCGGCACCACGTGGTCGAGGAGGGAGGGAGCGCTGGCGCTCATCGGCTAAGAACCTCTCAGGACGCAGCCGCGGCGTCCGGTGCCGATCTCAGCACCGTCAGAACCGTCGCGACCAGGGCGAGACAGCCGGCGATGCCGGCGGGAATGGCGAGGGCATACAACGCGAAGCGTCCGTAGGCGACCGTTCCGGCGAGCGAGCCGACCAGGAGCGACAGCCAGACCAGGCTGTCGCCGACCCAGCCGAAGCGGGGGCCTCGGCCAGCCAGGGCCGAGGCGAGCTTCTGGCCGGTGCTGAACAGGGCACCGGTGACGAAGGTGGTGCCGGCGCGAAACCCCTGGACATGGGCCAGCACCGCGTTCTGCGCGCCCATCGCCAGGGCGAGGAGCAGCGAGGCATGGCCGGGGCTCGGATCCTCCACCGCCGTGAGATAGGCGCCCGAGACGAGGATCGTCTCGAATCCGAGCAGCACGGGCGTGCTCCAGCGCGGCGGCGTCAGGGCCGAGAGGCCGCCGCCGCACAGGCTGCCTAGGAGGAAGGCGGCGATGAGCAGGCCCGGAAGGACCGCGACGAGGGGCGTGTCGTGCCCCAGCGCCACGGCGAACTGGGTCGTGTTGCCGCTCATGAACGAGGTGTAGAGGCCGCCGAGCCGGATGAATCCGAGGGCGTCCACGTAGCCGGCGAGCGCCGTGAGGACGAGGCCGAAGCCGAGATGCCAGGTCCGGCTCATGACGGCGCGCGCATGCGATCCGCCCCGTTTCGTCCCGGGACGACCGAGACCGGCCCAACAGGGTTAAGGCATTGCTTACCAAGTCCGCGCAATTCGAGTGAACGGGTCCGAACATCGGGGCCGTGGCACCCGTTGGTGTGACGATCCGGCGTCGGGGTTTTCATTCCGGCCCGGGTGAGTTGGAGTTGCGTCATGATCCCTGTCGCCTGCGCTGCCCTTGCGTTGCCGAACTTCGGCTCCCTCCGCCGAGCCGAAACCGTCCTCGTGGTGGAGGATGAAGCCATGGTGTGCGAACTGGCCGTCGAAGCCCTCGCCGACGAAGGCTACCGCGTCCTGAGCGCTGCGGATGCCGAGGAAGCCGAGGACATCCTGGCGCGAGAGCGCGTCGACCTGCTCTTCACCGATATCGATTTGGCCCGCAACACCAATGGCCTCACCCTGGCGCGCAGGGCGCGCCGCCTGCGCCCGAGCCTGCCGGTCATCTACACGTCCGGCGGGCGCGGAAGCCTGTCGCAGGCGGACGCTGTGACGGAGTCAATCTTCGTGCCAAAGCCCTATCGTCCGAGCCAACTCATCGCCCTCGCCAACGGCCTCCTGCGCCGTTTTCCCCACTACGCCTGAGCGCATCACCGCGCCTACCCGCCTCCCGGAGCCAAATCCCCCATGCGTACCCTGCTCGCCACCGCCCTCGTCCTCTTGGGCACGTCGCTCAGCGCCTACACGACGGGGAATGCCAAGGCCGCATGCGACGTGAAGGGGGCGAAGCTCGAAGAGGCCATCGCCGGCAAGTCCGAGCTTCGCGAGAGCGCCAACAAGCAGGCCGTGCGCGACCTGCGCACCCTGCGGGATGCCGCCATCATCCTCGAAACCTACAAGTACGAGCCCGAATGCGACCGCCTCGTCGCGATCATCAAGACGCTGGCCGCCAACCCGGAAAAGGCGATCGAGCAGAGCGGCGATACCGACGAGGAAAAGGCCGAGGACATGATGGAGGCTCGCCAGCCCAAGGCACCGGCCGCCGAGGCTCCGGCCACCAAGCCGAAGTGATCGCCTGCCCCGACCGGCGCGACGCTCACCGAGTGAATCACGGCACGAGTGGAACGCTTGTCGCCTGGAATCCCTGTCACCTGGAACGCTTGGCCAGCAGAAGGCTTGGCGAACAGGACATCCAGCCGATGGAACGCTCCGCCTACGGAGCGATTGCATCGGCGGTCACGCAGAACGAGCACGGCTAATCTCCGGAGGCGGGGCCACACCTCCCGGCGCTTCCCTCTTTCCTGAACGGGTCGACCAAGCATGGGCACGGATACGACAACGCGCGGATCGCGCTTGGTCCACGCGGCGAGCGACCTGCCCTCGGTCGTCCTCGACGACTACAACATCGAACTGAAGAACGGCGAAGGCTTCGTCGGCGACCGTGTCTCGAAGGCCGCCTTCCGCGATCTCGTCGAGGATTGGCGCGAGAAGCTGCGCAAGCTCGGCCCCGATCCGCTGGGTAGCAAGGCCAGCCGCGATTTCAGCAAGCGGCGCCTCGACGACTATCTCATCGAAGGCCCACCGCTGGCGGCCGGCGTGGTCTTCGGTGCCATCGAGGAATTCGCGCAGGAACTCGCCACCGTGGTCCGCCGCTTCCTGCGGCAGAAGGGCTGGCGGGACACGCAGAGCATCGTGGTCGGAGGCGGTTTCAGCGACAGCCTCGCCGGACGCCTCGCCATCGACCGGGCCAGCGTGATCCTCCGCGCCGGAGGGCTCAACCTGACTCTCGAGCCGATCCGCCATCATCCAGACGAGGCCGGCCTGATCGGCGCCGTCCACCTCGCGCCCTCATGGATATTCTCGGGCTACGACAGCCTGCTCGCCGTCGATATCGGCGGGAGCAACATCAGGGCGGGGGTGGTCTCCACGAACCTCAAGAAAGCGTCCGACCTGTCGCGCGCCGAAATTTGGCGCTCGGAACTCTGGCGTCACCGGGACGAAGACCCGGCCCCGAGCCGGGACGAGGCGGTGGATCGCCTCATCACCATGCTGAACGACCTGATCACGCGGGCAGAGCGGTCGCGACTGAAACTCGCGCCCTTCATCGGAGTCGGGTGCCCCGGCGTGATCGCGGCCGACGGAACCATCGAACGTGGCGGCCAGAACCTGCCGGGCAATTGGGAGAGCAGCCGCTTCAACCTCGCGGAAAGACTGGTCGAGGCCATCCCCATGATCGGGGATCACGACACGATGGTGCTCATGCACAACGACGCCGTGGTGCAGGGCCTTTCGGCCATGTCGGACATGACCGGCGTCGCGCGCTGGGGCGTCCTCACCATCGGCACCGGCCTCGGCAACGCGCGCTTCACCAACCGGCAGATGCCCGACACGGTGCATTGAACGAGCCTATCGCCGCCACCCCGTTCGTCGTCTTGGAACAGGCCTTCGCGACGAACGGCGGAAATCCGAGGCCGATGCCCTAACGCGCGGCGGGAGTCGGGATGGCCGCGGGGGCGGTCTCTTGGTCTGAACGGCTGCGCAAGCGGGTCGCCTTGCTGGCGATGCGCGCCCTCAGGTCGCTCGTCAGCTCGATCTCCACGAGCCGCCACGACCATCCGCGCAGGCGGAGGCGAAGGCGGAATTGCTGCGATCGCGGCGCTTCGGGAGGTACGGCGATGACGACGGTCCGAAACCCGCGCATGTCGGAAGCGAGATAATAGGGGATCAGCCGCGTCAGCGTATCGATCTTCAGCCCATAGGCGGAAGGTGCCCCCGGCTCGGCCGTCGAACTATCGGAATCCGGCGGGAAAGGACCGAGATCGAGGGTTTGCGGTATGCCGTCGTCGAGGAGATCGATGACCGACTGCGCCGTCACGAGGGATTCGGTCAGGGGCTCGGCGAGGGCCGCAGCGGCCTCGACGAGCCGCTGCCGTTCCTTCGGGACCTCGACTTCGGCGCCGGGCTCACCCCGCGCTTGTGTGGCAGCGGCCGCGGCCTGCCGGATCATCGACTGGCGCAAGGTGCGGAAATTGACGTGTCTCTCCACGTAGCCGACGTCCCGCGTCTGGACGGCCCTGGCCAGGTCGTAAAGCATCCAGAACGGCGTCAGCGTGTACAGGAACCACGCAAGCACCAGGGAGATGGGGATCCACCACAATCGCATCATCGCGCGATGGCAGACCTCGGCGCCCGCTCCCTCCATCCGGCGAGGCCCGCGAACTCCGTGACGACGGCCTCGTAGACCGGCCGCTTGAACGGCACGATGAGATCCGCCAATCCGGCCATCGCCTCCCAGCGCCAGGCATCGAATTCCGATTTGTGCAGGCCGCCGCCCGGCGAGAGAACGTCGATCTCGACCTCGTTCCCGACGAGCCCGAAGGCGAACCATTTCTGCATCTGCCCACGATAGCGCCCCTTCCAGGCCTGTTTCAGGACCGTCGGCGGCAGGTCGTAGGCGAGCCAGTCCGAGGTTTCCCCGAGGAGTACGACCGACTCCGTCGAGACGTTGGTCTCCTCGTGCAGTTCCCGGAGGGCGGCGGCCAGAGGCTCCTCGCCGTCATCGATCCCGCCTTGGGGCATCTGCCAGGCGCGATCGCCATCCACATGTTCCGGCCCGGCCTCCTGACGGCGACGGCCGACGAAGACCAGTCCCGACGGGGCGATCAGCATGATCCCGACGCAGGGCCGATACGGCAAGTCGAGATGGGATTCGGGCGGTTTGGGGTTCATCGGCCGGACCATAGGTCAGGGGATCGACCGCCCGCAATGTGGCAAGCGGCGGATCACGGTCGAAAACCCGCCGCCGCGTCAGCCCGGCGGCGGATCAGGAGACTCCACCTCTCCCCTGCGCTGGAGGATCAGGGCCACGAACCAGCACAGGGAGGCCCAGGCGGCGCCGATACACCAGCCGGCGAGCACGTCGCTCGGCCAGTGGACGCCGAGATAGATCCGGCTCGCCCCGACCAGCAGCGTCATCCCGACGCCCAGGACGAGGACCAGCACCTTCACCGACCGGTTCGGATCGACGCGGGCGAGAAGCGTCGCAAGGGTCAGGTAGGCGATGGCCGACATCATGGCATGGCCGCTGGGGAAGCTCGCGGTGAACACGTCCATCCCGTGGGGGACGAGGTCCGGCCGCGGCCGGTGGTAGAACATCTTCAGCACCGTGGAGACGAGCAATCCGCCGCCGATGGCGCCCAGGACAAAGAGCGCGATACGGTGCCGTCGGGTCAGCGCGAGATAGGCGACCGCGCTCAGGGTGACGAAGGTGATGGTGAAGACGCTTCCCAATCCGGTGATGTCGCGCATCGTCTCTTCCAGCCAGCGCGGCCCGATCGGGTCGGACAGGTCGGCCGGATTGCGCAGGGAAAGCAGGATCTTGCGGTCGAGCGCCGCAGTGGAGCCCTCCCCGACCTCGTCGGCGAGATAGAAGAAGGCGTAGCCGAGGAGGCTCACGCCGAGCAGCGCCATGAGGGGGCCGACCTCGTTGAGGCGAAGGCGCAGCCACAGGGCGGTGGCCCGGCTGAACAGCGGGTGGTCGAGATAGGTCGGGAGCGGCGCCTTCATGCTGCGGTCTTCATCGTCCGGTCGTCGTCCTTCGATCATCGAACCAGCCCGAAGGCGTAGCGTCCCCGCTGTTGCCACGGTCCACCAAGGTAGCGCCAGAGCAGGAGTCCCGCCGCGGTGAAGCTGAACGGCTTGAAATCGAGTTCCAGGGCATGTTGGAGATTGCGGGCGACCTCCGGCGAAACCTTGTTCTGGACCGTGACATGCGGCCTCCAGCCCTGCCGGTCCTGCGCCGTCAGGAGATTCTCGTAGCGCCGGGCGATGCTGTTCCGGATGGAGGCGAGAGGCTCGGAGGCGAGCGTGAAGGCGACGCCGCGCCCCAGGAAGCGAAGTCCCGTCACCTCGACCATCACCGGCTCCTCGACCGCCGTGAGTTCGGCGAGGGTCGCGGCGATGTCCTGCTCATCGCCTCCGGGCAGATGGTGGAACAGCGTCACATGGGCCGGGAGATGGTTGAGGGCCTCCGGAAAATGCCGCCGTCGCAACCCGTCGAAACGCACGAAGGTCGCCGGATCCATCTCCAGTGTGACGATCAGTGGATCGGATGTGAGTTCGCCGGACAATGTCATCGTCCGCAGATGGAGCGGGAGTGGGCGCAATCCAGTCGCCGCTCCACTCTCCGACGCCCTTCCCCCCCGGAGATGCACAGCCCATCTGTGACAGGCAACGCGTAGGGAGGGATGGCGGATGGGGCTGCTCGTCGACGGCATTTGGCAGGACAAGTGGTACGATACGAAGGAGACGGGCGGCCGCTTCAAGCGTACCGAAGCCAAGTTCCGCAACTGGGTCACTGCCGACGGCGAGCCCGGTCCTTCCGGCGAAGGCGGTTTCCGGGGCGAGGCCGGGCGTTATCACCTCTACGTCTCGCTCGCCTGCCCCTGGGCACATCGCGCCCTGATCGTGCGGGCCCTCAAGGGCCTCGAACAGGCGATCACCGTCTCGGTGGTCGATCCGCTGATGGGCTCGGACGGCTGGGTCTTCGGTGACACGCCGGGCGCCACCCCCGACGCGGTGAACGGAGCGAGCCGCCTCTACGAGGTCTATCTCGCGGCGGTGCCGGACTTCACCGGCCGGGTCACGGTGCCGATCCTGTGGGACAAGCAGCGCCGCACCATCGTCTCCAACGAATCCTCCGAGATCATCAGGATGCTGAACGACGCATTCGGCGGATCCGGCCCCGACCTCTACCCGGAGGCCTTGCGCGACGAGATCGATGCGGTGAACGCGCGGGTCTACGATGCGGTCAACAATGGGGTCTACAAAACCGGCTTCGCGACGACGCAGGACGCCTACGAGGAGGCCTTCGACGCGCTGTTCGCCGAACTCGACAGCCTCGACGAGCGGCTGGGCCGGGCGCGCTACCTCTGCGGGTCGGCTCTCACGGAGGCCGACATCCGACTGTTCACGACGCTGGTGCGGTTCGATCCGGTCTATGTCGGGCACTTCAAATGCAACCTGCGCCGGATCGCCGACTATCCGAATCTGTCGCACTATCTGCGCGACCTCTACGCGCTGCCGGGCGTCGCCGGCACGGTGAACCTCACCCATATCAAGCGGCACTATTACGAGAGCCATCCGACCATCAACCCGACCGGCATCGTGCCGAAGGGTCCGGAGATCGATCTCGATGCGCCCAACGACCGCGCCCTGCGCTTTGGAGCTTGAGATGACGAGGTTCGCGGCGATCGGGCCTCGACAGATCGGATGGCGGACATACATCTGCGGTATGACGACACGAAACGCCCTTCCCCGCTCCGCCGCCCGCTCGATCCTGCTCGGCCTGCCGCTGACATTGGCCATGCTCGCCACGGCCGGTTCGGCCTCGGCCCAGACGGCGGTCAAGCTCGAAGGGACGTGCGAGAAGCTGATCGTGGCGGGGCTGGACATCACCCAGAACTGCAAGGACACGATGATGAACACCGTGTCCCGCAACCGGACGAGCTTCGACTTCTCGGCCTGGGACGGTCGCGTGCTGAGCTTCAGCGGCAGCGGCGCCCAGCAGGAGCGGACGGAGGAGACCGACGCGCTCCAGCCGATCAACCTCGTGGTGCCGAGCGAGAAGACCAACGACGGGGTGGTGCAGGGACCGCTCGTCGCGGTGGGGGCGTGCAGCTTCAGCAGCCCGGCGGCGGGCAAGACGGCGATCACCTGCGAGGCGAACGCCGCCAAGGGTCGTTACGAGGCGAGGTTCGTGACCGATGCGAAGACGCCGGCCGACGCGCCCAAGCCCTGATTCCGGGCATCCGTCCGGGGTCGGAATTGCCTCGCGGGCGGTCTGGTCTCGACGTGTCGTTGCGCCCATTTAGGGCAGGGACAATCTGAACGGCGAGACCGGCATGTTTGCCGACGATCCGGCCGCGAGAGTTGAGGATGGCATGCTGAACGACGTTTCCACCGCCGGAGTGAGCCCGGCTGGCGGTCCCGAAAACCTCATCAAGGATGTCACCACCGCCACGTTCCGCGACGAGGTGATCACGGCGTCCATGACCCAGCCCGTGCTGGTGGATTTCTGGGCGACGTGGTGCGGACCCTGCAAGCAGCTGACGCCGCTGATCGAGAAGGCGGTGAAGGCGGCGCAAGGCCGCGTCGTCCTCACCAAGGTAAACATTGACGAGAACCCGGCCATCTGGAGCCAGATCAGCCAGCAGCTCGGCCTGCAATCGATCCCCGCGGTCATCGCCATCGACAAGGGGCGCCCGGTCGACGGCTTCGTCGGCGCGCTGCCCGAGAGCGAGATCAAGGAGTTCATCGGACGGCTCACAGGCCCCGCCGGCCCGACGCCGGTGGAGGCGATGATGGCCGAGGCCGAGGTCGCGCTTGGCGAGGGCGATTTCGCCGGTGCGTCCGAGCTTTACGCAGCCGTCCTCGGGGAGGAGCCGGAGAACCTGGTGGCGCTCGCAGCGCTCGCCAAGATCCAACTCGATGCCGGCGAGGTCGCCAATGCCCGGCAGATCCTCGACATGGCGCCCTTCGAGAAGGCGTCCGATCCGGCACTCGCCAGCATCCGCGCGGCGGTGGAGCTCGCCGAACAGGCGGCCTCCCTCGGCGATCTCGGCGTGTTCCAGCAACGCATCGCTGCGGATCCGGCCGATTTCCAGGCGCGTTTCGACTTCGCGCTCGGCCTCAACGGGCTCGGCAAGCGCGACGAGGCGGTGGACGAGCTGATCGAGATCGAGCGGCGCGACAAGAGCTGGAGCGACGGGGCGGCGCGCAAGCAGCTTCTCACTTTCTTCGAGGCCTGGGGCCTGATGGACAAGGCTTCGATCCGAGGCCGGCGGCGACTTTCGACGCTGGTCTTCGCGTGACGCACCAACGCCAGGGCGGAGAGACGCGATGAGCACCCATGCGGGCTACAAGGGACCGGGCGATTGCCCCGGAGTCATCCCCGTCTTTCCTCTCCCCGGCGCGTTGCTGCTGCCGCGTGGGCAGATGCCGCTGAACATCTTCGAGCCGCGCTACCTCGCCATGGTGGACGACGCTCTGAAGACGGACCGCGTCATCGGCATGATCCAGCCCGACGTGGAGAGCGGGTCGTCGCCGATGACGCCGAAGCTCTTCCGCGTCGGCTGCGTTGGCCGGATCACCCAGTTCGCCGAGACCGGCGACGGGCGCTATCTCATCTCACTCACCGGGATCAGCCGGTTCCGCATCGTCAGCGAACTGGCCACCACCACGCGCTACCGGCGCTGCCAGGTCTCCTACGACGATTTCGTCAGTGATTTCGAGCCGCGGGCCGGCGAAGAGGCGGTGGATCGGGAGGGCGTGCTGAAGGCGTTGAGGGATTTCGTCGAGGTCAACGATCTCAAGGTCGATTGGGCCGGTATCGACGAGGCGCCGAACGAGGCTCTCGTCAACGCCCTGTGCATGATGAGCCCGTTCGGCTCGCGGGAAAAACAGGCGATGCTGGAGGCCCTCGACCTCAAGACGCGGGCCGAGGTCTTGATTGCGGTGACCGAGATGGAGTTGGTGCGTGGATCGGGGTCGGAGCCGACCCTGCAATAGACCCTCACCGATCGTGACCCGAGGACAGAAGACGATGGCCGAAGAAATCCCCAATGCCGTGGAAGCCACGCGCGTCGACCCCAAGCTCCTCGAACTCCTGGTCTGCCCGCTGACCAAGCAGTCGCTCGATTACGATTCCGTCCGCCAGGAGCTGATCAGCCGTTCGGCGAAGCTCGCCTACCCGATCCGCGACGGCATCCCGATCATGCTGCCCGAAGAGGCGCGGCCCCTCACGGATTGAGGCCGGATATGGCCGGCATGTCCCTGCCGACGGTGGCGGTGGTCGCCACCGGCGGCACCATCGCGATGAAGGTCGATCCGGTGACGCATGCACCGGTGCCGGCTCTGTCGGGTGCCGACCTCGTCGCCGCTGCGCCGGGCCTGGAAGGGCTTGCGCGCATTGCCGTGACGGAGTTCTCGAACATCCCGAGCGCGGAGATGGGACCGGACCTGTGGCCCTCGCTCACGCGAGCCGTCGAGGGATTGCTCGGCGATGCGGACGTCGCCGGCGCCGTGATCCTGCACGGGACCGACACCCTCGATACCACCGCCTTCTTCCTCGACCTGACCCTTCGCAGCGACAAGCCGGTCGTGGTCATCGGCGCTCAGCGCAACGCCTCCGATCCCGACAGCGACGGCGCGCGCAACCTGCTCAACGCCGTGCGCCAGATCCTGACGCCAGGCGCCGCGTCGCTCGGCGTCACGGTGACGCTCAATCACGCGATCAACGCGGCGCGCGAGGTGAGGAAGACCCACACCAACAACGTCGAGACCTTCCGCTCCGGCGAGACAGGCTATCTCGGCACGATCGACGAGGATCGGGTGGTGCTCCGCCGCGCCCCCCTGCGACGGCAGACCCTGCCCCTGCCCGACCGGCTGGCCAGGGTGGACATCGTCGGCATGTACGCCGGCGCGGACGGCAGTCAGATTCGCCATGCCGCCGAGACCGGCGCCGAGGGGATCGTGGTGGCGGCCCTCGGCATGGGCAACGTCAACGCAGCCCTCCTCGCCGCGATCGAGAGCGTCATCGCCCGGGGCGTGAGCGTCGTCATCGCCACCAAGCTCGAGAATGGCCGCGCCCTGCCGGTCTACGGCTTTCCCGGCGGCGGCAGCACCCTGAAGACGGCCGGCGCGGTCTTCGCCGACGATCTGACACCGGACAAGGCGCGGGTGTTGGCCCAACTCGCCCTGCCGATCACGCGCGATCGCGACGCCCTGCAGGCCTACTTCGATCGTTGAAGCGAACCGGACTACCGATCGGCCCGTTTCGCGGCTTCCGCGCCTGACGCTTTGGCGAGACATCAGCGTGGCTATAGGTCTCGCACGAAATCACTTCATTTTTGTTTCGCTAGTGATTTCGAACGATTCGGCTCGTCGTCCGTCAATATTCCCTCGATACAACGGCAACGCTTAGCTCGGCAAATGCCATAAATTTGCCCTTCGGCTCCGATATCTATAGATTCTAACGATTCACTTAGCATTCGATTCCTTTCAAGAGCGCCGAGAGGCTGCCATGGGAATCCTTTGTCCATCTTCAACGCAGGGGGAAACATGTCGAAACTCGTCGCTGTGCTGGTGCTCGGAGCAGGACTGTCCTCGGCCCATCTTCAACCGGCGATCGGCCGTGAGGGCGCCAACTTTAACGGTGCCTGGTCGGTGGAGCTGGTGACCGAGAGCGGCATCTGCGACAGCCGCTACAGCTACTCGGTCTCGGTCCAGGACGGTCAGGTCCGGCTCGTCTCCTCGGCGGAGCGGGCGACGATGACGGGCCGCGTCGGCACGGACGGGACCGTGGGCCTCAGCGTGTCGAACGGATCGGCCACCGGCGCCGCTTCGGGCCGGCTCGACGCCCGTTCCGGACGCGGTACCTGGAAAGTCTCCCCGCTCTGCTCGGGAAGCTGGACGGCGCGGCGCCAGACCACGCGCACCGCCCAGGCGGAATAGCCGTTACGCAGCGGCGAGCCAGCTCCGCGCCTCGTCGATATGGGCGCGGTCGAAGGTCTTGATCTGGGCCGGCGACACCTTGCCGAACGTATCGGCGATCATGCGCAGCCAGGACGCGTCCGTGACGAGGGCGACGTGGCTGACGCCCTTCATCATGGCCAGACCGAAGCGCACGTCCTTGAAGAAGGCGGCCGGCTCCATGCCCTTGAACTCGCGGACATCCTCCAGCAGCTTGAGTTTGCCGCCCTTGTCGAGGTCGGCCTGCATGGCGGCGATGACGGTGTTCATGTCCTGATCGGTGATCTGACCGTCGACGACGATCTCCGCGACGGTCGAATCCGGCTTCTTGGTGTAGGTCAGCACGTGCAGCACTCCTGATCAGATCGCGGGTCTTCGTCGGGTCAGATGACTTCGTCGGACCGCAGGTCTTCGCGTCGAACGCCACCCAAGCGAACGTCGGGCCAGTGTTATAGGAAACTCTGGGGGTCGACGTCGATGGCGACCTTCACGTTGCCGCGAACCTTCGGTCCACGCTTCAGCCAGTCCCGCAGATAGGTCTGGAGATCGACCGCGCGCTCGGTCTTCACCAGCAGCCGGAAGCGATAGCGCCCGCGGATCAGCGCGAGGGGCGCCTCGGCCGGCCCGAGCACCATGACGCCATCGGGCGGCTCGGCGGCGCGCGCCAGGGCCTGCCCATGCGCTTCAGCGACGTCACGTTCGTTGGCCGACACGATCAGCGCGGCGAGCCGACCGAAGGGCGGCAGGCCGGCGGCCTCCCGCGCGGCGATCTCTTCCTCGTAGAACCGCGTCGCGTCGCCGGAGAGGAGTGCCGCGATCACCGGATGGTCCGGCTGGTAGGTCTGGACCAGGGCGCGGCCCGGCCTCTCGCCGCGCCCTGCCCGGCCCGTCACCTGCTGCAACAGCTGGAACGTGCGCTCGGCCGCGCGCGGATCGCCGGAGGTGAGACCGATATCGGCATCGAGCACGCCGACGAGGGTGAGGTGCGGGAAGTTGTGGCCCTTGGCGACGAGCTGGGTGCCGATGACGATGTCGCAGTCGCCGTCCGCCACGCTCTGCAGCTCGGCGCGCAGACGTTCGGCGCCGCCGGGAAAGTCCGAGGAGAGCACGATGACGCGCTTGTCCGGAAACAGTGCCGCCACCTCCTCGGCGATGCGCTCGACCCCCGGCCCGCACGGCGTGAGGTTGTCGAACGTGCCGCATTCGGTACAGGCCTCCGGGCGGCGCTCGGCATAGCCGCATTGATGGCAGACCAGAGCCCGGCGGAAGCGATGCTCCACCAGCCAGGTCGAGCAGTTGCGGCATTGGTAGCGGTGGCCGCAGGCGCGGCACAGGGTGAGCGGGGCATAGCCCCGCCGGTTGAGGAACAGCAGCGCCTGATCGCCGGCCTCGATCGTGGCGCGGACGGCATTGACCAGGGGCGGGGCGATGAAGCGGCCCTTCTCCGGCTTGTCGAGGCGCATGTCGATGGCGTGGATGTCCGGCAGCCGCCGCCCGCCGAACCGTTCGGGCAAGACGATATGGGCGTAGCGCCCCTTCTCGGCATTGACCTTGGTCTCGATGGAGGGGGTCGCGGAGGCCAGCACCACCGGGCAGTTCTCCAACCGTCCCCGCACCACCGCCATGTCGCGGGCATGGTAATGGACGCCGTCCTCCTGCTTGTAGGCGGCCTCGTGCTCCTCATCGACGACGACGAGGCCGAGATCGGCGAAGGGCAGAAACAGGGCGGAGCGCGCGCCGACGACGACGGAGACCTCGCCGGCCGCCACCCCGGCGCGCAGGCGCTCGCGGCGCTTCGCTCCGATGCCCGAATGCCACGTGGCCGGGCGGACTCCGAAACGCTCGGCGAACCGACCGAGGAACTGCGCCGTCAGCGCGATTTCCGGCATGAGGATGAGCGCCTGATGCCCGCGCCGGACAGCTTCGGCCACGGCCTCGAAATAGACCTCGGTCTTGCCCGATCCGGTGACGCCTTCGAGGAGGACGGTCGGAGCCTTCGGCGCCCCTTCGCCCTCTGCGGATGGGAAAGCGAGGTCGATGAGGTTCTGCGACGCCTCGGCCTGCGCCTCAGACAGGGGAACGCGCGCGTGGTCAGGGTCGGGCGGCAGCGCCACCGGCTCGGGGGCCAGGGCGACCGCCTCCAGAGCGCCGTCGTCGATGAGGCCGTCGACCACGCTGAGCGAGACGCCGGCTTCCTTGGCGAGCGCGCTCTTGCCGCGCATCGTCCCGTCGGCGGCCACGGCGAGCACCTTCATTCGCGCCGCCGTCGGCCGGGCGGGCGGCTTGCCCGAGGCGCGTACGCCGATGCGGGACGTCTCGCTGCGGGCCGCCTCGTCGGGCAGGCGCAGGGCCATGGCCAGGGCCGAGCCCTTCGGCGCCAGGGTGTAGCGGGCGAGCCAGTCGACGAGTTCCCGCAGGGAGTCGGACAGGGGCGGCGCCTCGACCCGGCCGGTCACCGGCCTGAGGTTCGACCCGCCGGGGCTTTCCGACACCTGCCAGACCACCCCCACGGTCTCGCGAGGACCGAGCGGCACCTGCACCACATCGCCGGGCGCGAGGATCAGACCTGCGGGCACGGCGTAGCTGTAGGCGTTGTCGAGCGCGAGCGGGATCAGGATGTCGGCGACGCTGGGCATGGGGTCTTCTGTACCGGAACAGCGTTCTATGTATGTCCTCTCGGACCCGCATGCGAATGACGGTCGCGCGCCAATCCCAGGGCCACCAGCAAGATCGCGCATTTCCTCGCTTGCATCACGGCCGTTGCCCGCACTACCCCGCCCAAAGCCCGCTTATTCTCGGGCGATGCGTTGCGGAGAGCAATCCGATGGCGGCTCTAGCGCTCTCGACTGTCGGTCTCCAGACGCGGGATTCGGCCCGGCAAGGCGTAGAGGGCGTCGTACTCCTTCACGGCATTGCACGCCGCTCGGCCTCCCTCGGGCGGATGGAACGCGCGTTCCGCGCGGAGGGCTATCAGACTCTCAACATCGATTATCCCGGACGAAGAGCCAGCATCGAGAGCATCGTCGCGGGTGTCGCGCCGCAAGTGGACGCCTTCGCGTCGGGCGTCGACCACTTGCATTTCGTCACTCATTCCATGGGCGGCCTCGTCGCGCGCGGGGTCATCACCCGGCACCGTCCGGCCAATCTCGGGCGCGTGGTGATGCTGGGCACGCCCAACGGCGGCAGCGAGGTGGCGAATTTCCTCCACCGGATGCTGCCCTACCGGCTGTTCTTCGGACCGGCTGGCGCACAACTGACGACCTTCCGCAATGCGGAACTCAGTGCGCTCCTCGGCGAAGTCGACTTCCCGCTGGGGATCATCGCTGCCAACCGCTCGTTCTGGCCGATCGAGTCGCTCCTGATCCTGCCACGCCCCAATGACGGACGCGTCAGCGTGGCGCGAACCCAGGTCGCCGGCATGACCGACCACCTCACGATCGGCTCGACCCACGACCTAATGATTCTCAATCGGACCGCCATCGCGGCCTCCCTGCGCTTCATCCGGCATGGCCGGTTCCGGATGGACGACGTTACGTTGTTCGCCTCCGATCTACCTTCGTTCTGAAGCGGATTCGGTGGCCAGCAGGGCGCCACTAAAACGTATAGGTCAGCGTACCGAGGACGGTTCTGCTCGTGCCAACGAAGCAATCTCCGCGCGAGAGGCAGGTGGAGACATATTAAGTGCCCGCGATATTCGATACGTTGATCTGCGCGCGCCAATGTTCGTCTTCACAGCCGACCATCGCGTCGGCCAGAGTCACCGCCGGAGTGTTGAAGCTGTTGGTCGATCCGTCGAAGGATTCGCCCATTTAGCAGACGCTGCCGCCCACCCGTAACCCAGGAATACCAAATAGGGAGAAGCGATGCTTCACCCAGACCGAAACCAAGTGCAAAGGCATCGATTCTACGCTTGCACCAACCGTGTCGCCGGGGAGCACCCGCGCATCGGTACAGGCATAGGCGGCGATGACGTCGGTATTGCCGGCGATGGTGACGAGCGCCTCGATCTCGCCGCCCTGAATGCCGACCTTGCCCGTCTGGATCGCGAGGAAGGGGTTGGCGGGATCCGAGGTCAGCTGTTGTGCTCGACCGTGTCGTAGATCGATGCGTTGACCCTCAGCCAAGGCATCGGGTTGTACTTGATACCGCCCTCGATCTGCTTACCCTGCAACGACTAGCACAAGCCGGCACCTCTCGCCCGCTTCGTTTAGCGGCAGGCGATGCCATCCAAGATCAGGTAGACACAGTCGGGATTGTCACCAAAAGCGGATGAGATCGGCCCCGGACCCGACACTTTGCGGCTTCACACTGATCCGTCAAAGGGCCGATTTTCGTCCTCGAATAGCATGGAAAAGCTTTGGAGTTTGAGGATCAAAGGACTTCCTAAGAGACGATGGTGTTTCGGATCGTCTTTGGCTTGGTCATTGCGGCATCGACAGACTCTATTATGCTGCCGCATTGCCTCTCGTCTAAAATATACACTCGAATGGAATCGACAGATCGAGCGCTAAAGCCTCGAACACGATCGACATAAGCCCTGTAATTCCAGTTTATTCTATATTATGCGACGTAACCCAGTTCCAAGGACGGATATGCGGGAAGTAGGGTTTCCCACTGACACGATCCGACGCGACGTGGCCGCCCCCTTACCCGCGCTGCGGTCAACCTAGATCGGCGATCGACGAACCGCCCGGCATGCGAAGCGGCCGCTTGACCTGACGCGTCATCCGGCGAGAAGCGCTTGATTCCTTCCGCGCCAGCAAGTGAGAGACAGGTCATGGCCGAGCCCGATCCGACCGAGGGCCGCCGCTCCGACGATCCCCCCCCGCGCCTCGAAACGCGGGGCCTCACCATCGCATTCGGCCGGAAGACCGCCCTTGACGGCGTCTCGTTCTCGGTCCGGGCAGGCGAGATCATCGCGCTTCTCGGTGATTCCGGCTGTGGCAAGAGTACCCTTCTGAGAGCAGTGGCGGGGCTCGAACAGCCGAGCGCCGGTCATGTTCTGCTCGACGGGCGGGCGATGAGCGCTCGGATGCCGCCGGAGGAGCGCGGCGTCGGCATGATGTTCCAGGACTACGCCTTGTTTCCTCACCTTACCGTTCTGCAGAATGTGCGCTTCGGCCTTCATCGATGGAGCAGCGGCGAGGCCGATGCCATAGCCAAGGCACGGCTGGAACAGGTCGGCCTCGCCGACCGGGCCTCGAGCTATCCCGGCACGCTCTCCGGCGGAGAGAGTCAGCGCGTAGCGCTGGCCCGCGCCTTGGCACCGGGACCGCGCGTTCTGCTCCTCGACGAACCCTTCTCGAATCTCGACCGGCGCAACCGGGACAGAGTCCGGGCCGATACCGTTTCGGTCCTGCACGCCACCGGCGCAACGGCGCTGCTGGTGACGCACGACCCTGAGGAAGCGCTTCTGGTGAGCGATCGTATCGTCCTCATGCGGGAGGGCCGCATCGTACAGATCGGGTCGGGAGCGGATCTCTATCGACGCCCGACCTCGCACTTTGCCGCGAATTTCTTCGGCGACCTCATTACATTCCCCTCTCGCTGCATGGACGGCGTCGCCAGGACGCAACTCGGCGCGTTCCCGGCTCCCGGCACGGCGGACGGAGCACTGGTTCTCTCCTGCGTCAGGCCGGAATCCATTACACTCTCCGATCCCGGCGCCGGCTGCCCGGCGCGCGTGATCCGGCGTCGCTTCCTCGGTGCCTTCTCGGAACTGATCCTGGCAGCGGAAGGACTTGCAGAGCCTTTGCGCCTGACAGTCGCGAACGACATCTCCACGCGGGAGGGAGACATCGTCGGCCTGCATGTCGACAGTGAGGCAAGCTTAGTTTTTCCAATCGAACCGGATTAAACAAGCCTATCCGTTCGTGGCCTCCGGCAACCCGAAGTACAGATTTTAACTGTAATAAATCAAAGACATAGCGCTTGCATTTCCTCCCATGATGCCGCCCTGAACCGTTCACTAGGAAAATGGGGACGGACATCATGGTCGGTTGGGTTTCGCAATGTCTACTCGGCGGTGCCGTGGCATTCGCCTGGATCACCGGAGCTTCCGCGGCCGAAGTGAATCTTTACACTACGCGGGAGCCCGGATTGATCAAACCGCTGCTCGATGCCTACACCGCCAAGAGCGGCGTCACGGTCAACACCGTCTTTGTCGAGAAGGGCCTCGCAGAGCGGGTGGCCGCTGAGGGAGAACGCTCGAAGGCGGACGTGCTCATGACCGTCGACATCGGCAACCTGATCGAACTCGTGGATCGCGGGCTGGCGCAGCCGGTGCGCACGGAGGCCCTGGTCGCCGCCGTTCCGGCGCCCCTGCGCGATTCCGGCGGCCTCTGGTACGCGCTCTCCATGCGCGCCCGCGTCGCCTATGCCGACAAGGACCTCACAGATACCGCCCTGACCTACGAGGATCTCGCCAACCCGAAATGGAAGGGCAAGCTCTGCCTGCGCGCGGGCCAGCATCCCTACAACACGGCGCTGATCGCTCACTTCATCGTCAAGCACGGACCAGAGAAGGCGAAGGATTGGCTCACCGGTGTGAAGGCCAACCTCGCACGCAAGCCCGCTGGCGGTGACCGCGACGTCGCCCGCGACATCCTCGCCGGCACCTGTACAGTCGGTCTCGGCAATTCCTACTATGTGGGCCTGATGCGCTCGGGTAAGGGCGGTCCGGACCAGCAGAAATGGGGCGACGGCATCAAGGTCGTTCTGCCGACCTTCGCCGGCGGCGGCACCCACGTGAATGTCTCCGGCGCCGTCGTTGCCAAATCGGCGCCGAACCGTGACGAGGCGGTCAAGCTCCTCGAATACCTCGTCTCCGACGAGGGCCAGGGCCTCTATGCGAAGGGAAATTTCGAGTATCCGGTGAAGCCCGGTGCGCCGGTGGACCCGCTGCTCACCGCACTCGGCCCGTTGACCATCGATACGGTGCCCTTGGCCGACATCGCCCGCAACCGCAAAGCGGCGAGCCTGCTGGTCGATACGGTCGGCTTCGACAACTGACGCAAAGCCGATGTCGGTCACAGTCGAGTTGGCCGAGACGCGGGCCGCAATTGGCTCGGGCGCCGCTGACGTCACGGCGCCACGCCTGCGGGCCGCCCCTCTCGCATGGGCGGCGGCGGCCGTCGCCCTGGCCGCTCTGATCCTCAGTCCGGTGGCGTCCCTAACGCTGACGGCGATGCAGGGCTCGGGCGAGGTCTGGCCGCATCTCCTCGCGCATGTGCTGCCGCAGGCCACGATGACCACGGCCCTGCTTCTGGGCGGTGTCGGCATCGTCGTGGTTGTGCTCGGAGTAGGTGCGGCCTGGCTCGTCTCGGCCTACGAGTTCCGGGGCCGGCGCCTCATCGAGATCGGCCTGCTGCTGCCATTGGCGATGCCGACCTATATCGTCGCCTTCGCCTATCTCGACCTGCTTCATCCGATCGGCCCGGCCCAGAGCGGCCTGCGCGACCTCCTCGGCGTCACGCGGCCGAAGGACCTGCTGCTACCGGAAATTCGCTCCCTGCCGGGCTGCGTCATACTCCTTGGATTCGTGCTCTATCCCTATGTCTACCTGCCGACGCGGGCGCTGTTCCTGATGCAGGCGGGCAGCCTCATCGAAGCGGCGCGCATCCTCGGGCGGTCGCCGTCTGCAGTCTTCCTCAGGATCGCCCTGCCGCTGGCCCGCCCGGCCATCGCGCTCGGCACCAGCCTCGCCCTGATGGAGACGCTCAACGATATCGGCGCCGCCGAATTCCTCGGAGTCCGGACGCTCACGGTGCAGGTCTATGCCACCTGGATCAATCGCTCGGACCTACCCGGCGCAGCGCAGATTGCTCTGGTGATGTTGGCGATGGTGCTTCTGCTCCTCGCGATCGAGCGTTGGGGGCGGCGCGGCCGCGGCTATGCGGGCTCTGCCCAGCGCCAGCGCAGCATGGCCCGTCACCGTCTTTCCGGTGCGTTGGGTCTGGCCGCGCTCGGCCTCGGCATGGTCCCTATTGTTATCGGCTTCCTGGTCCCGGCGGCCTACCTCGTCCACTCCGCGATCGCCCGGATCAGCCGACTTGGGTTCCCGCACGGCGTCATCGCCGAAGCTGGCAATACACTGCTCTATGCAGGGCTCGGTACGATGCTCGCTGCGGCCTGTGGTTTCTTCGTCGCCGCCGCCCCGAGTCTCGTCTCACGCCGTTTCGGACAGGGACTGATCCGGCTCGCCGCCCTCGGCTATGCCCTCCCCGGCGCGATCCTGGCGATCGGGCTGCTCGGCCCGCTGACGCTCGCGGATGGAGCCGTGTCCGGCGTCACGACGACGCTCTTCGGCACCGCACCGGCCATCATCGGCGTCGGTGCGGGGGGCGCCCTCGTGGTCGCCTATCTCGTCCGCTTTCTCGCGGTCGGAGTCGGCGCCTGCGAGGCAGGATTGTCCAAGGTGCCAGGCTCCCTCGCAGAGGCCGGACGTATGCTGGGCCGGACTCCCATCGCCACGCTGCTGCGCGTGCACCTGCCGATGACGTGGCCGGCAGTGCTCAGCGGCGCGCTGCTCGTCTTCGTTGATTGTGTGAAGGAGTTACCGGCAACCCTTCTCCTACGCCCGCTCAACGTCGAGACCTTGGCGACCCATCTCTACGGCGAGGCGATCCGCGGCACCTACGAAGACGGCGCGGTGGCCGCCCTGCTCATCGTCCTCGTCGGCCTGATCCCGGTGGCACTGTTGTTACGGCTCGGTTCGCCGGCAGACACGAGAGCGCAGAACGGCCCTTGACGGGTCGGCAGGGCTCGCCCTAGAAGGCCGTCGGTCCGGGTGCGTAGCTCAGCGGGAGAGCATTCGCTTCACACGCGAAGGGTCACAGGTTCGATCCCTGTCGCGCCCACCATTCACCTCAGACCGTGCCTGAAGCCGGAATGAGGGCTTCGACCGCGTCTTCCAAAGCATCGAAATGTTGGATCACCGTGGTGGGGCCGAGTTGCTCCACCGGAAGGTCGGTATAGCCGAACGGAACCGCGATCACCGGAATGCCCGCCGCCTTCGCCGCGTCGATATCGGCACGGGAATCCCCCACCATGACGGCACGGGAAACGTCGCCCTTCGCCCGCTCGACCGTGAGCGTGATATGGGCCGGGTTGGGTTTGTGGACCGGGAAGGTGTCGCGTCCGCAGATCGCCGCGAACCGTTCAGCGACGCCGAGTTCCTCCAGCAATTGCTTGGCATGAGCCTCGACCTTGTTGGTGCAGACCGCCAGCAGGAAACCACGCGCACTCAACGCATCCAGAGCCGCCTCGACGCCGGGGAACAGGTAGGAATGCTCGCTCAGATGGCGGCCGTAATGGTCGAGGAAGTCGACGAAGAGCGTCTGCAGGCGGACATCATCGATGGTCTCTCCGGCCGCCTCGAAGCCACGCTGGATCAGCGCTTTCGCGCCGGCACCGATCATGTCGCGTGCCCGATCGAGGGGAAGCGTCGGAAGGCCCTCGCGAGCGAGGATCGCGTTGAGGGTGCCAACGAGGTCGCCTGCCGTCTCGGCGAGGGTCCCGTCGAGATCGAACACGACGATGGGCGGCAGGCTGGGCATGATCACTCACGAGGGTTGGTCAGATGGAAGGCGCGACGGGAGCGAAAGGGCTTCGCTCGGGTGTCGGCCTTCGCTAAACACCCCCGGTGATGCGATTAAGGCGCTGCCGAGCGGGCCACGGTTGCGCCGCAAGGCCTCTATAGAACGGCAGACACGAGGCTCCCGGCATCCATCTTCCCTTGCCGGTGCTCCGAATTCCCTGTCTCCATCAGGACACGAAGGCGATCATGCGTTCGATGCTGCCCACTGATTTCGCGCTCACGTCGATCATTCCCGCCGCGCTCCTGCGATCGGGCAGGCGGAGCCGAACGGGCCTAGGCTGGCGTATGGCGGCGTTTGCCCTCCTTTGCGTGACGGCCAGCGAGGCCGAGGCGGCGTCCTATGAATTCGTGCCCGCCCCGCAGATCGACCTCAACCGGGTCTACCGTGTGGACAAGGTGACCGGCGAGGTTACGTCCTGTCAGTATGGTCTGCGCGAAGGTGCTGTCGGCAGCGTCGGCCTCACTGTCTGCTATGGTGCAGGGGAAGGCGCCAGCGCCCAGGCTCCGTCGGAATACGGCCTCGTCGCCTCCCGTCATACCCGCGAGGCCGGGGTGTTCCGCGTCAACTACCGCACCGGCGAGATGAGCATCTGCTACGTCCAGCTTCAGAAGGAGGCGGTGGTGTGCACGGCGCAGGCGAATCCGGCCACGAGCGGCACCGACGAGGCCGCCGCGACCGGGCAGGCACCGGGCCGCGCCGGACCGAGCGCCACGCCACCCCAGAACACGCGGCCCTGACGACTGGCGCTGATCGTTGCGAGTCTTCGGCGCAGCCTGCGTTGGACGGCGTTGCCAGCCGTGCTAGGGCCTCCGGACTTTCAGCGGCGCAGTCAAGCCTTAGTCCGAGAGCCTCACCATGCGCCTCGTTTCAACCCTCTCCACTGACAGGACTGACTCGTGAGCGCTCCGGACCTGCGTCGCGCCGCCGCCGCCCGCGCCATTGGTCTCGTCGAAGACGGGATGCGGCTCGGCATCGGCACCGGCAGTACCGCCAATGTCTTCGTGGAGCTTCTCGGGGCGCGGGTACATGATGGCCTGAAGGTCACGGGCGTCCCCACGTCCGAGGCGACGCGCGTCGCGGCCGAGCGCGTCGGCATTCCCCTGGCCACCCTCGAAGACCTGCCCGAACTCGACCTCACGATCGACGGCGCCGACGAGATCGATGCCCGGATGCGCCTGGTAAAGGGCGGCGGCGGCGCGCTTCTGCGGGAGAAGATCGTGGCCTTCGCCAGTCGCCGTATGGTGGTGATCGCCGACGCGGCGAAATCGGTGACGACGCTCGGAGCGTTTCCATTGCCGGTCGAAGTCAACGCGTTCGGGCTCGGCGCTACCCGCATCGCCTTGGAAAGGGCGATCGAGAGGGCCGGTTGCACCGGTGACCTCGTCCTGCGCATCGGTCCTGGCAATGCACCGTTCTTCACGGATGGCGGCCATCTGATCCTTGATGCCCATCTGAAGGTCATCGCCGATCCGGAACGCCTATCCGCTTCGCTCTGGGCTGTGCCGGGAGTCGTCGAGCACGGTCTGTTCCTGGGGCTCGCCACCGGTGCGATTCTCGCGGAGGCGCGCGACGGGCAGGCTCACGTTACCTGTCTCGGCGCGGTCTGACGCGACTCCACGTCTCCTTTTTCCTCTGATCGACACGCCCTCCGGAGCGCTCGCCATGTCCCGCCGCCCCCTCTTCTCCGTTCTCACTGCTCAAGTCATGGCGGGTCTCCTCGCCGCGACCGTTCCGACAATCGGCCATGCCCAGGCTCAGAAGCCGACTGCACCGGCCAAGCCCGGCGCAAAGCCAGCGGCCCCTGCCCCCACGACGCCCGCCGCCCAGCAGCCGAGCTTCACCCCGAACCATCTGGCCCTCGCCCGCGAGGTCACGCTCAGTTCCGGCATCGCCCGCTCGTTCGATTCGATCCTTCCGGCCTTCGGCCAGCAGATCAAGCAGGCCGCCATCACCCGCCCGGACCTGACAAAGGATCTCGACGAAGTCCTGGCTTCGCTGGCGCCGGAGATGGAACTGCAGAAGCAGATGATGATCGAGACGGCGGCCAAGATCTATGCGAACCGCCTGTCCGAGGCTGAGCTCACCGAGATCGTCGCCTTCTTCCATTCGGCAGCCGGCAAGCGCTACGTCGAAACCCAGCCGCAAGTGCTCGACGAGATCGTCCAAGCCATGCAGACTTGGACACAGGGCGTATCGGAATACATGATGGTTCGCGTGCGTGCCGAGATGGGCAAGCGCGGCCACGAGCTTCAGTAGTCGCCGGGCTCCCCCTTTCCGATGTTAGCGACACTGCCTCGATCGGACACGGTCGCGCGCCTGCGCATTGCTGGTGCCATCACCCTCGCCGTGCTTCCCGTGGCGATGGCGCTAGCGAACCGCTCGAGCCCCGTCGTCGTCGGTCTCGGCGCCCTCCTTTTCCTCGCCGCAGGGCTGATCGAGGATCGACGCGGAACGATGCGGTTCGTGCTGAACCCCCTCGCCACGCCCATCGGCCTCGCCGCGCTCGCCTTCATCGGCTGGGCCCTTGCGAGCATCGCCTGGAGTCCGTTCGCAGGATTGTCCTGGCGCAGCATCGGCGAGTTCCTGCCGACTCTCGTCGCGGCCTATCTCCTCGCCCGCCTGGCGCCGGGAAACATGCCGGCCTTCGCCCCCAGGCTCGCCGCTTGGTCCATCGCGCTCGCCGGCCTCTACGTCGTCGCGGCCCTGGCCACCGACCTCCCCCTCCATCGGGCCATGGGTTCGCGGGTCGCGCTGTTCGTCCTGAACCGGCCAGTCCTCACAATTCTGCCGATCGCGGGGCCCCTCGTCTTCCTTCTCTACCGGCGTGGATACAGGATTGCGGCGCTTCTCGTGCTCGCGATCAGTGCCGCGGCGATCCTGCGGTCGATCAGTGGTGCCGCCGCCATGGGGCTCGCAGCCGGTGCCGCCATGGGGCTCATCGCATTCCTGGTTCCGAGGAGAGTCAGTCTCGGCATCGCAGGCTTCGCCCTTGCCCTCTCCTTCATCCTCGCCCCCGTGGAGGGCGACCTCCTCAACAGGGCGATGCCGGAGGCGATGCACGAGCGGCTGGTCCAGAGCTCTTCGCGTGCCCGGGTCGCCATCGCCCGCAGTTTCGGCGCGGCCGTGGCGCTCGACCCCTGGCGCGGGGCCGGGTTCGGCACCTCGGCGCGGTTCATCGAGACGCCGGTCGCCGCGCGGATCGAGCCGGACCTGCGGCCGATGCTGGCGGTGGGCCACCCGCACAATATCTTCCTGCAGATCTGGGCCGAGCTCGGCATCGTCGGCGCCGGCCTGGCCGCGGCGATTCTGATGATGATGCTGGCGCTCATCGCACGCCTGCCGCGGGGTGAGAGCGTGGTCGCCCTCGGCCTCGTCGGCTCGTGCACGGCGGTGGCCTTCGTCGAGCACGGGGCCTGGCAGGGCTGGTGGATCGCTGCGCTCGGTGCCGCCATCGCCTGGGCGCGCGAGGCCGGCAAGGCGCCTAGGCAATTCTGATCCCCGGACGGGTCTCAGGCGGCTTCGGCTTCGACCCTGTTCCGCCCTGAGGACTTGGCGCGGTAGAGGGCGAGATCCGCCCGCTTCAGCATGTCCGCCGGTCCCTGGTCATCAGCATGACGGCACGCCACCCCGATGGAGACGGTGACGCGGACTTCCCGCGTCTCACGCTGGATCAGGAACGGTACGGCCTCGATGCGCTCGCGGATACGCTCGGCGATGACATGGGCCGCGTCCGGCTCCGCATCGGGCAGGATGATGACGACCTCCTCGCCGCCGTAGCGGGCGACGATGTCGATGCCGCGGGTATGCAGGCGAATGCGGCCGGCGAAGGCACGGAGCACCTCGTCGCCGGCTTCGTGGCCGTAAGTGTCGTTGATCGACTTGAACCGGTCGATGTCGAGCATCAGCGCCGAGACCGGTCGGTGCCGCAGCGCCGCGTCGCAAAACAGCACGGAGAGATGGCTGTCGAGGTAGCGCCGGTTGTGCAGGCCGGTGAGGCCGTCGGTGACGGCCATCTCCATCGAAGCCTGCACGGCGCCGCGAAGGGTCTCCGAGAATCGGCTGCGGCGCACCTGGGTGCGCACGCGCGCGACGAGTTCGTTCCGGTCCACGGGGCGCATGAGATAATCGTGCACGCCGAATTCGAGGCCACGGATCACCCGAGCACGATCGTGCTCCTCGGCGATCATCATCACCGGCATGTTCCGCGTACGGTCGAGGGAGCGCAGCTGGCTGCAGAGGCGCAGGCCGTCGAACCCCTGCAGATCGAGGCTCACGAGGGCGAGTTCGAACGTCCCTTCGGCGGCGAGGACGAGGGCATCGTGCGGATCGGCGGCGACCGTCACTTTATGGTGCTGACCCAGCGCCGCCGAGAGCCGCTCGGCCGAACTCTTCCGATCCTCGACCAGAAGGATCGAGGCGTTCTGGCCGGTCTCCGCAGCGGCCAGAGCGAGGGGATCGCCCATGCCGAACTCACGCGAGGCCAACGCCCGGTTGCGAAGTTCGTCGGTGACCGCCTTCAGTCGGACGAGGCTGCGTACACGTGTGAACAAGGCGGTGTCGTCGATCGGCTTCGTCAGGAAGTCGTCGGCTCCGGCATCGAGGCCGCGCAGACGATCCGCCGGCTGATCGAGTGCCGTGACCATCACCACCGGGAGATGGGCGGTGTTGGGATTGCTCTTGAGTCGGCGACAGACCTCGAACCCGTCCATGCCGGGCATCATCACGTCGAGCAGGACGAGGTCGCACAGACCTTTCTCGCAGATCGCGATGGCATCCGGCCCGTTCATCGCTGCCAAAACGTCGAAATACTCCAGCGACAGCTTGGTCTCGAGCAGCTTCACGTTCGGAAAGAGATCATCGACGATCAGGACTTTGGCCGACATCGGTCCTCGCGATCTAAAATGAACTCGGCCAGGCGACACCGCCGATGGTCGCAATTATGAACGGACGCCGTCGCCGAGATAGAGACGGACGGTGGCAAGAAATTTAGCCACGGAGATCGGCTTCGAGAGATAGGCTTCGCAGCCGCCTTCACGGATGCGCTCCTCGTCGCCCTTCATGGCGAAGGCCGTAATGGCAATGACCGGAATATGCTTGAGGTCGTCGTCTTCCTTCAGCCACTTCGTGACCTCCAGTCCGGAGACCTCCGGAAGCTGGATGTCCATCAGGATCAGGTCGGGCCTGTGAGCGCGGGCGAGCTCGATCGCCTCGATGCCGTTGGCCGTCTTGAGTGTCGCGTAGCCGTGCCCTTCCAACAGATCGTTGAAGAGCTTCATGTTCAGTTCGTTGTCCTCAACGATGAGCACGGTCTTCGTCATGGCTCATTGTTCCCGGCAGGCTGGCGGCGCATTCTGGAAGGATCGACGTCCAGCTCGAAAAGACCTTAAGTGATACATGTTGACGAAACGCAAACCTGACCATCCAGACGATTCCGCAGAGCGTCTCGCCATCTCCGTGCTCGGGTGGCTCGCGGAGGATTCGGACAGGCTCCTGCCGTTCATGGCCGCCTCCGGCCTGACGCCCGACACATTGAGGGCGAGCGCCACCGATCCGACCTTCCTTTCGGCGGTTCTCGACCATGTCACGGGGGACGAGGCGGTGCTCGTGGCCTGCGCCCATGCCCTCGACGTGAAGCCGGAGCGCATCGCCGCCGCCTGGCGTCGGCTCGGGCCACCCGATCCCGACGCCGATTTCGCGTGACGTCGGTCTGCCGCGACTGCTGCACGTCCCAGCCGGGCACCGGTCGCTGCCGGGCCTGCGGATCGCCGCGGCTGCTGGCGCATCCCGAACACGACCGGTTGACCATCGCGCATGTGGATTGCGATGCCTTCTACGCGGCGATCGAGAAGCGTGACGATCCCTCCTTGAGGGACAGGCCGCTCATCATCGGCGGCGGCCGGCGCGGCGTGGTGTCGACGGCCTGCTATCTCGCCCGGGTCTCCGGCGTGCATTCCGCGATGCCGATGTTCCAGGCCTTGAAGGCCTGTCCCGACGCGGTCGTCATCCGGCCGAACATGGAGAAATACGTCCGGGTCGGCCGGCAGGTGCGCGCGATGATGCTGGACCTGACGCCCCTGGTCGAACCGGTCTCCATCGACGAGGCCTTCCTCGATCTCTCCGGCACCGAGCGCCTGCACGGGCGGAGCCCGGCACTGACGCTGGTGCGTTTCGCGGCGCAGGTCGAGGCGGAGATCGGGATCAGCGTCTCGATCGGCCTGTCCGACACCAAGTTCCTCGCGAAGATCGCGTCCGACCTCGACAAGCCTCGCGGATTCTCCATCCTCGGCCGTGCGGAGGCCGAGGCGTTCCTCGCCGACAAGCCGGTCTCGATCCTGCCCGGCATCGGGCAGGCGGCCAAGGCCCGGCTCGCCGAACTCGGCCTGCGCAAGGTCGCGGACCTGGGACGCTCGGACCCGCGCCTCCTCCAAGCCGCCCTAGGCCGGGACGCGTCCCGCCTCGCGAAGCTCGCCCGCGGCGAGGACGAGCGCCCGGTGCGCAGCGAGCGCGAAACCAAGAGCGTCTCGTCCGAGACGACGTTCTCCGCCGACCTGAAGGCTTTCGAGATCATGCGGCCGATCCTCTGGCGGCAATGCGAGAAAGTCTCGGCTCGGCTCAAGCGTGCGGGCCTCGCCGCGTCGAGCGTGACACTCAAGCTGAAGGACGACGGCTTCCGCCAGCGCACCAGGACGCGCGGAGGCCTCGCGCCGACGCAGCTCGCCGACAGTCTCTTCGTCCACGGCGAAGCGCTCCTGCGCGAGGCCTGTGACGGGACCGCCTACCGGCTCATCGGTATCGGCGGCGGCGACCTGTGCGACGCGACCCATGCCGATCGGGGCGACCTCGTGGACGGCTCCACGAAGCGCATCCGCGAGAGAGAAGCCGCTCTCGACCGCGTGCGGGAAAAGTTCGGCGACCACTCGATCCAGCGCGGGCTCGCCTTCGCCAGCGCCCCCTTACGTGAGAGGGGCAAGGCTTGAGCCGTTACCACTTCACGGCTTGCACTCGGCTTCCGCCTTCGCGTCGACTTTCGCGAGATCGAGACGGGTGAGGTCGCCGGCGATGGTGAAGTCGCCGTAATTGAGGCTGAGGCCGCCGCTCACACCGTTCTCGTAGAGGAGAAAGGTCAGGACGTAGACCGGGGTGCGCTCTCCCTGGCCGGAGGTGAAGTAGCTCAATGTCACCGGCCAGCGCTTCATCGAGGCCATCTCCCCATCCCGCAACGGCTTGTCGCGGTCGGCTTCACCCGAAGCCTTCGCCGGCTCGACTGCTGTGATGGGTTTCCCGATGACCGCCAGCGTATCGAAGATCTTGCGGCCGTCATCCGACCCGTCGAACACCTTGGCCGACATCGTCGTCTCGCCGGCCTGCGCCGCCTCGATCACGCGGCGCATGTGGAACGTCGGAAACAGCACCGGGCCGTTCTCGGTATACTGGTCGCGCTTGGGCTCCTTCAGTTTCACCTTGAGGGCCTCGGCGCCGCTCTCGGCCGTGCCATCCACCGCCGCGGACGGGCTGCCGTTGAGCACCGTGTTGGTCTTGAAGCGGAAAGTGTGGCCGTCGCCACCCTCGAAGGTGGTGTTGCGCAGATCGGAGAGGCGCTTGCCGGTCTCGCCGCTGTCGAGTTCCGTCACCTGCCGGGTCTGCATCGTGTAGCCCTTGCAGGCATCCCCGCTGAAATCGAGCACGATGCGGCCACGTGCACTCTCCACCGCCCGCGCCCCACGGCTCTCGACCAGCGACAAGTCGTAGACCGCGCGATGGCCGGCCAGTCGTATCGGCGCGGCTACGGCAGTCGCCCCGGAGACGGTCAGAAGACTGACCACGGCGACGAGGGTGGAACTTGGCAACCGCATGAGGTCTCCCGATGGACACGCCGGAGAAAGCGGGCGGCGTGCCGGACGCGTCGACACAGATAGGGGGTCGACGCCGGAGCGGCAACGGCGGCCTTCCCGGCCGGCCGCATCGGTTTGCCGGTGGAAAGTCCCCCCCTCCTTCCGGGCGCTCTTGCATCGGTGTCGAGCCGTCCTGTACGGTTCGTGTCGTCGCCGGAAGGGTGCCCTGGGCGACCACCATCTGTACGGTAGTGGACGGATCGGCTACGCGCGCTGTCGCGGGGCTCGTTCGGTGTCGGTCAGGGGAATCGAGCGGATGTCGGAGGGGGCGATGACGGATACGGGTTCTGGCTGGACGGACGAGCGTGTCGACCTCCTGCGGCGCTTGTGGGACGAAGGGTTGAGTGCGAGCCAGATCGCGGCCCAGCTCGGAGGGGTCACCCGTAACGCCGTCATCGGCAAGGTGCATCGGCTCGGTCTTTCGGGCCGCGTCAAGGCCGCGGATTCACCGGGCAACGGCCGCAAGAAGCCCGCGCCCCGCGAGGCCGAGGCGGACAACGTGGTCGAACTCGCAGCAGCGGCCGATCCCGTCGCGGCCCCGATCCTGTCGTTTCCCGAGACGGCTCCGGTGATCGTGCCGCAGAGTGTTCCGCTGGCCGTATCGAAGCGCGTCACCATCATGGATCTGCGTGAATCCATGTGTCGCTGGCCCCTCGGTGATCCGACATCCCCGGATTTTCACTATTGCGGCGATCGCTCGATCACCGGATTGCCCTACTGCACCCACCACGCTCAGATCGCGTATCAACCCGCAGCCGAGCGCAAGCGCGACCGGAGGGTCGGCGGTTTCCGCTGAATCACCGACCGGGCGATCTTTGTCTCGGTGTCTCGTGGCATCGTCGCGTCAAAATCCGCTGAGCCTTTGATCTCAGAAGCGATGAAAGGACGGCGACGGTGGCGTTGCCTTCTTTGGAAGGATCGACGGGACCACGGCACTTGCAGTTCCTCTCCGCGAAATTTGACGGAGATGTCCAGCATTCGAGCCGCCGGGCGAGTCCCGGGCGGCAGATCAATCATCATGTCAGTCTGATGCGAATGCCCTCCCTGCGGGCGGGGAGAGGGAAGTTTTCCAAAGCAGAAGCGATCACCCGGCCACCGTATCAGGCGGCCTCGGCCGTTTGGGTCTCGAGCCCGGCGAGCAGGATGCAGAGCGCGATACCCTCTGCAGCCGCCTTCACGTCCGAGAGCGACGGAAACGTCGGCGCGAGCCGCAGGGTGCGGTCGTGCGGGTCGCGTCCGTAGGGTGAGGTCGCACCGGCTGGCGTCAGGGCGATTCCGGCATCCTTGGCGAGGGCGACGACCCGCTGTGCCGCGCCATCCACCGTATCGACGGTGATGAAATAGCCCCCTTCCGGCTTCGTCCAGGTCGCGGCACCGGTTCCGCCGAGCCGCGCTTCCAAAGCATCGAGGACGGCCTCGAATTTCGGCGCGATGAGGGTGCGCTGCTTCTCCATATGCGATTCGATGCCGGCCATGTCCTTCAGAAATCGCACGTGGCGCAATTGATTGAGTTTGTCCGGCCCGATCGTGCGGAAGAAGGCGCGACCGAGGAACCAGCGGACGTTCTCCGGCGACGATGCGAACACGGCGAGACCCGCGCCCGCGAGGGTCACCTTCGAGGTGGAGGCGAAGATGAACGCCCGGTCGGGATGGCCCGCCTTCTCACAGAGGGAGAGGATGTCGGCGAGGGGATGCCGCGTCGCAGTGAGATGGTGGACGGCGTAGGCGTTGTCCCAGAACAATCGGAAGTCGGGCGAGCCGGTCTCCATCGCAGCGAGACGCCGGACGGTCTCGTCGGAATAGATCTCTCCGCTCGGATTGGCGTATTTCGGTACGCACCACATGCCCTTCACGGCGGGATCGGCCGCAAGCTTCTCGACGACGTCCATGTCCGGCCCCTGACCGGTCATGGGGACAGGCAGCATGCGGATTCCGAGGGCCTCGCAGATGGCGAAGTGACGGTCGTAGCCCGGTACGGGGCAGAGGAAGACCGGCTCCTGCTCCTGCGACCAGGGCTTCACCGAGCCGGGCACACCCTTCAGCAGCGCCCAGGCAACGCAATCGTGCATCAGGGCGAGGCTCGAATTGTCGCCGATGACGATCTGCGCAGGGGGCGCCTGGACCAGTGGCGCGAACAGGGCGCGGGCTTCGGGCAACCCCTGGAGACCGCCGTAATTGCGCGCATCCTCTCCCGATTCAGCGAAATGATCGCCGTTGCCGGGAAGCGACATCATCGCGCTCGACAGGTCGAGCTGTTCCGGCGCCGGCTTGCCCCGGGTCATGTCGAGCTTGAGACCGCGCGCCTTGAAGGCCTCGTAGGCCTTTCGGGTCTCGGCACGAAGCGCGTCGCGTGCAGCAGGATCAAGGGAAGCGAGGGTCGTCATGGGAATACGCTCGTGTCGGTCTGCGATGGCCCGTCCATACCGACTGCCGGCAGAGATGGGGAGAGGGTTCAGGCGGGGATGTCCCATAACCAGGCTGCGCCCCGAACGCCGGATGCGTCGCCGTGACGGCTCACCCGGATCGGCGTTCCGCAATCGTCGGAGAAGACGTGGGGCAGGACGAGCCCGGCGAGACCGCCGGTCAGTTCCGGCACCGTGGACAGGCCACCGCCGAGGACCACTACATCGGGGTCCAGAATGTTGATGACACCGGCGATGCTGCGGCCGAGACGATCGCGATAACGGGTGATGCTCTCGACAGCCGCCGCATCGCCAGCACGGGCGGCCGAGATGACGGCCTCGCCGGTCGTGACGACAGTTCCGGCGCGCCGGGAATGATCGGCAGCGAGGCCCGGACCGGACAGCCAGGTCTCGATGCAGCCGCGGCGACCGCAATAGCAGGCGGGACCGGGACGCTCGTCGTCGTGGGGCGCCGGCAATGGGTTATGCCCCCATTCACCGGCGATGCGATTGGCCCCCGACAGGGCACGTCTCTCGATCGCGATACCGGAGCCGATCCCGGTGCCGAGAATGACGGCCCAGACGATCCGGGAATCCTTGCCGGCACCGTCGACCGCCTCCGAGACGGCGAGGCAATTGGCGTCGTTCTCGGCGCGGACCGGCCGGCCGAGCCGGGCCTCAAGGTCGGTGACGAATGGACGTCCGTTCAGCCAGATCGAGTTGGCGTTCTTCACGAGGCCGGTATGGGGTGTGATCGCGCCCGGCATGCCGATGCCCACGCTGCCCCTGCCGCCGGCTTCCGATTCGAGGCGGCCGACGAGAGCGACGATCGCGCCGAGGGTGGCGTCGTAATCGTTACGCGGCGTCGGTATCCGGGCCTGGGCGCGAACGATTCCGCCGACATCGAGGGCGATGCCGGCGATCTTTGTGCCACCCAGGTCGATCCCGATGCGCAGCGGCGCCGGGTTCATGAGCGTCGGCTCTATTGAGCGGCCACGGCCGGACGGGGAGCGGCTTCCTGGTCCATGTTCGGCGCGTGGTCGGAGATTTCGGTGCCGATGGAGAACGGATGCGCCATGACCTGGTTCAGCTTCTCCTGATCGAGCTCGCCCTCCCAGCGGCTGACCACGACCGTGGCGACGCCGTTGCCGATCAGGTTGGTGATGGCCCGGCATTCCGACATGAACTTGTCGACGCCGAGGATCAGGGTCATGGCAGCGACCGGCACCGGGTTGTTGGGGATGGCGCTGAGCGTGGCCGCAAGGGTGATGAAGCCGGCGCCGGTGACGCCGGAAGCGCCCTTCGACGTCAGCATCGCCACGAGGATGATGGTGGCGTACTGGCCGAAGGACAGGTCCGCGCCCACGGCCTGGGCCAGGAACAGCGACGCCAGGGTCATGTAGATGTTGGTGCCGTCGAGGTTGAACGAGTAGCCGGTGGGG
The DNA here is from genome assembly GCF_042679825.1 of Methylobacterium marchantiae. Classification (NCBI taxonomy): domain Bacteria; kingdom Pseudomonadati; phylum Pseudomonadota; class Alphaproteobacteria; order Hyphomicrobiales; family Methylobacteriaceae; genus Methylobacterium; species Methylobacterium marchantiae. The sequence continues at coordinate 209,980 of NZ_JBHTND010000001.1, read as the reverse complement.
ATGACGAGGCCGACGACGGAATCCGAGGCCCCGAGGCGGCGCATCTTCGTCATCATGTGGGGCAGCACCGTCTCGGAGGACGAGGTGCCGAGCACGATGAGGAGTTCGTCCTTGATGTAGGCCAGGAACTTGAAGATCGAGAAGCCGGCGACCCGGGCGATGCCACCGAGCACCAGCACCACGAACAGGAAGGCGGTGACGTAGAAGGTCCCGACGAGCCAGGCGAGATCGATCACCTTGCCGATGCCGTATTGCCCGATGGTGAAAGCCATGGCGCCGAAGGCGCCGATGGGTGCGAGCTTCACCACGAGACCGATGATGCGGAAGAAGATCTGCCCCGCCGAATCGATGGCATGGGTGATGGCCTCGCCGCGCTTGCCCATACCGGTGACGACGACACCGGTCAGGATCGAGATCAGCAGGACCTGCAGCAGATCGCCCGTGGCGAAAGCATCGAAGAAGCTCTTGGGGATCAGGGCCATGATATGGCCTGTGACGGAATCGTCGGCCGCCATCTTGGCGTATTTCTCGACCGACTTGCCGTCGAGCTTGGTCACGTCGGCGTTGAAGCCCGCGCCCGGCTTGACCACCTCACCGACGAGGACGCCGATGAGGAGCGCGATGGTGGAGACCACCTCGAAATAGACCAACGCCTTCAAGCCGACGCGGCCGACCTTCTTGAGGTCGCCGATGGAGGCGATGCCGTGGACGATGGTACAGAAGATGATCGGCGCGATCATCATCTTGATCAGCGCGATGAAGGCGTCACCCAGCCATTTGACGGATTTACCCCATTCGGGATGCAGGTATCCGAGAAGAATGCCGAGCGCGATGGCGATCAGCACCTGGATGTAGAGCACTTTGTACCAGGGCTCGTGAGGGGTCGGTACGGCGGGCGCGCTCCCTCCGGCATGGACGGTGGTCTGAGCCATGTTCCCTCACTGGCGCCTCTTCGGGCGTACGCTCGTATGTCTTGCCGAGACGCTAGCGATTTTAATCCCTCTGCTCAACGAGACTTCGGGGGATAATCTTTGTTTCTCGCGGAAAAGGTGAGGGTAGGCTGCTTCTGTAACTCGACTGAAGAAACGCCTCGGCACTTTGCCCATGATCTGCGCAGGCCGAAGAGGGGCCACACGATATCGGTGCGGTTCCCACTGCTTCGAAAAGGGCTGCGCTCAGTCGCCGGCTACGCGCGGAGTCTCAGGTCTGCTGGTTGCGGCGGGGACGCACGGTCCAGCGTTCGAATTCCGCGGCGGGATCGTTATCGCGGCTGGGAGCACGAGGCTGTTGCGATGCTCCGAGAGCCTGGGACAGGCTCTCGATCACGTCGTCGATCCGGGCATCCGCCCGATGCTGGGTGTCGGCCGTGGATGTTTCGTCCGCGGGGGGCTCCTCTCGGCGTTCCTCGTTCCCCTCGTCGACGACAGGCTGGGGTGCAGGCTCCTCCACCTGCGTGACCGCAGGCACCGGCGCCTTGGCAGCGAGCGCCGCGGCACGGCGACTCGCGCGAAGACTCGCCTCGTCCTCGCCGGCCTTCGGCGACGGGGCGTTGAAGCGGCCGAAGCCGAAGCGGGGCTCGAGGAGATCGAGGATCGCGTCGAGGGCCGCGTTACTCAAGGCGATCTCGCCGGATTGCGGAGCGCCCTGGATCGCGACGGCGTGGCGGTCATAGGCGGAATCGTCGGAGACTTCGTCGCCGAACCATGCCGGAGGCGCGAAGGCGGCAGCCTGACCCGGCTCATCGAATACGACGCTGAGCAGGTCGAGCGCGCCCGGCGTAAGGTATCGATCGACCAGCACCTCACGGCCGTTACCGAGCGCCACCACCGCACGATCGTAGGCCGCCTTGCCGGAACATACATCGAGCAGCGCGTCGCCATGGGCGCGGGGGACATCGGTCCGTTCTTCGCTCGACGTACCGTCGGCCGCCGTGGTGACGAGGACGAGATGGCAGTTTTGACCGTCGACGCGGACATACGAGGTGCGACCGGCCTGGGGAGCGAAGTAACCTTCGGTAATCTTCGAGCCGCCACGCTCCTTTCGGATCAGGCGGACGAGAGAGGGTGCGACCAGGAACCGACGAACGACACTCATGTACTTTCTCCCTTGGTCGACTCGTCACGGCCGGCGGTTCATCGGGACCATTGGGCCAGAGGCGCAGTATAGATGCGCCACGGATAAGCCCTAAGCCTGTTTCCGCCGAGACGGAACCGCCACCCTGTGGATATGGCCCTGCAGGGCCGTCCGGATACGACCGTCTTCCCGGCCGACGCCCAGTACAACGCGTATCGCGGGCGAAGACCTTACCTCTCCGACTAAGGAAAAAGTCGCCGAAATCAAGGCCGCGCGGCTCGCGATCCACCCATCGTCGCGTAGGATACCGATGCTGATCAGGTCTTCGGCTCGAAGCGCAGCGAGATGCCGTTCATGCAGTAGCGCAGCCCCGTCGGCGCCGGACCATCGTCGAAGACGTGTCCGAGATGGCCTTGGCAGCGGGCGCAATGCACCTCGGTCCGCACCATCCAGTGGCTGCGGTCGGCCTTGGTCTCCACTGCTCCATCGATGGGATCGAAGAAGCTCGGCCAACCCGTTCCGGACTCGAACTTGGTGGTGTTCTCGAACAGAGGCGCGTCGCACCCAGCGCAGTGGAAGGTGCCCGGCCGCTTCTCGGCGTTCAGGCAACTCGTCCCCGCCCGCTCGGTCCCATGCTCGCGAAGGACCCGGTACTGGTCCGGCGTCAGGATTTCACGCCACTCGGCTTCGGTGCGACTGACGGGGCCGGCCTGGGTCTCGCTCATGATGATCTCCGGTTCATCGACATGGACTGGGGAGATAGGTATTCCAGCGTCGTCCGGCACCCTGTCACGCTGCCGCGCCGATCGTGTCGGCCATCCGTGCCTCACGGTCGCCCATGGGTCTCTCCGGGCCGGTCGTGGTGTCGCGGGCGGTCTGGTGCTCCATCTCGGCGTTGATCTCGGCTCCCAGAAGCACGATCGTGGTCGAGATCCAGATCCAGGTCATGAAGCCGATGGCAGCGCCGAGCGAGCCGTAGGTCTCGTTGTAATTGCCGAAGCTGGAGACGTACCAGGAGAACAGGATCGAGGCGAAGAGCCATAGCAGACCGGCGACGGCACCGCCGGTGCCGACCCAGCGCCAGCGCGGTCGCTCGCGGCTCGGGCCGTAGCGGTAGAGCAGCGAAAGGCCGCCGAGAAGGACGATGAGGAGGCCCGGCCAGCGCAGCAGGGCGATCAGCCTGGCGCCCTGCCCGAAACCGAAGAAATTGAACACGACCGGCAGCACGACGATGCTGGTGAGCGCAAGGATCGTGAAGCCGAGCGCTCCGACCGTGAAGGTGAGCGAGCGCAGGTTCAGCATCAGGAAGGAGCGCTTCTCGTCTTCTTCGTAGACGACGTTCAGGGCGTCGAACATCGCCTTCATCGCGGCGTTGGCGCTCCAGAGCGACAGGACGAGGCTGGAGAAGAAGGTCAGGCCCAGCGTACCGTTGTCCTTGGCGGCGATGCGCTTCACCTGCTCGCCGATGATGTCGATGGCGCTGGAAGGCAGCACGCCCTGCATGCTGGACAGGTGCTCGTTGATGGCGCCCACATCGGCGACGAGGCCGTAGCAGGTCACCAGGGCGGCGATGGCCGGGAACAGCGACAGCAGGGTGAAGAACGTGACCCCGGCGGCGACCGCGAGCACGCGGTCCTTGTTGAACTCGAGATAGACGCGGACGGCGATGTCCTTCCAACCGGCGCGGGTGATCTCGGTCGGGCTACCCGCCGCCCGGCCGCGATGAACCTGCGTGGCGGCGACCCATTCCGCCGTGCGCCCGCTATGCGATCGCGCGCCCTCGGTGCGGCGTGGCTCGGGCTCGTCCTTGCCGGTGTTCCGGCCCTGCGAGCGCGGCGCCAGAGACAGGGCAAGGAGCGCCGCCCCCATGGCCAGGGTCCAGAGCACCGTATGTGCCGAACCTGGCCCGGCAGGGTCCGGAGATGGGGGCTGAGACGAGGGCATGACGGCAACCGGGACGGAGACGGCGCGAGCTTGGCCGTTCGATGACGAGAACCGCCGGCCCGCCAAAGCGTTCCGTCGCCTCAGCCGTCAGCGGCGGTAGAGTTCCGCATGCGCCTCACGCAGAAGGTTCTTCTGCACCTTGCCCATGGCGTTGCGCGGCAAGTCCTCGGCGAAGAGAATGCGCTTGGGGCATTTGAACCGAGCGAGGCGCCCTTCGAGGATGCGCAGGATCTCCTCCTCACCCGGCGCATCGGGGCGGGCGACGACGATCGCGGTGACGCCCTCGCCGAAATCGGCATGGGCCAAGCCGATCACGGCGGATTCGACGACCCCCGGGAGGGCGTCGATCTCATTCTCGACCTCCTTCGGGTAGACGTTGTAACCGCCGGTGATGATGAGATCCTTGCCGCGCCCGACGATATGGACGTAGCCGCGCTCGTCGACCTTGCCGAGATCGCCGGTGATGAAGAATCCGTCGGCCTTGAACTCGGAGGCCGTCTTCTCTGGCATGCGCCAATAGCCCCTGAACACGTTCGGCCCCTTCACCTCGATCATCCCGACCGCATCGGCGGGCAACGCCCTGCCCGTATCGGCATCGACCACCCTCAGCGAGATTCCGGGAAGGGGCAGCCCCACCGTGCCGGCGATGCGCTCGCCGTCATAGGGGTTCGAGGTGTTCATGTTGGTCTCGGTCATGCCGTAGCGTTCGAGGATGGCGTGGCCGGTGCGGGCCTGCCAGTCCCGGTGCGTCTCGGCGAGGAGCGGCGCGGAGCCGGAGACGAACAGGCGGATCTTCGCCGCCGCCTCGGGGGTCAGGCCGGGCTCCCTGAGGAGGCGGGTGTAAAAGGTCGGCACGCCCATCATCGCTGTCGCCCGCCCCATGAGGGCGAGCACCTGCTTCGGATCGAACTTCGGCAGGAAGATCGCGGTGGCGCCGGCCAGCAGCACGATGTTGGTGGCGACGAACAGGCCGTGGGTGTGGAACACCGGCAGGGCGTGGATCAGCACGTCGTCGGCGGTGAAGCGCCAGGCCTCCACCAGGGTGATTGCGTTGGAGGCGAGGTTGTCGTGGCTGAGCATGGCGCCCTTCGAGCGCCCGGTCGTGCCCGACGTGTAGAGGATCGCCGCCAGATCGTCGGCGCCGCGCGCGACATCCGCGAAATCGGTACCGGCGGCGTCCGCCGCGTCCGCCATGCTGCCGCGCCCCGACCCGTCGAGGGTGCGCAGGGCCGTCACCTTCGCTTCGGCGGCGACGGGCTCCAGGGCGGCGAGCCGGGCGGAATCGCAGACGAACAGGGACGCCTCTGCGTCCGACAGGAAATACGCGATTTCGGGGGCGGTATAGGCGGTGTTGAGCGGCAGGAAGACGGCGCCCGCCCGAACCGCGCCGAGATAGAGGAACACCACCTCGGCGCTCTTCTCGACCTGGACGGCGACGCGGTCGCCCGTCCTCACCCCGAGCGCCCTCAGAGCGGAGGCATAGGCGGCCGACCTGTCGAGCATGTCGGCATAGCTGATCCGAGTGCCGTCGCCGGTCTCGATGAAGGTCCGGGTAGCGGGATCCGCGGGCAAGCTCGCCCGGATGAGGTCGAAGAGATGGTTACGCATGACGTCGTCCAGCCGTGGTCGAGCCGACAGCCGTGGCCGGACGACGACTCGAAATCAAGCCTCTGCCAGCGCGACGGCGCGAATCGGCGGCAGGTTGGCCTTCAGCTCGCGGCTCACGTTGCTCGACGCCGCGACCGTACCGAGATTGGCATAGGTCTCGTGATTCTTCTCGATGGCCGAGAGGTCGTAGAGGTAATTGACCATCAGCCCGCGGGACTGCGCCAGCCCCTTGCTCGAAACATCACCGAGGAAGTTGAGCCGCTCAAGCCGCGCGCCGTTGCCGAGGTGGAACCGGGCCACCGGGTCGAGGGGCTTGCCGCGCTCGTTCTTGGCCCGCAGGAAGTAGGCGGCGGCGGCCGGGATCAGGGCCTTCTTCACCGCATCGGCCCTGGCCTTGTCCGCATGCCAGCCCGGTTCGTCGATGGCCCGCAGCGCCTCGATATCGTCACGGGTCAGTCCCTGCGGCGCATCGGAGCGGCGCTCGCGATCGAGCCAAGCGGAGAAGCCGGGCACCGGCGAGAGCGTGACGAAAGTCTTCAGGCTGGGAATCTCGCGGGCGAGGTCCTCCACCACCTGCTTGATGAGGAAATTGCCGAATGTGACGCCGGCGAGGCCCTTCTGGCAGTTCGAGATCGAGTAGAAGATGGCGGTCGTGGCCGCACGGGTGGGGAGCAATTCGCGCTCATGCGCCAGGATCGGCGCAATGGCCGGCGCGATGCCCCCGGTGAGGGCGACCTCGACGAAGATCAGCGGCTCGTCCTGCAGGGCCGGATGAAAGAACGCGAAACAGCGCCTGTCGGACGGCTCGATGCGTCGACGCAATTCGTCCCAGCCTGCGATCTCGTGCACCGCCTCGTAGCGGATGATCTTCTCCAGGATATGGGCCGGCGTCGTCCAGTCGATGTGGCGCAGAACGAGGAAGCCGCGGTTGAACCACGATGCGAACAGATGCTCGAAATCGCTGTCGAGGCTGTCGACCGCATCGACGAGAACATGGTCGGCCTCGTCCCCGCGCAACGCCTTGCGCAGGGCAAAGAGATCCTCGCGCATTCGCACCAGAGCGAGGGTGCCGTTGCGGGCGAGGTTCAGCCGGCGGATAAGTTCCTGGCTGCGCGGCTCGGCCGCTTCGTGCAGCACGCCGAGGGCGGCGCGGGTCGGATCTCGACGATAGGCGGCGATGGCCTCGTCTACCGCCTCGTGATCGGCCCCGAAGACGGTCGCGATACCCTGCAGGAACACGAGCCGCTCGGGCTTCGCGAGGCTGGAATAGCGCTCCAGGATCAGGCGCGCGAGCGCCACCCCCGACGCCTCGCCGCGCCGGGAGATCAGATCCTCGCAGAGCTTGATGAGTTCCTGCGCGTTGGCCCTCGAGGCGAGGTCGCCCCGGCCGATTCCGATGAGATCACGACCGCGGTCGCTGATGGTCTGAAGCAGGTCGCCGAAGAACGAGATCGCCGCCATGGCTCGCCGCCTGCCCCTTAACCTGTCGCCCGCCCGGGGAAATGCCGGTCTCGCGGAACCTCGCCTACGCGAGCATCAGTCTATGATGCGGGGCGAAGAAGAGCCAGGGCTCCGAAAGCGGAAACATGCCGCAGGTTCAGGGGGATGGGCAGACAAGACCTCGTCGTAGAAATCACATTTGAGCAGTCTCCACAGCCACTTGATCGGCCCGCTCACGCCAATCCTCGATACCGTGCTGGCGCGCGAAACGAAGTTCCGCCGCACGTTGAGCCCGGCGCGGATCTCGGGCCCGTGAAATCTCTACAGCGCCGATTGTGAACGGCACGCCGAGGATTTGCTTGGCGAAGCTGACGCGATAATTCGGCATTCCAAACTCCGGTGTCGAGACGCGGTGCTGTCTCCGGCATCATGGAACGACTCGTCTCGACAGTCGGAACTGTGGCAGAAAGACTTGGCTTCTGCCAAGTGGGACTCTGCCGGACGCGACGCACCAAGTCTTTGTCCGATAACAGTCCGTATATGGGGATCGCCGCATCCGATGAAAGATCGCGGTCTCATGGCGCGTCATGTGCGGCAACGGGACCCTTTCGTGCCGGTGCGAGTTGCTCAGGCGCGTCGCCGCCCCCAACCGCGAGACGCAGCCTCTCCCTTGGCCGTTCACGGAACCGATCCACCGGATGACGAGACTCCCACCGTTCTTCCATGCACCGTTCTTCCATGACCACGGCGCGATGGGCCGCGACCTTCCGGTGTACGCTTGAGCGTCGTGCCGGACAGGAATCCGAGCCACGGTTTCACCGCCAGGACGCGCTTCGGCCTGACCCTGATCGCCGGGGGCGCCGTCGCCAACATCTACTACAACCAGCCGCTCCTCGCGGTCCTGGTCAGCGAATTCGGTGCGCGCGCCGCACTTCTCGTCCCCACGGCCTGTCTCGTGGGCTACGGCCTCGGCATCCTCGGTCTCGTCCCGCTTGGAGATGCCTGGCCGAGGCGGACGCTGATCGTGGCGCAGCTCATCGGCCTGAGCGTGGCGCTGCTCGGGGCCGCTCTTTCGCCGAATCTCACGGTCCTCACGATCGCCTGCCTCTTCATCGGGTTCCTCTCCTCTGCGGCGCAACAGGCGGTCCCCTTCGCTGCGGAACTCGCACCGGACGAGAGCCGCGGGCGAATGGTCGGGCAGGTGATGACGGGGCTCCTCACAGGCATTCTGCTCGCACGCACGGCGAGCGGCTTCGTCGGTGCGCATTTCGGCTGGCGGGCGGTGTTCTTCGCCGCCGCCTTCGTGGCTCTGGCCATCGCCGCCGTAGCGGCCGCGACCCTGCCGAAGACGAAGCAGACCAGGCCGCTGCGCTACCGTGCGCTGATGCTGTCGATCCTGCATCTGGTGAAGACCCAGCCGATCCTGCGCAATGCCAGCCTCTCGCAAGGCCTGCTGTTCGCGAGCTTCAATGCGTTCTGGGCAACGCTGGCCCTGCTGGTCGAGGCCCCGCCCTTCGATCTCACAGCCGCCGGCGCCGGCCTGTTCGGGGTGATCGGGGTCTGCGGGGCGTTCGTCGCGCCGCTCTCGGGCCGCTATACCGACCGGAAGGGTGCGCGGCCGGTGGTGGTGACCGGAGCTGCTCTCGTCCTCGCCTCGTTCCTGGTGCTTTGGCTCGGGGGTGAGGTCTCGCTGATCGCGGTGGGGATCGGCGTGCTCCTCATCGATATCGGCCTCAACGGCGCGCTCATCGCCAATCAGACGAGAGCCTATGCCCTCGTCCCCGGCGCCAGGGGACGGATCAATACCGTGCTGTTCACGGTGATGTTCGTGTTCGGTGCGCTCGGCGCCTTCGCCGGCTCCCAGGCCTTCCTCCTGGCAGGATGGCCCGGTGTCTGCGCGGTGGGCGGCGTTCTGTCGAGCGCGGGACTCCTCGTGGCGATCTTCGACCGGTCGCGGGCGGCTTCCGCCACGAAGCCCGCCTGATCAGGCGGGCTTGAGCAGCCTAGACAGGCGGCACCACTCGCCCTTGTCCGCCGGCAGGCCGAAGCGCAGCCATCGCGGGTTCGCCTCGAACCGACGCACATAGATCCCGGCTTCACCGAGGCGACGGAAAAGACCCGGCGCATCGTCGAACTCGGCCGTGCGGAACAGGCAGGTCCCGCCGACAACGCGCCCTCCCCTGCAGATCAGCAGCCGGTCGAGACGCATCGCATCGGCATGGCGCGCGATCCTCGCCTCGCGCAGCCAGGCGTCATCGACCAAGGCCGCCCGGCCGATGGCGAGGGCCGGTCCCGGCACGGCCCAGGGGCCCAGCGCTCGCGCGATCCGCAGGGCGAGAACCGGATCGGTGAGAGCGAAGCCGAGGCGGATGCCGGCGAGTCCATAGGTCTTGCCGAAGGATCGCAGCACCACCAGTCCCGTCCTCGATCGCGACGCCAGGGATTCGGCCTGTTCGAGATCGATGAAGGCCTCGTCGACGACGAGCCATCCTCCGCGCCCGGCAAGCCGTTTCGCGAGGTCGAGGAGCCGGGAAGCCTCCCAGATCCGACCGTCGGGATTGTTCGGGTTGACGACGACGACGACGTCAGCTCCCTCGGCCCCCTCCACATCGGACACCATCGCTACCGCGTGCCCACCGCGGAGCCAGGCGGCTTCGTGCTCGCCATAGGTCGGGCCGACCACGGCCACCTGCGAAGATGACCTCAGGCGCGGGAGCGTCTCGATGAGAATCTGGGTGCCGGGTGCAGCAGCGACATGGTCCGGGTCGGCGGCGCCATATGCCTTGGCGGCCGCCTCGCGCAGGGAAAGCAGATCGGCGCGGGAGGGAAGCCGCCGGAACGCGCTGGCATCGAGAAGCGGACAGGGATAGGGGACCGGGTTGATGCCGGTGGAAAGGTCGATCCAGGGCTCCTCGACATCGGGGAACAGCGCCCGGGCGGCGTCGAGATCGCCGCCATGGGCGATCGACCGGACCTGCTCGTTCGCCGCCTCGTTCCCGCTCATCGAGCCCACGTCACGCTCCCGTACACCAGCCTGGACTTGGCCCCCGAACCGATGACCTGGACCGCTCTTTCGCATCCGCCGGATACGCTCGTAGTGCTGGCCCTCGCCCTCGCCATCGAGGCAGCGGCCGGCTATCCGGACCGGCTCTACAGGGCGCTGGGCCATCCTGTCACCTGGATCGGCGCGCTGATCGGCAGTCTCGACCGGGCGCTCAACGCAGGTGGCGAAGGGCAGCGACGCGCAGCCGGAATCGCCGCCCTGCTCATCCTCCTGACGACGGTCGGGGCGATCACCATCGGAGTGACGGCGCTCGCCGCCGCCACAGGTTTTCTGCCCGCCGTTCTGTTGCTCGCCATTGTCTGCGCGACCCTGCCCGCGCAGCGCAGCCTCGATGATCACGTGGGCCGCGTCGCCTCGGCTCTCCGTGCGGAAGGTTTGGCGGGCGGACGGCGCGAGGTCTCGATGATCGTCGGCCGCAATCCGGACAGCCTCGACGAAGCCGGCATCTGCCGTGCCGCCATCGAGAGCCTGTCGGAGAACTTCTCGGACGGTATCGTGGCGCCCTCCTTCTGGATCGGGATCGGCGGATTGCCGGGAGGCGCGCTCTACAAAGCGATCAACACCGCCGACAGCATGATCGGCCACCGCACGCCCCGGCACGAATCCTACGGCTGGGCCTCTGCCCGCCTCGACGATCTCGTCAACCTGCCGGCTTCGAGGCTCTCGGCAGCGCTGATCGCTGCGGCGGCGCTCCTCCATCCCGGCGCTTCGGCCACGGAGGCGTGCCGTTCCGTATGGCGCGATGCGGGCAAGCACCGCTCACCCAATGCCGGGTGGCCCGAGGCGGCGATGGCGGGGGCGCTCGGCCTGAGGCTCGCGGGACCGCGCGTGTACGGCGCGCAGACCGTGGAGGATTCCTGGATGGGGAACGGCCGGGCCGAGGCAGGCCCGCACGATGTGGAGCTGGCGCTCGCGCTGTATCGCGTCGCTTGCGCCATCCTTTTAGGACTTGTCGCGACCGGCGCCATGATACTCAAGGTTGTTCTAATATAACCGACATCGAGCGGTTTCGAAGGGGCGAGCGAGTGATGATTCGGACTGGTTTTCTGGCGATCCTGCTGCTTCACGGAGCCGTCGCGTCGCAGGCGCTCGCGGCGGGAAGCGCCATGCGCGATCTCGTCCCGGTCGATCCGCCTTATACCGTGACGTCGGGCCTGAGCGGCAAGGACGGCAAGCCGGCCAAGGACATCAGCGGCATCGCCTGCATGCCGCCGAGGGAGGACAAGCGCCGCTGTCTCGTGGTCAACGACGAGAATACCGGCGCCCAGTTCATCACCATCGACGGGCACACGATCACGCCCGGCGCCGATATCGACATCGTCGGCGGCGGACCGAATTCGGGCACGCTCGGCACTCCACCCTCGAAGAACGGCTGTTCGGGCGGTGAAGGCAAGTTCGACGATCTCGATGGCGAAGGCGTCGCCTATGCCGCCCCGTATTTCTACGTCGTCGGCTCGCATGGCTGTTCGCGCGGCAAGGCGAAGTTCAAGCTGTCGACCTTCGTGCTGGCGCGCATCAGGGTCGATGCGAAGGGCGAACCGGAGGGGCCGGGCGCCGTTGAGACCACCTACCGCCTGGGCGACGCCCTCGGCGCGGCGGAAGCCGTGAGCGCCTACTACACCCAGGACCTCCAGACCGACGATGGCGACGCATCGCCGAACGGTCTCAACATCGAGGGCGTCGCCGTCGATGGGAAGCGCCTGTTCGCCGGCCTCCGCGCACCGTCCCGGGACGGCAAGACCTTCATCGTCGAGGCCGATGTCGATGCGTTGTTCGCGGAGGGACACGTGCCGCTCAAGGCGGCCCCGCAGGTCATCCCCCTCTCGGTCGGACGCGGCGCCGGCATCCGCGATCTCGCCATCCTGCCGGACGGCCGGCTGCTCGTCCTCACCGGACCCGCACAGGGGCAGACCGACGTACCCTACAGCCTGTTCGCCGCCGGAGCGCGGTCCAACGGCAAGATCGAGGCGATCGGACGGCTCACCGGCGCGCAGCCCGGCGCCAAGGCGGAGGGCGTCGCGGTCCTGGGGGACAAGCGAATCCTCGTGATGTTCGACAGCGTCAAGGACGGCGGACCGCTCGAATACAAACTTCCGCAATAGCCGAACTCACGCGCTCCACCTTCCGTCTTTAGGCCGGAGGCGGCGCGGCGGCGGGCGTCGATACGCCCCGCCGCGAGGCGTCCCGGTGCAGGGCCGACAGCACCACGCGCCGGACCGGCCCGCTCGATCGGGCCGCATGGCGCGCCACCCACCACAGAGCAAAGGCAGTGACCAGCCGCAGCATGATGATGATGATGAAGCTGTTGACGGTGTTCGACACCTCGAAGCTGCGCACCGTGACGACGTTCGAGGGCACCTCGAACAGGAAGTAGCCGAGGAAGAACAAGGACGCCCCGAGCCCGTAGGCACTCTCGCTCAGGGACAGGTCACCGACCATCTGGAGCTTGGCGCAGGAGATGTTCTGCCGGTCGATATCGGCGATGAGATACATCAGCCCGAGGAGCGGCGTCATACGCAGCGTCACGGTCCTGACCGTATCAAGCGCGAGGCGCCGATCGACCTGAGGGAGCGGCGGCGTCATCGGCTGTTTCCTCGACGGCTAGCCCCTCGAACGTGAGTTTCACAGGCAGAGCCTACGCCGCCGGACGGCTAGCGCGCCAGCGCGAGCAGGCGGTCGCAATCGACATGGTCCTCGAGATGTCGCGCCAGGGCGTCGAGGACGCGCTCGACCTCTCCCTCGTGGGAATGGCCGTCAGACGCCGCCCCCAGGCGCGCGAGCCAGGCGACCCGCTGGCGATCGTCGGCGAAGAGACCGTGGACGTAGGTGCCGCAGACCCGCCCGTTCTCCGACACCGCACCGTCAGTCCGTCCGTCTTCGAAACGCAGGAGCGGCGTCGCCGCGTCGGGACCCGACGTGTCGCCCACATGCATCTCGTAGCCGCTGAAAGGCAGGTCGTCGGCGAGCGTCCGGCCGCTCACTGCCTCGAGGCGCTTCAGGGGGGTCATGACCGTATCGACGTCGAGGAGCCCGAGACCGGGGACGCTGCGCGGATCTCCCTCGATCCCGTGCGGGTCGCTCACCACGCGCCCGAGCATCTGGTAGCCGCCACAGAGGCCGAGCACATGGCCGCCGCGGCGCAGATGGGCGTGGATATCCACGTCCCAGCCCTCGCGCCGCAAGGCTTCGAGATCGTCGATCGTGGTCTTCGAGCCCGGCAACAGGACGAGGGCGATGTCGCCGGGAATCGCCTCGCCTGGCCTGATCAGCACGACCTCCACCTCCGGCTCGGCCCGCAGCGGGTCGAGATCGTCGAAATTGGCGATGCGCGGCAGCACAGGCACCGCGATGCGGATGCGCGTCCGGCTGGAGGAGGCGGAGCCGGCGAGGCCGAGGGCGTCCTCGGCCGGGAGCCGAGCGGCTTCGGGGAAGTGCGGCACGAGGCCCAAGGCCGGCCATCCGGTGGCCTTCGCGACGATACGCATCCCGTCCGCGAACAAGGTGGGATCGCCGCGGAAGCGATTGACGATGAAACCGGCGATCATCGCCGCATCCTCGGCCTCGATCACCGCCCTGGTGCCGACGAGGCTGGCGATGACACCGCCCCGGTCGATGTCTCCGAGTAGGATCACGGGCGTATCGGTGGCCCGGGCAAAGCCCATATTGGCGATGTCGCCCTTGCGCAGGTTGACCTCCGAAGCCGAGCCGGCACCCTCGACGATGACGAGGTCGGCCTCAGCCTTCAGATGATCGAAACTCTCCAGAACGGAGGCCAGCAGCCTCGGCTTCCAGGCCTGAAAGTCCCTCGCCTTCGCCGTTCCGACCATGCGGCCCTGAACCACGACCTGCGAGCCGGTCTCGCTCTGGGGCTTCAGCAGGACTGGGTTCATGTGGATGGAGGGCGCCACGCGGGAAGCCCGCGCCTGCAAGGCCTGCGCCCGGCCGATCTCGCCGCCATCGGCGGTGACGGCGGCATTGTTCGACATGTTCTGCGGCTTGAACGGCCGCACCGTCAGCCCGCGTTGCGTGAAGGCCCGGCACAGGCCCGCGACGATCAGCGACTTGCCGACATCCGAGCCGGTGCCCTGGATCATGAAGGCGCGGGCGGTCATGCGTTCAGATCGGGTCCGGCGAGAGGGAAGGCGTCGCGAGCCCTATCACGGTCGTGACGGCGAGGCACAGGCAGGATCGTCAGGCCGCGCGGCCCGGCGGAAATCGAGGATGGCGGCAGCGTAGGTTTCCACCACCTCCGAGAACGGCACCCGCTCCGCCGTGAACAGGACGGCGCGATGGCTGAAGAGGCGGTCGGGAATCGCGAGGGTACCGCATGCGGATGCGGGTGGAGCCGCCTGGTCCCATCCGGGCGGGAGGGGATGCCACAGGATGTCCGCGCCGATCGTCTGGCGCGTGGCTCCCAGCGCCTGGACCGCCCTGCCGAAGGGCGTGTCGGTCGTCTCGAGGAGGCGGTTCATCTCAGGCGTCAGCCGCTCGGGCACATACCAGTTGTCGGCTTCCGACAGGACGTGGTCGCCGCAGGCGAGCCGGACGCGGCGATACTTCAGGACAGTCTCCGGTCCGGCCGCAAGTCGCCGTCGCGTCTCCTCGGAGGCGGGCTTGTCCACGTCTCGCAGGAGGGTCGCTGCGAGTCGTGGCGTCGGCGCCATGCCGTGCTCGGAACACCAGCCTTCCAGCGTCGCCGTGGCGCTGCGACTCGCCAGAAGCCTCGCGTTGAGCCCCTCCATCACCGCGAGCGCCTCGACGCGACCGAGATAGGTGTCGGGCCATGAGGGGACGGACTCGGAGCGAACCTGCTGAACGCCACTCATGACCAACAGTCCGAGCGCAACGAAGAACACCCGCATCAGAACTCGATCCCCTCCTGCGCCTTCACGCCCGCGGAGAAGTGGTGTTTGACGCTGCCCATCTCGGTGACGAGGTCGGCGGCCTCGACGAGGGCCGGCTTTGCGTTGCGGCCGGTGACGATGACGTGGAGGTCGGACCGGCGCGCGCGGAAGGCGGCGACCACTGCGTCGATGGGCAGGTAGTCGTAGCGGAGCGCGATGTTGAGTTCGTCGAGGAGGACGAGGCGAATGGTCGGGTCGGCCATCAGCTCCTCGGCCTTGGCCCAGGCCTGCTCCGCGGCGGCGATGTCGCGGGCCTTGTCCTGGGTCTCCCAGGTGAAGCCCTCGCCGAGCGTATGCCACTCGATCCGGTCGCCGAAAGCCTTCAGCGCGTGTTTCTCGCCGGTGTCCCAGGCGCCCTTGATGAACTGGACCACGCCCACCCGCCAGCCATGGCCGAGCGCTCGCAGGACGAGGCCGAGTCCCGCCGTGGTCTTGCCCTTGCCAGGGCCGGTATTGACGATGAGGAGCCCTTTCTCGATCGTCTTCTCCGCGACCTCCGCGTCCTGAACGGCCTTGCGCTTCTCCATCTTCTCGCGGTGACGGTCGGCCTCCGCATCGCTCATGTCCGCGTCGTTCATGCGCTCGCTCCCGGTTGGGGTTTCACGATCATCGGCAGCCCCGCCACCATGAACACCACATGGTCGGCCCGCGCGGCGAGGCGCTGGTGCAAACGCCCCGCCGCGTCGCGGAAGCGACGGGCCAGCGCGTTGTCCGGCACGATGCCGAGCCCGACCTCGTTGCCGACCAGCACCACCGGCCCCGGCGTCCGATCGAACGCCTCGATCAGGGCCGCGGTCGCTACCTCGCTGTCAGCCTCGGACAGGATCAAATTGGTCAGCCAGAGGGTCAGGCAATCGACCAGCACCGGCCCGGTCGATGCGGCGACGGCCTCGGCCAGGTCGACGGGCACGTCCCGCGTGATCCATCCGGCCGATCGGCGAGATCTGTGAAGGGCGATGCGCTCCCGCATCTCGTCGTCCCAGGCCTGTGCGGTGGCGAGGTAGAGCCAGGGTGCAGGGCAGGATTCGATCAGCCGCTCGGCGTGGAGGCTCTTGCCGGAACGGGCGCCGCCGAGCACCAGAGTCAGTCGGGGAGGAAGCTGCCGCATGGCTCCCTTTAGCGCGAAATCACGGCGCGTGGTCAAAGCCGTTAAAACGTCCTGACGGCGCGTTGTCAGCGCTCGCGCGAGCGCGTAGAAGCGAGGTTCGGACGGTGCCCCGGCGACGGGGTGAAAAGGGAATGCGGTGAGGGCTCGCGCCTGAAACCGCAGCTGCCCCCGCAACTGTGAGCGGAGACGGGCCTGCCATCGGCCACTGGAGCGATCCGGGAAGGCGGCAGGAACGGACGACCCGCGAGCCAGGAGACCTGCCTTCCGAAGGGGACATCTGTCCTCCCGCTCGATTCTCGAACGCCGCCGGCGGGGCGGCCGGAGACATGACACGATGACGACCAACACCCTCGTCCTGACCGGCATCCGCAGCAACGAGCGCCTCGGCGCGGTGCTCATGGCCGCTTTCCTCGGCCTCGGCCTCGTTTTCATGGCCGGCTTCGCTCCGGCGATGGCGCTGCACAACGCAGCCCACGATTTCCGGCACGCCCAGAACTTCCCCTGCCACTGACCGCCTCGCGCTCAGGCAGGACCCACCTCATGATTATCCGGCTCGTGTCGGCGGCCCTGGTCGCCGGCTTCCTCGCGGCTGTGGTCGCGACGGGACTTCAGCTCGCCCTCACCTCGCCGCTGATCATCGCGGCGGAGCGCTACGAGAGCGGTGAAGCCACCGCACCGGCGGCGCACTGGATGCCGCGCGACGCGTCTCCGGCCTCCCTCATCATCCGCGCGCATTCGAGCCACGAGCATGGCGGAAAAACGGAAGGTGTCGAAGGCGGCGAGGTCGCTCCGGCTTGGCAGCCGGGCCCCGGCCTCCCGCGCATGGCCTTCACGGCCCTCGCCACCCTCGTCGGCGGCGTCGGCTATGCGCTGCTTCTCGGCGCGGCGCTGATCGCCTGCGGACGCGAACCGAACCCGGAAATAGGCCTGCGCTTCGCCATCGCCGGCTTCCTCGCCGTCGCCCTTGCACCGGCACTCGGCCTGCCTCCCGAGCTTCCCGGCATGGAGGCGGCCCCGCTGGCCGAACGCCAGTTCTGGTGGATCATGACCGCGGCGGCCACCGCCATGGGGCTGTACCTCATCGCGATCCGCCGGTCCTCCATCGCCATCGCAGGCGGCATCGTGCTGCTCGTGGCGCCCCATCTGGCCGGCGCGCCGGAGACCAGCCACACCGCCTCCGCCCTGCCGCCAGGCTATGCGGCACAGTTCGCCGCGCGCTCGCTCGGCATCGCTTTCGTGTTCTGGGCAGTGATCGGCCTGGCTTTCGGGTGGGCGTGGAACAGCTTCGGGCGGAAGATCGCGGTGGCGTCCCGTGCCTGACGACGGCACCGCAAACGGCGTCGGGGCCGGCGATCCCGTCGTCCTCTACGTCTGCGCCACCTGTCGCGCTGCAGGTGATCCGTCCGAGCCTCGTGCCGGCGCGCTGCTGCTGTCGGCCCTGAGGGAAGCGGTCGCGGAGACCGTTTCATCAAACGTCAGGGTAGAGAGCACGGAATGTCTCTCGGTCTGCAAACGCCCCTGCACCGTCGCCGTGGCCTCCGAAGGCCGCTGGACCTACGTCTACGGCGATCTCGACCCTATCGAATCCGCCAGGACCATCCTCGCGGGCATCGGCCTGTATGCGGAGACCCCGGACGGCATCGTGCCCTGGAAGGCACGGCCGGAGGCGTTCCGCAAAGGCGTCGTCGCCCGCATCCCCCCGTTTCCCCCGCGTCACGCGGTCAGAATTCCGGACGCCGCCGAATGAGCATCGTCGAGAAGATCCCCTGCACCATCGTCACCGGCTTCCTCGGAGCCGGGAAGACGACCCTCGTGCGCCACCTCGTGGAGAATGCCGGCGGACGGCGGCTGGCCATCATCGTCAACGAATTCGGCGATATCGGCTTCGACGGGTCGTTCCTCGCGGCCTGCGGCATCGAGGGCTGCCAGGACGAGGACATCGTCGAGCTCGCAAACGGTTGCATCTGCTGCACCGTGGCCGACGATTTCGTTCCGGCCCTCAACAAGCTCCTCGACCGGGCCGACCCGCCCGAGCACATCCTGATCGAGACGTCGGGCCTTGCCCTGCCGAAGCCCCTGGTCCAGGCCTTCCACTGGCCGGCGATCCGTTCGCGGGTGACGGTGGACGGGGTCATCGCGGTGATCGACGGCCCTGCCGTCGCCGCCGGTTTCTTCGCCGACGATCCGGCGGCCCTCGCCGCCCAGCGCGCGGATGATGCCAGCGTCGACCACGACAACCCGTTGGAAGAGGTATTCGAGGACCAGCTCCTCTGCGCCGACCTCCTCGTGATGAACAAGGCCGACCTCCTCGACGAGGCCGGCAAGGCCAAGGTCCGTGCCGAAGTCGAGCGCCAATTGCCCCGCGCGGTGAAGATGGTCGAATCCGAGCATGGTCGCCTCGATCCGCGCGTGATCCTCGGCCTCGGCGCCGCAGCCGAGGACGACCTCGACGCCCGCCCCTCGCATCACGGCGAAGGGGAAGACCACGATCACGACGATTTCGATTCCGTGGCGATCCCGGTTTCGTCCACCGCCAGTGCCGAAGATCTCGCCGCCCGCGTGGCCCGTGCCGCCGAGACGAAGGGCGTGCTGCGGATCAAGGGCTTCGCCGAGGTCACCGGCAAGCCGATGCGTCTCGTGGTCCAGGGTGTCGGCGCACGCATCGCCCATCATTACGACCGCCCATGGCGGGCAAGCGAGAACCGGGACGGCCGCCTCGTCGTGATCGGGCTCAAAGGCTTCGATCAGGCGGCGGTGGCATCCGCCCTGGCGGGATGAGGCCGCTCATGCGCCTGCGCGAACGAGCGTCACTGCGCCCTTCGTGGCGCGCGGCGGCGTTGGTTTTGGGCCCTGCCGACCCCATCCAGGCTAGCGGCTGTTCCGGCAGGCGCCCTCGCCCCGAGGCGCCGGCGCCTGCAAGCGCCGCGCGGCGCCCGCCATGCATCTGATTCGCGTCGACACGGTCAGCCTCGACGAGGGCGAGGCCGCCATCGATCTGGGCCAGGCGCCCGGGGACATCGTGTTCCTGTCCTTCACCGATTCCGACCTATCGGGGCTGGCCGGCGCCCACGCGGCCGAGCGGGACGCGGCCGGGGACGGTTTCCCGACCCTGCGCCTCACCAAACTCGCGCGGCTGCGACACCCGATGTCCGTCGATCTCTACGTGGACGGCGTCATCGCGCGCTCGAAGATCGTCGTCATCCGCTGTCTGGGCGGCCTCGATTACTGGCGCTACGGCATCGAGCGGGCCGCCACGGCGGCCCGTGCCGGCGGCGTCAAGCTCGTGGTGATTCCCGGCTGCGACAAGCCGGATCCGCGCCTCACCGCCTATTCCACGGTCCCGTCCGATCTCGTCGAGACGCTTGAGAAGTACTGCCGCGCCGGGGGAACCGACAACCTGCGCCAGATGCTCCGGCGGCTGGCGCAGGAGATCGGATATGGCCTCGATGCGGCGCCCCCGATCGCCCTGCCGAGGGGCTTCGCCTGGTGCTCCGGCTG
The DNA here is from genome assembly GCF_042679825.1 of Methylobacterium marchantiae. Classification (NCBI taxonomy): domain Bacteria; kingdom Pseudomonadati; phylum Pseudomonadota; class Alphaproteobacteria; order Hyphomicrobiales; family Methylobacteriaceae; genus Methylobacterium; species Methylobacterium marchantiae. The sequence continues at coordinate 190,341 of NZ_JBHTND010000001.1, read as the reverse complement.
CGGCCCTGTATCCGCGGAGATCGCGCTCGCGGCCGCTGGATTGCATCGCCCTCTCGCCCTTCTCCTCGTCTACCGTTCGGCCGTGCTCGGCGGCGACACAAGACCGATGGTAGAAGTGGCCGCCGCGCTCGGAGAGCGCGGCATCGGAACAGTCACCATGGCGGTGGCGAGCCTGAAGGACCCGGCCGCCCTCGACGTCGTGCGAGGCTCGATCGCGTCGCGCCGGCCCGACATCGTCATCGCGGCCACAGCCTTCTCGGCGCGCGAGGATACCAGCTTCGTCCTCGACGCCGTCGACGTTCCCATCCTCCAGGCCTTCACCATCGGTGCGGCGAAGAACGCCTGGGAGGCCTCGGCGCGGGGCATGAACGCCGCCGACCTCGCCATGCAGGTGGCTCTTCCGGAGTTCGACGGGCGCCTCGCGGGCTTCCCGATCTCGTTCAAGGAGGACGGGCCGGAGACCGACGGCTTCAGCGAACGCCGCGCCGTCCCCTTTCCCGCCGGGATCGCGGCCCTGGCCGACCGCGCCTCTGCCTGGATCGCGCTGAAGCACCGCCCGCGAAGCGAGCGCCGCCTTGCCCTCGTCCTGTCCGACTATCCTGCCCGAGGCGGGCGGGCAGGCTTCGCCGTGGGGCTCGACACGCCGGCGAGCGCACGAGCCATCGCGGAGGTGCTGCGGCACGCCGGATATGCGGTCGGAAACCTGCCGGAGCCGGATGTGCTGATGCGCGGGCTGACGAAGGAAGCGCCGACTTTCGCCGTGCCGCTCGTCGCCTATCGCGGCTGGCTCGCCACGCTGTCGCAGGAGGAGCGCGACACGCTCGAGCAGCGCTGGGGGAAGCCGGAATCCGACCCTTTCTGCGTCGAGGGGGCGTTCCGCTTCGCGATGGTGCTCACCGGCTCTCCCTGTTGTTCAAGATCGCATCCCGAGGTGACGGCGCACGGCGCCGGCCTCGGAGGCCTCGCCGTCTTCCTCCAGCCCGACCGCGGCCGGGCTGCCGACCGGAAGGCGGGCTATCACGATCCCGACGAGCCGCCGACCCATGCCTATCTCGCCTTCCATCTCGGATTGCGCCAGCGATTCGACGCACTGATCCATCTCGGTACCCACGGCACCACCGAGTGGTTGCCGGGCAAGGCGGTGGCACTGTCGCCGACATGCTGGCCGGCGCGGGCGATCGGGCACCTCCCCGTGATCTACCCGTTCATCGTCGACGATCCCGGCGAGGCGGCTCCGGTGAAGCGCCGGCTCGGCGGCATCGCCCTCGGCCACCTGACGCCGCAGACCGAATGCGCCGGGCTGACGCCCGAAGCGGCCCGCCTGCGCGAACTCGTGGAGGAATATTCCTCGGCGAGCGTGCTCGATCCCCGCCGGGCCGAGATCATCGCCCGCGCGATCCTCGACGACGCACGCGATGCCGGCCTGCTCTCGGGCGCCGGAATCGACGCGGACACGCCGATGGCCGACGCTCTCACCGCCCTCGACGCCCATCTGTGCGATCTCGGCGAAGTGACCACCCGCGACGGGCTGCACGTCTTCGGCGATGCCCCCGACGATGCACCAGACAGCGTGAGGGCCTGCGCGGCGGGCGAGCGGGCGGGGCTGCTCGCGGCCCTCGACGGGCGCTTCGTTCCTCCCGGCCCCGCCGGGTCGCCCTCGCGCGGGCGCACCGACGTGATGCCCACCGGGCGCAACCTCACGACCCTCGATCCGCGCAGCCTGCCGACGCGGGCCGCCGCCCTGCTCGGAGCCAGGGCCGCCGACGCCGTTGTGCGGCGCTATCTTCAGGACGAGGGCGAGTATCCGGCCCGCATCGTCATGGATCTCTGGGCCTCGCCGACCCTGCGCACCGGCGGCGAGGACGTGGCCCACGCCCTCGCGCTGATGGGCGTCCGCCCGACCTGGGACCACGCCTCCACCCGCGTCACCGGTTTCGAGGTGCTGCCCCTCGCCCTTCTCGACCGGCCCCGGATCGACGTGACCATGCGGGTCTCCGGCGCGTTCCGCGACACGTTCCCCGAGACCCTGTCGCTCCTCGCCCGCGCCGCCGACGCCGTGGCCGGACGCGACGAGGAGGATGCGGAGAACCCGCTCGCCGCCGCGCGCCGCCGGGGCGAGGCCTCGGCCCGCGTCTACGGTGCCGCACCCGGCCGTTACGGAGCCGGCGCCGGCGAACTCGCCCTCGACGGGCAATGGCAGAGTCGCGAAGAACTCGGCCGAGCCTATCTCGATGCCACCTCGCATGCCTATGGCGGCCAGCAGGATGCGGCGGATGCCGGCTTCACCGCCCGCGTCGCGCAGGCCGACGCCTATGTCCACGCCTTCGACGTCGCCGAACGCGATCTCCTCGACGGCGACGCCGCAGTGGAGGCCATGGGCGGGTTCGCCTCGGCCGCCGCCCTCACCGGCGCAGTACCCGCGCTCTACAGCCTCGACGTGGCCGACCCCGAGACCCCGAAAGCCCGGACCGCCCGCGAGGATGCCGCCCGGCTCATCGGCGCCAAACTCTCCAATCCGCGCTGGATCGCGGCGCAGCTGCGCCACGGCTATCGCGGCGCGCAAGAACTGGCGCAGGGGATCGATGCGGTGTTCGTGCTCGCCGCCACCACCGATGCCGTCTCCGACGCGGATCTCGACCGGCTCTACGGCGCGATGATCGCCGACCTCGACACGTTCGACGTCCTGCGCGCGGCCAATCCGGATGCGGCCCGCGCCATCCTCGAGCGGTTCGACGATGCCCGCCGCCGCGGCCTCTGGACCACCCGCCGCAACGCCATGGCCGCCGACGAACTGATGCCGGAGGCCGCCGAATGAGCGCCCCGCGCCGCGTCTTGCCAGAACCGTCGCGCCGGGGCTGGTGCCCAAGCCTGGCCCGCCCGATGCCCACCGGCGACGGACTGCTCGCCCGCATCCACCCGCCGCTGGGAATCCTCTCCCCGGCGCAGGCACGTGCGATCGCCGACGGGGCCCGGCGCCACGGCAACGGCCATATCGACGTCACAGCGCGGGCGAACCTGCAGATCAGGGGCGTCTCAGACGAGACCGCCGAGCCGCTCTCTCGCTGGCTCGACGGCGCCGGCCTCGGCGATGTCCGCGACGATGGCGGCCCGCAGCGCCTGACCCTGACCGCGCCGCTGGCGCCGCCCGAGGTGATGGCACTCGCGGCGACGATTGAAGCGATCGGCCTCGGCATCCCCGGACTGCCGGCCAAAACCATCGTCATCGTCACATCGGCCATCCCCGGCATCTTCCCCGGACGGGCGGAGCACGAGCGGAGCCCAGTCGAAGAGGTCTCGCAGCGTCGATGTTCGGGCGCCATGGTTCAGGAGCCGCTGGCGCGGCCCATTCTCGCCTTGGATCCCGGATCGTCCTCCGCTCACGCTGCGAATGTCCGGGAAGGGGGAGCCGGCCTGTCAGAGACGGAAGCCGACCTTCGCGTGGTGGTCGTGGCCCCCGGCCGGGTCGCGCTCGCCCTTGCCGATTCGGAATGGTTCGCCGAAATCGATGCGGATCGCGTACCAGACGTCGTCGCGGGGACATTGCATGCGCTCGTAGGAAGCGGCCAGCGGCGGATGCGGGACATCCCGGCTGAGGAGCGAGCGAAGCTCGCCGCTTCCCTGGGCCTGCAGCCGGGACCGATGTCCCTGCCGGCACGGTCGCCATCCGCCGGCCTCACGCCGTTGTCCGACGGACGAACCGCCATCCTCCTCGACGCACCGTTCGGCCGACTCACGGCGAGCGCCCTCGATCGCCTCGCAGATCGTGCGGAGGCAATGGGAAGCGACATCCATCTCGCACCGTCCCGTGGCTTCGCCCTCGTCGCGTCGGATGGGGCAGCGGCCCGTGGTGCCCGCGACGCCCTCGCCTTCCTCTTCATCACCGAGCCCGACGATCCGCGCGGGAGCATCGCCGCCTGCCCCGGCGCGCCGGCATGCGCTTCCGGATCGACTCCGACCCTCGTCGACGCGGCCCGGCTGGCACAGGCCTTCCGGCCCTTCGCGGCGATGGGCCTCTCGGCTCATGTGTCCGGCTGCGCGAAAGGCTGCGCCCATCCGGGTGCCGCATCGCTCACCCTCGTCGGGCGCGACGGCCTCTATGGCATCGTCATCGGCGGCCGACCCGATACGTTGCCGGCGACGCTCCTCACTTTCGACGCGGCGCTGGAGCGGGTAAGGAGAGCCGATCCGACCCATCACGGCAACCTCGCCGACGCCCTAGCCCACGCTTTCAGGACACCGACATGAGTTCGCGCCTCGACTATCTGCGCGACGGCCAGGCGATCTACGCCCAGTCTTTCGCCATGATCCGCGCCGAGGCCGACCTCGCCCGCTTCACCGGCACCGCCGAGCGCGTCGTCGTGCGGATGATCCACGCCTGCGGCATGACCGACCTGCCGAAGGACGTGGAGGCCTCCGAGGATTTCGCGAGCCGTGGCGAGGCCGCGCTGAAGGCCGGCGCGCCGATCCTGTGCGACGTCCGCATGGTCGCCGACGGAGTCACCCGCTCGCGCCTGCCCGCCGACAACCGGGTGATCTGCACTCTCACCGATCCGCGCGTGCCGGGGCTCGCCGCCGAGATGGGCACCACCCGCACGGCTGCCGCCATGGAACTCTGGCGCGAGCACCTGCCTGGCAGCATCGTCGCCGTCGGCAACGCGCCGACCGCCCTGTTCCGTCTCCTCGAACTTCTCGACGAGGGCATCGCCCCTCCGGCGGCGGTGATCGGCATTCCCGTGGGATTCGTGGGTGCGGCGGAATCCAAGGAGGCCCTCGCCCGCGACGGCCGCGTGCCCTTCATCGTCGTCCACGGTCGGCGGGGCGGCAGCGCCATGACCGCATCGGCGATCAACGCACTCGCCAACGAGATCGAGTGATGGATTCGAGCGAGCGGATTCCTCCCGCCGAGCTGGCGGACTTCACCGAGATCCCGCGAACGGTCACCACCGGAACGCTCTACGGCGTCGGCATGGGACCGGGCGATCCGGACTACCTGACCGTTCGCGCCATGAAGGTCCTCGCCGAGGCGCCAGTCCTGGTCCACTTCTGCAAGAAGGGCCGGCGCGGCAATTCGCGGACCATCGCCGACGCCGTGATGTGCGACCCCGCCCGCGAGTTGGCCCTGGTCTATCCCTACACCACAGAACTGCACCCGGAGCACCCGGACTACGTCTCGGCGCTGGCAGCCTTCTACGACGACGCGGCGAGCCGGCTTGCCGACCATCTCGGAGCCGGGCGTGACGTGGCGATCCTGTCGGAGGGTGACCCGTTCTTCTACGGCTCGTTCATGCATCTGTGGCGGCGCCTGAAGGACCATTTCCCAGTGGAGGTGGTACCCGGCGTTACCGGCATGTCCGGGTGCTGGACGCGGGCCGGCACGCCGATCACCTGGGGTGACGACGTGCTGACGATCCTGCCGGCGACCCTCGGCCATGAAGCCCTGGTGGAGCGGCTGCGCATCACCGATGCCGCCGTCATCATGAAGCTCGGGCGGCACCTGCCGAAGGTCCGCATGGCATTGGCCGAGACCGGGCTGCTCGACCGCGCCGTATACGTGGAGCGGGGCACGATGGCCGGCGAGAAAGTCATCGCATTGGCCGACAAGCCGGATGATGCGGCACCCTACTTCTCCATGGTGCTGGTGCCCGGCGAGGGACGCCGTCCGTGACAGGCTCCGTCACGGTGATCGGCCTGGGCCCCGGCGATCCGCGCCTTCTGACGCAGGCGGCGAGCGAGGCCCTGGCGCAGGCGCAGGACCTCATCGGTTACATTCCCTACGTTGCCCGCGTGCCCGACCGACCGGGGTTGACCAAGCACGCCACCGACAACCGCGTCGAGATCGACCGCGCCGGCCATGCCCTGGCGCTCGCCGCCTCAGGTCGCCGGGTCGCGGTGGTGTCGGGGGGCGATCCCGGCGTCTTCGCCATGGCGGCCGCGATTTTCGAGGCGGTGGAGAACGGCGCCCCGGAATGGCGCCATCTCGCCATCACCGTTGAGCCCGGCATCACGGCGATGCTTGCGGCAGCGGCCCGCCTCGGCGCCCCTCTCGGTGGGGATTTCTGCGCCATGTCCCTGTCCGACAACCTCAAGCCCTGGGAGGTCATCACCGCGAGGCTCGAGGCGGTCCTGCGAGTGGATTTCGTGATCTCGCTCTACAACCCGATCTCCTCGGCCCGGCCTTGGCAGCTCGGCGCGGCCCTCGGCCTCGCCGCCGAGCATCGTTCGCCCGAGACGCCGGTGGTCTTCGCCCGCGCCGTCTCGCGCCCGGACGAGGCGATCCGAGTGCTGACATTGGCGCAGGCACGGGAAACTACGGCCGACATGGCGACGATGGTGATCATCGGCGCCTCCGGTACCCGGTTGATCCCGCGCGGCGACGGCGCGGCCCCCTTCGTCTACACCCCGCGCAGCGTGCCGGCGTGAGAATGGGCCTCGCGGTGCCGACCTCGTCTCCCCCATCCGCGGACCTCATCCTGAGGTGCCTGCGCAGCGGGCCTCAGGATGAGGGTGCGGGTGGGAGGTTAGTGCTCCAGGCGTCTTTCCAGCCACGCCAGCGCACCGGCCGCATCCGTCACTCGCTCCACGTCGGGCTTCCGCGGCGGTCGCACGATCAATACCGGCAGAGAGAGCGTGCGGGCGGCGGCGATCTTCCCGTAAGTAGCGGGGCCGCCGGAATTCTTGCTCACCAGAATTTCGATCCGCCGCTCGGCGAGAAACGCCGCTTCGGCGACTTCGTCGAAAGGTCCGCGCGCGGCGATTTCCGTGAGGCGCGGGACCGGCAGCGCATCACCGACCGGTTCGATCGCGCGGACCACGTAATCGTGCTGCGGGGCGACCGCGAAGGCGCCGACTTCGAGGCGGCCGATGGTGAGGAACACACGGCGGGGAGCGGTGCCGAGGCAGGCCGCGGCCTCCGCCATGGTATCGACTTCTGTCCAGACATCCCCGGCCTGCCGCTCCCAGGCTGGGCGGCGGATGGCGAGAAGCGAAACGCCGACTGCCTCGCAGGCCAGTGCCGCATTGGCGCTGATCCGGGCCGCGAAGGGATGCGTCGCATCGATCACCGCCTCGATGCGGTTTTCGGCGATCCAGGCGGCGAGGCCTTCAACCCCGCCAAAACCACCGATACGGGTGCGCACCGGTTCACGCTTCGGTGCGCTGGTGCGGCCGGCAAGCGACAGAATCGCATCGATCCTCGAATCGAGACCTTTGACCAATGTGCTCGCCTCGGTGGTGCCGCCGAGGATCAAAACTCGCATCGTCGCCTTCTCCCATGGCAGCCTTGTCCATGAGCCCTGCGCCCGTGTCGAGCACGCCCCCCTGGCTCAGCATCGTCGGAATTGGAGAGGATAGCCGCGCGGGCCTCAGCCCTGCCGCTGCCGCCGTCCTCGACGCGGCGGAGGTGGTGTATGGCGGCGCGCGCCATCTCGCCCTCGCCGCACCGGTGACGGCGGAGACCCGGATCTGGCCACGCCCGATCTCCGACGCCTATCCGGGCCTCCTCGCCCGGCGTGGCCGGCCCACCTGCATCCTCGCAACCGGCGACCCGTTCCATTACGGCATCGGCGCAGAGATCGCCCGACTGCTTCCGGCGGCCGAGATGCGGGTCTTCCCACACCCTTCCGCCTTCAGCCTCGCAGCGGCACGGCTCGGCTGGCCGCTGGCCGAGAGCACCTGCCTCACCCTGCACGGGCGGGCGCTGGAGCGGATCGTGCCTCATCTCCAGCCCGGCGCCCGCCTCCTCGTCCTGACCTGGGACGGGACCACGCCGCAGGCCGTCGCGACACTGCTCACTGAGCGCGGCTTCGGCCGCTCGCGCCTCACCATTCTCGAAGCCATGGGCGGGCCGCGCGAGAGCCGTCGCGAGGCCGTGGCCGACGCCTTCGCCCTCACCGGCATCGATCCGCTCAACACGCTGGCGGTGGAGATCGTCGCCGATGCGGACGCACGGGTCGTCACGCTCAGTCCCGGCCTCGACGACGCCTGGTTCGAGAATGACGGCCAGCTCACCAAGGCCGACATCCGGGCCGTGACGCTTGCCGCCTTGCGGCCACGCGCCGGCCAGCTTCTCTGGGACATCGGTGCGGGAGCCGGCTCCATCTCCATCGAATGGATGCTGCGCCACCCGAGCCTGCGTTCGCTCGCCATCGAGGCGAACCCGTTGCGCGCGGCCCGGATCGCACGCAACGCCGCCCGCCTCGGCGTGCCGGACCTGCGCATCGTGGAAGGCGCGGCGCCCGCTGTTCTCGACGGGCTGGCCCCGCCCGACGCGATCTTCATCGGCGGTGGCGTGGCGGGAGATGGCGTACTCGCCAGCGCCGTCGATGCCCTTGGGCCGGGCGGTCGGCTGGTTGCGAATGTCGTCACCCTGGAAGGCGAGGCCGTGCTACTCGCCGCCTTAGCCCGCCACGGCGGTCGATTGAAGCGCCTGTCGATCGCCCATGCCGATCCGGTCGGCCATCTCCACGGCTGGCGCGCCGCGATGCCGGTGACGCAATGGGCCTGGACGAAGCCGTGATTCGCCGTCTGCCGGGGACTGATCGGGTGGGAGGGCGGCTCCGAGACGAGCAGACCATATCCGGCATTGCCCCCCTCTCCCGCTCCTCTCTGCAGGAGGGAGGAGATGCAATCTCATCGGACCAGTGCCGCCATATCGAGAGTCCTGACGGGCAGGAGCGACGCTCCCTCGTCGCTGGGATCGGCTTTCGACACGGAGCCGGAGCAGACGAGATCATCGCCCTGATCCGCCGCGCGCTCGCGGAGAGCGCTCAGGCGGCGGACCGCCTCGCCGCCATCGCCACCGCCGAAGACCGCGTTGGCGAGCGGCCGATCCGCGAGGCAGCCGCCGCGTTCGGCATCGTCCCCACCGGAATCTCGCCCTCGGCCCTGACCGCCGTAGACCGCCACGTACCGACTCGCTCGATCCGGATCGAGGCGAGCCGGAATGTCGGGTCGGTGGCGGAGGCCGCCGCCCTGGCCGCAGCGGGCGACGGCGGGATCCTAATTCTGCCGCGCATTGCTTCTCCAGCGGTCACATGCGCCCTTGCGCTTCCCGTACATTTCGCCACTCAGGCGCCATGACCGTTCATTTCATCGGCGCCGGCCCCGGTGCCGCCGACCTCATCACCGTGCGCGGGCGCGATCTCATCGCCCGCTGCCCCGTCTGCCTCTATGCCGGGTCGCTGGTGGCGCCCGAGATCCTGTCTTGGTGTCCGGCCGATGCCCGCATCGTCGACACCGCCCCCTTGGACCTGGACGGGATCGTGGCCGAGATCGTCTCCGCGCATGAGGCCGGTCGAGACGTGGCACGCCTGCATTCCGGGGACCTCTCGATCTGGAGCGCCCTCGCCGAACAAACCCGCCGCCTCGACCGGATCGGCATTCCCTACACGGTGACGCCGGGCGTACCGTCCTTCGCCGCCGCCGCCGCACTGCTCCGGCGTGAACTCACCGTTCCGGGCGTGACGCAATCGGTGGTCCTGACACGCACCTCCGGCCGGGCGAGCGCCATGCCGGAGCGCGAGACGCTCGCAGCCTTCGCGGCCACCGGCGCGACGTTGGCCCTGCATCTCTCCATCCACGTGATCGAGACCGTGGTGGCCGAACTGGTGCCGTTCTACGGGGCGGATTGCGCCGCGGCCGTAGTGTTCCGGGCAACCTGGCCGGACGAGCGCGTCCTTACCGGGACTCTCGCCACCATCGCCGAGGAGGTGCGCTTCGCGTCCATCGAGCGGACGGCCCTGATCCTCGTCGGCCCCGCCCTGGCGGCCGATGAGTTTCGCGAGAGCGCACTCTATTCCACCGACTACGACCGGCGTTTCCGCCCCACGGGGCAGCCGGTTCCGAAGGCCGGCGCATGACGATGCCGGGAAGGCCGAATCCGCCGGGCCTGCTCGTCGCCGCGCCGCGGTCGAGTTCGGGCAAGACCACCGTGACGCTGGCGCTGATGCGGGCGCTTGCCCGACGTGGCCTCGCCGTCCGCGGCGCCAAATGCGGGCCGGACTATATCGACCCGGCCTTCCATCAGGCAGCGACCGGTCATCCCAGCGTCAATCTCGACAGTTTCGCCATGCCCGATGCCATGCTCGATTCGGTGGCGACGATGGCTGGGCGAGATGCCGATATCGTGATCGCGGAAGGCTCCATGGGCCTGTTCGACGGCATCGTTGCAGGCGAGGGCCGCACTGGCGCCAATGCCGACATCGCGGCGCGCTACGGTTGGCCCGTGCTTCTTGTGGTCGACGTGTCGGGCGCGGCGCAATCGGCTGCGGCCGTGGCGCTGGGCTGCGCCAGCTACGATCCGCGCATCCGCATCGCCGGAGTGGTGCTCAACAAGGTCGCCAGCCCCCGCCATCGTCGCCTCGTGGAGGCCGGGCTCACGCGGGTCGGCATCCCGGTGCTCGGCGTGCTCATGCGCGACGCGACCCTTGCCCTGCCCGAGCGCCATCTCGGTCTGGTCCAGGCCCGCGAGACCGGCGATCTCGACGCCCGCCTCGATCGCCTCGCCGATCTCGCCGAGGCTAGCCTCGATCTCGATGCCATCCTCTCAGCGGCAGCGGGGCGCTTGCCCGACCTGGCGGAGCTGACCCTGCCCCCTCCTCCGGGACAGCGCATCGCCGTCGCCTCGGACGAGGCGTTCTCATTTCTGTATCCGCATATGGAAGCCGGCTGGCGCGCCGCGGGCGCGGAAATCGTCGCTTTCTCGCCCCTCGCCGATGAAGCCCCGCCCGACCGCTGCGACGCCTGCTGGCTCCCGGGCGGATATCCCGAACTCCATGCCGAAAGGCTGGCGGCGGCCGCGACGTTCCTCAATGGACTGAGGAGCTTTGCCCGGCACAAGCCCGTTCATGGTGAGTGTGGCGGCTACATGGTGCTCGGAACCAGCCTCGAGGACGCTGCCGGGATTACGCATTCGATGGCGGGGTTGCTTCCGGTCGCAACCTCATACAAGGCGCGTCGACTGCATCTCGGTTATCGCGTCGCGACGTTGATCGCCGATGGAACACTCGGTCGAGCCGGCGCCCGGCTCATCGGCCACGAGTTTCACTATGCCAGCGAACTCACCGCGACACCCGGTCCTGATATCGCATTAGCGAATGTGACTGATGCCGAAGGTATTCCGCAAGGACTGGCCGGACATCGGTTCGGGCAAGTCTCAGGCAGCTTTTTTCATCTGATTGGATAGCGAAAAGGGATCATGCGCTCACGGGCACTTCTGCGCGTTTTCCCATCTTTGCGGCGGTGCGAACGATCGCTAATACGTCACGCCGTAGCTGATCGTCCTCGATCAAGGCATAGGCTCGCAGCAACTCGATCGCACCCTGAGCGCTCAAAAAACCGAACACATCCGACTGAGTTCCTTGGGTCTCGTCTTCCTCGAAGAAAGCGGACACGGGCACTTCAAGGAGACGTGCGATCTCGCGGAGACGTCCTGCGCCGACCCGGTTCTGCCCCTTCTCGTACTTCTGCACCTGCTGAAATGTAACACCGACAGCGGTTCCGAGCGCAGTCTGGCTAAGGCCACGAGCCTTGCGCAAGGCTGTGATCCGTAGCCCGACTAGGCGATCGACGTCGGTCGTTTGCTTTGGCATCATCACTCGTTTCAGTGCTCAATACGGTCGTTCGCAACCGTTCCGATCTTTGCGGTCGACACGCCATCTTCGATATGACTGACTCGGCTTGCCCGAGGGTCAAATAGAACATGGCCTATCAGGCACCCTGAGGTATCCCAGAATAGACCGAAATCTCCAGGGTCGTTCCGCAGGGCAACGATCAAAACGACGCATCAAAATGCGCAAAACAGCTTGACCACAAACTAGGCATGGATGGCAAGAGTGGCGGCAAGCTTGGCGTTGCGAACGATGCATGGCAGGAAGCGGCCCTCTTTCTGAGAGAAGGAACCAGTCTTATCTCGGAGTCTTAATATAACACAAAAAGCGTCATTTTCGTATCCAGAAAACTAACTGTTTCCATTCATTTCTCAAGCCATCCGAGTCGAGCTAGAATGAGGTGCTCGTAATTTGCCGACAACGGGAAAAGGGTTTCCATGTTCATCGCCATGAACCGATTCAAAGTCGTGAAAGACGCAACGGCAGAATTCGAGCAGGTATGGCTCGGACGCGACAGTCAACTGGGCGAGATGGATGGGTTCGTCGAGTTTCAGCTCCTGCGCGGCCCGGAGCACGAAGACTACGTATTGTATGCATCGCATACCGTCTGGGCTTCCAAATCCGCATTCGAGGTGTGGACCCGGTCGGAGCAGTTCCGCAGGGCGCACAGTCGGGCACCGTCGACGAAGCCCCTCTACCTCGGTCATCCACAATTCGAAGGCTTCGAGACGATTCAGACCCTGACGAAATCTCCGTCGGAGACGCATTCCGAGGCGGTCGTCTGAGCGAATAAGAGACGCGATGTTGCTCCAGCCTCACCGGCCGAGTTTCGGCAGGAATGCCGCGGCGAGGCCGATGAGGGGAAGGTAGGCGCAGAAGCCGTAGACGAACTCGATACTGGTTCGGTCGGCGACTTCGCCAAGGACAGCCGCGCCCAGCCCACCCATTCCAAATGCGAAGCCGAAGAAGAGGCCGCCCACGAGACCGATACGTCCGGGCAGGAGTTCCTGTGCGTAGACCAGGATCGCCGGCATCGCCGAAGCCAGGATCAGCCCGATCGCCACGGTCAGGATCACGGTCCAGACGAGATCGGCATGGGGCAAGGCGAGGGTGAATGGAAGTACCCCGAGGATCGAGGTCCAGATTACCGGTTTGCGACCGAATCGATCGCCGATTGGTCCACCGAGGATGGTGCCCGCTGCAGCAGCGCCCAGGAAGACGAACAGGTAGACCTGGCTCTCGGCCACCGGCAATCCGAAACGGTGGATCAGGTAGAATGTGTAATAGGACGAAAAGCTTGCCATGTAGAAATATTTGGAGAAGATGAGTGCCAGCAGGATCGCGATGGTGGCGACGATCTCTCCTTGCGAGAGATCCGGTTCTGGTACGCTACCGGCTCGTCTCGTCGGTCGCGCCGTTCCTGCCAACCGCTTGCGATACCAGCGTCCCACCAGTGTCAGGACGCCGATCCCCGTGAGAGCGGCGAGAGAGAACCAGGCGATGCTGGACTGACCTTTCGGCACGACAATGAAAGCGGCCAGAAGCGGGCCGAGCGCCGTTCCAGCATTGCCGCCAACCTGAAACAGCGATTGCGCCAAGCCGAAACGTCCGCCCGATGCCAATCGTGCCATCCGGGTGGCTTCGGGGTGGAACACAGCAGAGCCGAGGCCAACGAGTCCCGCAGCGATGAGCAGCATCCCGTAGGTCCAAGCGACTGAGAGCAGCATCAGCCCGACCAGCGAAGAAGCCATGCCGAGAACCAGTGAGAAGGGCATAGGCCTACGGTCGGTCTGTAATCCGACAAGGGGCTGCAGCACCGATGCGGTGAGTTGGAACACGAGAGTGATCAATCCGATCTGCCCGAAATCGAGCCGGAAGCCGGTTTTCAGGAGAGGGTAGATCGCCGGCAGAAGCGACTGGATCAAGTCGTTGAGAAGATGCGACAGGCTCAGCGCGCCGAGGACAGCGAAGGTCGGCGCCGTCGTATCGAGGCGCCTGGCGGAATCAGGTTGCGTTGTGACGACCTGCATTTCAGGTTCCAGACACTTCGATTCGCACATCGTTGGTTTCCATGCGCCCGACGACTTTGGAAAGCACCGTCACGGCAGCTCGTCGCACGACCTAATGGACTTTCCCTGCTCCAGCGATCCCGATCGCGCCGTCCAATGACTGCCAATGACGGAATCGTGACTGCCCCTGCAGATTTGTCCGGAACCTCTGAACCCAAAACCTGCACCACAAACGTTAAGAGGTTAACGAAGTCCTGCAGCGGATCTTCTGCCTTCGATCAACTCGATCGGTGGCAAGCGGCAGGGTCACAGCAAGCTTCCGGGAACGGAGTTTCAACACGTCGCACAGGCCCGACGCTTGCTGTCATTCCAGACGTCAAGAGGGTCGGCCGGTCGTTTGTCCCGTTCCGACACAGTCGCAGCTTCACTCCGGTACATAGCGCCCCAGATGTTCCAGCAACGTCTTTCCGACATCTACCAGAGCCCGCCGGCAATGCATCGCGGCAGGCGGGAAGCATGGGCGGCCGTTCTGCCTAAACGGTGGCGAGGTGCGTTCCGGCTCGGTCTATCCACCGCATTGGCTGCGTCGGATTTGGTGACGATCGTCGCGACGGCCTATCTTGCCGAAGCGATCTACTACAAGTTCGCTTTCGACCGGCAGCTCTCCGTGGGCATGACCGGGAGCTTTCAGCTGGCGGGGCTGGTCTCGGTCTTCGTTCTCCTGACCAACTTGGTGCGTGAAGAGTACAACATAGATGCGCAACTCACGCGCGGCCCTCAGCGTCGCCGCATGGCTGGTCTTTGGCTGACGGCCTGGGGGATCGTCCTCGTCGTCGGCTTCGCGACAAAGACGACGAACGACTTCTCACGAGCAGTCGCCATCGGTTTCTTCCTCGCCGGGCTGCCTGCCCTCTACCTGTCTCGCCTCGCGATGGTCGGCCTCGTCCGGCGCGCAACCAGCCCGAGTTCGTCCTCGATCAACAGGATCCACCTCGTCGGTTTCGAGGAAGACATTGCCGGCTTCTACAACAGTCACGACACGGAGGAACTCGGCCTGCGCGTGGTAGGCACGAGCTACCTTCGCCGCATCGACGCTCGAGAAGAGGCGTCCGTGCGTCAGGCTCAGATGTCGGAAGATCTGGACCTCGCCGTCTCCGTGGTGCGCTTCCTTCAGCCTGACGACGTCTTCATCCTGGTGCCCTGGACGGATGCGACGGATATCGAACGATGCGTCGATGCATTCCTGCGCGTCCCGGCCGCCCTGCACCTCCGTCCCAGCTCGGTGATGGACCGTTTCCCCGATCTCAGGCTGGCGCGGGTCGGTCGTCTGTCGGGCATCAATATTGGTCGCCGCCCGCTCAATTTCGGTGAGATCGCCCTCAAGCGAGGTATCGACATGGCCCTGGCGGCCGTTGCGCTGATCCTGCTGGCTCCCCTTTTCGCGTCCATCGCCATGCTGATCAAGTTCGACAGCCCAGGCCCGGTCTTCTTCCGACAGCGCCGCTATGGCTTCAATCAGCAGGCATTCGGCGTGTTCAAGTTCCGCAGCATGAAAACGGAGCACAACGCCGTCTTCCGTCAGGCGACGCGCAACGACTCACGGATCACGAAGATCGGTGCCATCCTGCGGCGCACGAACCTCGACGAACTGCCCCAGCTCATCAACGTCCTCAAGGGCGAGATGTCCCTGGTGGGCCCGCGCCCCCATGCCCTCGCCCATGACCGCAGCTTCGAGCGCCGGATCGCGCATTATGCCCGCCGCCACAACGTCATGCCGGGCATCACCGGCTGGGCTCAAGTCAATGGTTTGCGCGGCGAGACCCTGACCGATCTCGACATGGAACGGCGCGTGAACCACGACCTGCACTACATCGACAATTGGTCGATCTGGCTCGACATCCAGATCATGATGCAGACGATCGTCTCTCGTCGGGCCTATCGCAACGCACGCTGATGCCGGGCACCGGCGCGTTAAGATCGTGACTCCCGCCCGAGGCAGGCGCCGCATTCGCCCTCCACTTCCAGGATCCGGCTCGACGGCTTGAAGCCCGCCTTCGCCAGAGTCCTGTCGAGCTGATCGTCAACCTCCGGGGAGGTGGTCTCGTCGATGCTGCCGCAGGTGCGGCAGATCAGAAAGACGAGCCCGGCGCCTTCGCCGTGCTGATGGCCGCAGGAGACGAAAGCGTTGCGGCTGGCAATGCGGTGAACGAGACCGTTCTCGGTGAGAAAGTCGAGGGCGCGATAGACCGAGACAGCAGCGACCCGGCGGCCCTGCCCACTCAGGCGCTCAGCGATGTCGTAGGCGCCGAGCGGTTTGGTCTCGGTCGCCACCGCTTCGAGCACGTCTCGGCGAAGCCGGGTGAATTGCAGATCGCGCTCTGCACAGAGACGCTCCGCCCGCGCGAGGGCGTCTACGGAATTGCCGCAGCAGGTCGCGTGTTCGTGAACGGCACCAAGGTCGTGCACCCCATCCTCCCGTGATCGCCGATCGATGCGTTCCAGCACGTTGAACTCACGCGATGTTACAGTGTATCAGCACAAGAGATAGTTCGCCGCTCCCGTTCGGGCAATTCGCCCCCTCTTGGTACCCGAACCGCCGTGACGCGCCCTTTCCAGGTCAAGCCCTTCCCTCGCCGCTCTCTGTTCCGGGCCGGCGCATCCTCGCGACTGCTGATCGCCGCGATCCTGTCCGGGCTGGTCTGGGGCGCGATCTTCTGGGCCATGGGATAACGATGACACACGCCCTCGTCGGGGATGCCCCAGTTCAGCCCGGCGCCATTGCCTTGCGTGGTCTGACTCTGGGCTATGACCGCCATCCCGCTGTCCATCACCTCGATGGGATCATTCCCATCGGAGCTCTCCTGGCCCTCGTCGGCCCCAACGGTGCAGGCAAATCGACGTTGCTGAAGGGCATCGTCGGCGAAATCCGATGCCTCGATGGACGGATCGACCGGCCCGGTGCCGATTCCATCGCTTATCTGCCTCAGGCCGGGGAGATCGATCGCAGCTTCCCCTTGAGCGTCATCGATCTCGTGGCGATGGGACGCTGGCGCCGCCTCGGTGCCTGGCGCAGTGCGGCGCCGGATCACCAGACCCTGCTGCGGGCACTCTCGGCCGTGGGCCTCCTCGGCTTCGAGGACCGCCTGATCGGGACCCTGTCGGGCGGACAGTTCCAGCGCGCCTTGTTCGCGCGGCTCATCGTGCAGGATGCGCGCATCATCCTCCTCGACGAGCCGTTCACCGGTATCGACGGTCGGACCACCGCCGATCTGATCGCCCTGATCCGCGACTGGCACGCCGAGGGTCGCACCATCGTCGCCGCGCTACACGACATGCATCAGGTCAGAGGACATTTCCCAACGACGCTTCTCCTCGCCCGTGAGCCGGTGGCGTGGGGCGACACCGAGACGGTGCTGACCCGGGAGAACCTCGCCCGCGCACAGGCCCTGTCCGAAGCCTGGGACGAGGATGCCGCGATCTGCGGGCGCGGCGACGGTCACCACCACGGAGCGCCCCCCTTCAGCGACGGGCATCGCCACATCCACGGCCACGATCACCCCCATGGTCATGATCATCGTCACGACCATGGGCACGCCGCGTGATCGATCTTCTGTTCGGCCCCTTCATCGAGTTCGGCTTCATGCGCCGGGCTCTCGCCGGCTGCTTCGCCTTGTCGCTTTCGGCTCCTCCGGTGGGAGTCTTTCTCATGCTGCGGCGCATGAGCCTGATGAGCGACGCCATGAGCCATGCGATCCTGCCAGGCGCGGCCATCGGCTTCCTGGTCGCCGGCCTGTCGCTGCCGGCCATGACCATCGGCGGGCTCGCAGCCGGCCTGCTCGTGGCGCTGCTCGCAGGAATCGTCACCCGCACGACGTCGATAAAGGAGGATGCGAGCCTGGCCGCCTTCTATCTGATCTCGCTGGCGGCCGGCGTCCTGCTCGTCTCCCTGCGAGGCTCGCAGATCGATCTTCTGCACATCCTCTTCGGTACGGTGCTGGCCCTCGACGACCCGGCGCTGATGCTGCTGGGAGGCATCGCCACCGTGACCCTGTTCGCGCTGGCGGCGCTCTATCGTCCGCTGGTCATGGAATGCGTCGATCCGCTGTTCCTGCGCACCGTCAGCCGAGCAGGAGGGCCGGTGCACTACGCGTTTCTCGGCCTCGTAGTGATGAACCTCGTCGGCGGGTTCCAGGCCCTAGGAACTTTGCTCGCGGTGGGTCTGATGCTTCTGCCGGCGATCACGGCCCGTTTCTGGGCCACCGACCTGTCGGGCCTGATCCCCATCGCGATGCTGGTTGCGATATTGTCGAGCTTTGTCGGTCTCACCGCTTCCTACCGCGCCGACCTGCCGACCGGTCCATCGATCGTCCTGGCAGCAGGGATCCTCTACCTCGGCTCGCTCCTGTTCGGGCCGAGGGGCGGCCTCGTCTGGCGCCTCTTCAGACCCCGACACCTCGAAGGCTGAAACTAGAGGTTGAAAAGACTCATGATGCCGGAGACGATGGCGTAGACGAAGCCGGCGTTGAGCAGCACGCCGATCGCACCGACGCCAAGGCCCAGGACCACCAGTAACCCGTCGCGCTCGACGAGGCCTAGACCGACGAGGCAGATCGCAAGTCCGAGGGGAATTTGCCCCACCAAGGGAGCTGCCACCACCAGCGCCAAGGACAAGGTGAGGAGGATCAACCCCACCGTCCGCATGCCGAGTCCGGTCTCGAACAAGCTCATGCGTGGCCGCGACCAGCGCTCGAGACGCCGGAGCAATGGCACCGCACGCTTGGCGGCCCGTTCCACATCGCTCCGGGCGATCGAACGGCGCAGCAGCATGCGGGGAAGCCACGGCGACGACATCCCTGCCGTGATCTGTACGGCCACGAGCAGCAGGAGCAGCCCGCAGACGAGAGGGATCGGCGGCGGCATCGGCAGGCAGTTCGGCAGGCCGAGGATGACGATGAGGAGCGCGAAGGCACGGTCCTTCAGCACCGCGACAATGTCGCCGATCGTCAGCCGATCCGTCTCCTGTGCCGCGAGCACTGTGAGAACTTCGGAAGTTCGGGCAACTGGTGACAAGACAACTCGGCCTTTGGCGACGGTTCTCCCGCGGGCTCTATCCTAGTCCCCGTCCGGCGCCAACCGAATCACGGATGCTGCCGTCGTCGTATCCTCGCTCGGCCCAGGCCGGAACGACCCTTTGGGCGGGACGGTGGCGATCGCCACCTCACGCTGTCGAATCTGAATCAGCATGACCTCAAGTATATTTTCCTCGTTTGAAGACTAAAGGGAATGGGCTTGCTTGCCATATCCGCACCGGTCTGGGTCGCGATCCACAGTATATTTCGATATGACCAATACAATTTATGATCTGCACCATACGCTCGTTCTCTCTATGGGGAGCGTGGACGGACGTGGAACAACCGGCGGGAGCGACGGCACGATCCAGGCGCTCGCCCATCCGCGCTATCGCGTCCCTTGCATCCGTCTGTTTCTGCTTCGATGTCGGTTCGGCGCGAGGGGAAGAGAACGCGGTCTCGGCGCTGATCTTCGGCAGCCTCGACGCCGGGCCTTCCTCGTTCGTCACGGGCGGAACGAAGATCACCTTCAACGGGCCGGACAAGGATGGTTTCGCGATCCTCGCGAGTGCCGGCGGCGGTGCGAGAACCGAGCGCGGTCCAACGATCCACGGCATCTCGACCATATTGATCCGTCAGACTGCTCTCGGGGCTGTACTGGTCGGCTACCAATGGTTCCACGATTGGGGCACCATTGCTGCCTTCGCCGGGCCGGAGGGTAGTATCGAGGTGGAAGGGGGTGTGTTCGGCACCGAGAGGCTGCCGTTCCGATACGGAATCAGGCTGCATGGGGAAGTCTGGGCGCGTCCGACGGAAAGCACGCTCTTAACCGCAACGGCGATCCTCGGCTCAACGCGACAGAGCGCCTGGAGCCGCCTTGCCTGGGGCCATGACATCTGGGGCGCCTATCTCGGCCCCGAGGCCAGTTTCTATGTGGATGGCACAGGATACTCGAAAGTCGGGATCGGCATACATGCCACCGACTTTCGCATCGGCGACGTGGGCTTCAGGGCCTCACTGGGCTACCAAGTCGAAGCGGGAAGCGTTGGTAGCCCTTATGTCGCGCTCAGCATGTGGAAGCCCTGGTAAGGCTCATGCAGGCGCGGAGCGCATTTCCGGGCCGTCGAGGAAGCGCGCGGCATCGGCGACGATCTCGCTACGGCGGACGGATCCCATTCCATCGAGGGTGCGGTAGGGCATCGCCAGTCTAGGGTTTCCCTGCAAGCGACCCGCATTCTCGATCAGGAAGTTCCAGTAGAGATAATTGAAGGGGCATGCACCTTCGCCGGTCTTAGCCCTGACATCGTAGGCGCATCCCCGGCAGTAGTCGGACATCCGGTTGATGTAGGCGCCCGAGGCCGCGTAGGGCTTCGAGCCCATCACCCCGCCATCGGCCCAGAGAACCATGCCGTGGACGTTGGGCAGTTCCACCCATTCGTAGGCATCGGCATAGACGACGAGATACCATTCCTCGACCTGGGCCGGGTCGAGGCCGGCGAGAAGGGCGAAGTTCCCTGTCACCATCAGTCGCTGGATGTGATGAGCGTAGGCATGGGCCCGCGTATCGGCCACGCATTGCGCGATGCAGTTCATCTTCGTCTCGCCCGACCAGTAGAACCAGGGCAGGTCACGGCTGGCACCGAGCGCATTGGTATCGGCATAGGCCGGCATCCGCGTCCAATAGAGGCCTCGGACATACTCACGCCATCCGAGGATCTGGCGAATGAAGCCCTCGACGCAGTTGAGCGGTGCGCGTCCTTCGTCGTAGGCGCGGGAGGCCGCGCGGCAGACCTCTCCTCCAGTAAGCAGACCCGCGTTGAGCGCCGGCGCGAGAAGAGCGTGATAGAGGAACGGCGCGTCCGTCTTCATCGCGTCCTGGTAGTCGCCGAAATGCGGCAAACAATCATCCAGGAAGTGCTTCAGGGCAATGATGGCGTCGCCCCGTGTCACTGGCCAGCGGAAGGCGTCGAGATCACCGAAATGGTCGGCGAACCTCTCCGACACGATGGCAATGACCTCGGATGTGATCGCGTCGGGCTCGAAGCCGAGCCGCTGCGGCGATCGGTGTCCGGGAGGGAGCGCCTTGCGGTTGTCATGGTCGAAGTTCCACTGTCCTCCGACCGGCTCGCCATCCTTCATCAGGAGACCGGTGCGCTTGCGCATGCCGCGATAGAAGGTCTCCAACCGTAGGGCGTGCCGCCCCTCGGCCCAGCGGGCGAAATCATCCCGCGAGCAGAGGAAACGGTTGTCGTCGCGGATCTCCACGGGCACCGGCAGGGCCTCGCGCCAACCCTGCATCATCTCCCAGACGCGCCATTCGCCAGGCTCGGTGACGACGATCCTATCGGGCTCGTGCCGGACAATCGCTCGTTGGAGTTCGCCGGTGAAGGAGCCTGTGTTCCCCTGAGCCTCGAGACGCACGTAATCGACGGCGATGCCGTCCGCTTTCAATTCTTCTGCAAAATGACGCATGGCCGAGAGCAGGAAGGCAATCTTCTGCTTGTGGTGGCGGACATAGGTCGCCTCCTCCCACACCTCCACCATGAGCACGATGTCCGTGTCAGGGTCGATGTCGACGAGAGAGGAGACCCGCCGGTGAAGCTGGTCACCGAGGACGAAGCGGAGAGTCCGTCGAGCACTCACCCCTTCGTTCTCAACGACGAACGACCGCCATCGGCACCGATCACCTGTCCGGTGATCCAACCGGCTTCCGCCGAAACGAGGAAGGCGACGAGCGCGCCGATATCATCCGGTGTCCCGAGTCGTTGCAGTGCGTGCATGGAGGCGATCCCGGAGGCCAGCGTCTCGTTACTGGTGATCGCCGCAGACAGCGGCGTGCGCGTCAGAGAGGGAGCGACAACGTTGATCCGGATCTGGGGACTCAGTTCGGCAGCGAGAGACAGGGCCAGCCCCTCCACCGCCCCCTTGGCCATGGCGACGGAGGCATGAGCCGGAAATCCCTGCGCCACTGCCACGGTCGAGAACAGGACGACCCCGGCCCCGGCCTCGCCTGCACCCGCTTTCAGCGCTGGCGCCGAAGCCTGTAGGGCCAGAAAGGCGCCGAGAGCGTTGAGCTTGAAATCGGTGAGCGCATCGTCGGCGGTGAGCCGCGCCAGGGGCCTCAGGTTGATCGTGCCGACCGCGTAGACGAGCCCAGCCAGAGTGTCGCCCGCTTCCTGTGCGACGGCAGTGAAAAAGGCGGGGTCCATAGCGTCTCCGGCCGTGAAGGTGGTCTCGCCCAGGCCGGCGGCGGTCTCTTCGAGTCGGCCGACGTCACGCGCTGCCAGATGCAGCCTACAGCCGCGCTTGCGCAGGGCTTGGGCCGTCGCCAAGCCGATGCCGCCGGTCCCGCCGTAGATCACAACACGATTCATGGCCGCTCCCAATCCATACCGGATCGGGTAGGTAAGGCGCACCATGCTGCCGTGGAGCCCGTGAGGCCCCATCCGTAGAGTCGCACGCCTCGCAACCGCTCCCGAGGATCCTCATGAAGTTCGCCTTCGCCGGTATCGATTTCCTCGGCGGCGTATTCGAAGCACTGGTGGAGGCCGGCTGGACGCCGATCAAGCTGTTCACCCGACCCTGCGATGGTCTCTACGATCACAACGAGGCGGTGGTGGCCCAGAGCCGCCGGCACCGCATCCCGATGCAGCTTTCTCGGATCAAGCTCGCCGATCTCGATGCCCTTGCGCAGACCCATGGCACCGACTGGGCCCTGGTTGTGGCCGGTTATCCCTGGTTGATCCGCGGCTGGCGCGGGCGAGCCGCCTACGCCCTCAATTTCCATCCCTCACCGCTGCCGATCGGTCGTGGTCCTTATCCCCTGTTCAAGGCGATCACGGATGCGAGGGAGGCTTGGGGCGTGACGGCGCATGTGCTGGCCGAGGAGGGATTCGACACCGGCGACATCCTCGCGCAGGAAGCCTTCGCGATGGCGCCGCAGGAGACCCACGAGACCCTGCTCGCAAAGTGCCAGATCGCCGCCCGGCGCTTGGCTTCGGGGCCGATCGCGCGCGATCTACCGGCGCGGTGGCGTTCGGCGCAGGTCCAGGGCGACGGCTCCTACTGGCCTCGCGTCACCGACGCGGACCGGACCTTGGATTTCCGGTCCGATGTCGACGCGATCCTGCGGCGCATGCGGGCGTTCGGCACGATCGAGACCATCGCGCGGCTCGGCGACAGTCGCGTCTTCGTGGCGGCGGCGGAGGGCTGGCGCGAGCCGCACCGTCACTCACCCGGAACAATTGTCCATCGCTACCGCCGCCACGTAGTGGTCGCTGCCCGCGACGGTTTCATCCAGATCACCCGCTGGAGCCCCGTTGCGGTCTCGGATGCCGGTCAACTCGGGCGGTAGGCACAGGAAACGACCTCATGCCGCGGATGCGTAAGAAAGCGGATCTGCCGACGAAGATTTGTGCCGCCTGCGGCAAGCCCTTCGCATGGCGGAAGAAATGGGAACGGGTCTGGGACGAAGTGCGCTACTGCTCCGACCGATGCCGGAGCGAGGCGAAGCGGCCGGGCAAGGCGTCCTAATCAGGAGCGAGCGGCATCCTTCAGGGCCGAAGGCGTATCGATATCGAAGATAACGGCCGCATCCATCTCCAATTCGACGATATCCGTCCGTGCCGCGAGGATACGCCCGGCACCCTGATCTCCCTTGAGCGAGGCTAGGTCCGGGGCGAGGAGTCTGTGATTGAGAAGGACCGGGTTTCCTCGCCGGCCTCCATGAATCGGTACGATGGCGGGGGGAGCGGGATCGAAGGCCAGGAAGGTATAAGCCAAATGCGCAAGATGCGCCGGCCGAATCCGTGGCATGTCGCCGAGCATCACGATGATCCCCTTTGTCTCGGAGACGGCGTCGAGCCCGCATCGTAGGGAGGTGGACAGGCCTTCGGCATAGTTCGGGTTGTCGATGACCCCGAGGTGAAGACCACTCAGCGCCTGTCGGACCGCCTCGCCGTAGGCACCGAGCACGACAACGATGGGTCCGATACCGGCGTCGACGGCCGCCTCGGCGGCGTGGCGGACGAGCGGCTTGGCGTCCAGAGACCCGAGCATCTTGGGCGCCGCGCCGAATCGCGTTCCTCGCCCAGCAGCCAGGAGGACGATACCGATCGTGTCAGGCATCTTCCTCCTGGTCGTCCTGTCCCGCGCTTTCCTGGCCGGATCGCGGCTGCGGCCGGGACACGATCTCCATCAGCAACCCGCCGACACCGAGCCCGACAATGTCTGAACGGCTGACCGCAAGGCCGGCGAGGAGGCGATGGAGGATCCAGTCGAAGCCGTTCTCGGCGGGGGAACGGGCGCAGCCCGGCGCACCGATGACCGGCACCGCGCCGAGACGGCCGACGAGCAGCAAGTTACCGGGATCGACGGGCATGCCGAAATGCTCGACTTCCCCGCCCGCCGCCTCAATGCCGGCGGGGATCACGTCGCGCCGGTCGGCGATGGCCGAGGCGCCGAACACCACGACGAGATCCGCGCCATCGTCGGCGATGGACGCGCGCATGGCGGCTGCCACTGAACCGGCCTCGTGCGAGACCCTGATGTCGGAGACGATCTCCGCGCCCGTCGGCGCCAAGCGGCGCTCGAGGTTGCGCAGGGTCTTGGCGACAGTGGCCTCCTTCAGCGCCTGCAGCAGAGTGGAGACGACTCCGATGCGGCGTCGTCGATAGGGAACGACCGAAAGGGCCTCCCGGGTGACAATTCCGCAGGCTCGGTCGAGGGCGGCACCGGAGACGGCGTAGGGAATGATCTTGACGGTCGCCACCATCTCGCCGGGAACCACCGGCCGGAACGGCAGCAGGGTCGCCAGAGTGATCGCCTCGTCCACGGCGTTCACGGCATTGATGACAGCCCTGTCGATCGTCAGGATACCCGGCACCTCGGCGTGCAGGTTGCACCGTCCGGTGAAGGCGGGACCAGCAACGAGGCCCGTACCGGACACCCGCTCGGCGAGGCGGGCAGCGGCTTCGTCCTCGCCGACATCACCCGGTTCGAGTGTCACGGCAACAACGCTGGTGAGACCCGCTTCGCCGAGGCGGCGCGCATCTTCGCGAGGGATCGGCCTCCCCTTTCGCACGAGAACGTCGTCGGCCCGCAAGGTATGAGCCGCGATGAGCCCCGCCGCCTGCGCGATCGCGACCGAACCGAACTTCACGCCGGAGCTCCGGTCTTCGCGACACGCAGATGGGCCGCGCGCAACGTCGAGACAATCTGCGCCAGGATCGAGACGGCAATCTCGGCCGGGCTGACCGCTCCGATATTGAGGCCGATCGGCGCCGCGATCAACGCGATCTGTTCGGGCGAGAGTCCGGCCTGCAACAGGCGCTCTTGCCGCGCAGCATGGGTCTTCCGCGAGCCGAGAGCGCCGACATAGAAGCACCCGGCCTTCAGCGCCGCGAGCAACGCCGGATCGTCGATCTTCGGGTCGTGCGTCAGGGCGGCGACCGCGCAGTAGCGGTCGAGGGGCGGCAGGGGGCCGGCCAGAGCCTCGTCGGGCCAGAGCGGCACGAGGGGAACCTCTGGAAAACGTTCGGGCGTCGCGAAAGCGGTGCGTGGATCGATCACGCTCACTGACAGGTCTAGAGCCGCCGCCATTGGGCAGAGCGCCTGGCTGATATGCACCGCCCCGATAATGACGAGCCGGACGGTGGGAGCCTGCACGGTAAGGAAAAACTGTCGCCCGTCCGCCTCGACAAGGCCGCTCCTTCCAGAAGCGAGGTGTCGAGACAGGATGTCGGCGAGGGGATCGCCTGGAATCTCGGTCTCACGGACCACTCGTTGGCTGCCATCGTCGAGATCGGTCACGAGCAGGGCCGCGCGCCGCGCGGCGCGCTCGACATTCAGGGCACGGAGGGACGCGAGTTTCATGGCTTTTCTTCAGTCGATCCGCTCGACGAAGACGCGGATGCGACCGCCGCAGGAGAGCCCGACCCGCCAGGCGGTCTCGTCGGCGATGCCGAACTCGATCACGCGGGGACGGCCGTCGGCGATGGCATCCAGCGCCTCGGTGATGACTGCACCCTCGACGCAGCCGCCTGAGACCGAACCGAGGAAATTGCCATTCTCGTCGATGACGAGATGGCTGCCGACCGGGCGCGGTGCAGAGCCCCAGGTCTCGACCACTGTGGCGAGAGCGACGCCGCGCCCGCCGCGGCGCCAAGCCTCGGCCGCATTGAGGATATCGGTTTCGGTGGAGAGCATGGAACACTCCGCGCGAGGCGCGCAAGGGGCACGACGGCAGACACGCAACGCCGAGCCGGACACTTAGGCTCCGGAGCCGATGGCACAATGAGCGGGCGAGGCCTATGCCAAGGTCAGTACCCGCAGGGTGCCATCCAGCACACCGGGATCGCCCTTCGTCTACGGTGCCTGATTTCTCGGACCGCGCCAATTCCATCGGAGCGCGCTATGATGAGTGCAGCGGCTTCTCGCCGATCATCCGGGCTCCGCTCCATGAGACTCATCTTCACCGCTGGCGCCTTGCCGATCTTGTCAGCCCTGTCTTTCTCTCCGACGGGCGCCGTCGGCCAGATCGCCGCCCAACCCACGATCCGGATTGGGCTCTCGCTCCCCCTTACCGGGTCGGACGCCGCCTTCGGCCAAGGCCTCCGGGCGGGAGCCGAACAGGCGGCGGCGGATCTCAACCGTGCCGCCGGCACGACGGGCCGGAAGATCACCCTCGTGGTCGCCGACGATGCCGGTGAGGGCAAGCAGGGGCTCGCCGCGGCGCGGAAATTCGCGTCGGATCGAATCTCTCTCGTGGTCGGACCGTTTAACGCCACCGTAGCCGCAGCGGTGCTGCCGGCCTACGAAGAGGCGGGGATCGTCGCGGTGGCTCCCGGCATCACTTGGCCGGGACTGACCACTCGCGGAGCGCAAAACATCTTCCGCATCGGCGGCAGCGATGCCGAACAGGGACCGATCGCAGCGAGCTATCTCGCCGAGCAGTTCCGCGGCCGGCGGATCGGCCTCGTCCACGACAAGAGCACCTTCGGCCGCGGCCTCGTCGACGACGTCGCCCGCATTCTCAAGGCGAGCGGACAGACAGAGGCGGCGTTCGAGAGCCTGAGTCGCGGCGACAAGGACGTCTCCGCCCTCGTCGCTCGCCTGAAGCGCGCGCAGGTCGAGGTGATCTATTTCGGCGGTCTTGCTCCGGAAGCGGGCCTCCTGATCCGGACCCTGCGTGAGGCCGGCATCGCAGCCCCCCTCGTCGGCAGCGATGGCTTGCTCGACAAGGATTTCGCTACCGCAGCGGGCCCCGCCGCCGAGGGGACGGTGATGACCGCCCTGCCCGAGCCGCGAAAACTGCCCGAACCCAAGGGCTCGGCTGCCAAGCCCAAGACGGCCGAAGCAGACATGGTCGCAGCGCAGGGCTACGCGGCGGTCGAGATCCTCAAGCAGGTCGTAGACCAAGCGAAATCGACAGAAGGCAGTCGAGTAGCCGCGGTCCTTCATGGGGGCGCGTCCCTGAAGACGGTCCTCGGAGAGATCGCCTTCGACGCAAGGGGCAATTCCAGGGGGGCCGGCTATGCGCTACAGGTCTGGAAGAAGACACCGGACGGCCGGATCGACTACGCGGGCAACGGCATCGCGCCCTGAAGCGGACGGAAGGCCCGCCGGCCCACCCGGACGGGAAGGTTGTCGCTACCGCAGATGCAGACATAGCTGGCGCGGTGATCCGTCAGTTGAATGATCCGCGAAGATTTCCGGGTACCAGGACAGCAGGTGCTTTTCTGTCGACGGGACAGCGTTCCCGGCGGTAAAAGCTTGCTTACGGCGCGCGCGAACATTATGTCCTGCCGACGCTCGCTGGTGTTGCGCATCCGATGGGATCGGACCCGCCGCCCGTAGTGTTTTGCCGAACGGCTTCGTTTTGTGTCCCGGAATGCCCCGTTCTGGCGTTCCGGCTGGAGAGTGTGGATGGCGAAAGAAGAGTTGATGCAGTTCGACGGTCTCGTGATCGAGATCCTGCCGGACGCACGCTACCGCGTGCAGCTCGACCAGGGCCACGAGATCGTGGCCTACACGGCCGGCAAGATGAAGAAGAACCGCATCAAGACTCTGGCCGGCGACCGCGTCACCGTCGAGATGTCCCCCTACGATCTCGAGAAGGGCCGCCTCGTGTTCCGCCACAAGGACGAGCGCTCCTCCGGCCCGCGTCCGCCGATCCGCGGACAGTTCCGCCGCCGCTGAGCGACAGCGCTGACGGACATCGTGACTGTCCGTTAGGGACAGAGGATCTTCACGAAAGCAGCGCCTGCGCTGAAGAACGCGGCTCCGGCAGCCATGCCGGACGGCGCGATCTGCCAGGGTGCCAGCATACGATCGCGATCCAGCTTCAGTGCTTCGACCATGAGTTTCTTCTGCTCGGCGACGAATTTTTCGCTCTCTTCGCGCGCTCGCCGAATGCGGCCAAGCTGATCTTCGAGATCGGACGTCAGCGGGCTTATGGCGTCGGCCATCCAGATACTCCTTCGTCACGCGACCACCCGATAAGCATCAGCGCAGATCAAGCCGCGAGGGTGAGTTCGGCATCTACTTCCCGAACCGATCGAATTTCGGGAAGCTGCGGGTCATCAGCGTGCCAGCCTCGGCCCGGTGGCCCATCCACTTCTCCAGCAGAACCGCATTGGCGAGCCGCTCCTGGCCTGCGCTGTCGCGCCAGGGCAGGCCCTCGGCCAGGGTGAAGACATGGGCGTCCGTCAGCGTGCTCTGGCGGCAGCGCTGCAGGCGCACTCCCTTGCCGCGTGACAATTCCGGCAGCTCGGAGAGAGGAAACACCAACAACAGTCGGTCGGCGCTGCAGACCGCGACGTGATCGCCGACGCTCGCCGGCACGAGCAGTCGCGCCTCTGATGGCTCGTCGAGGCCCATAATCCCCTTGCCCTTGCGGGTATTCGCCACCAGCGCGTCGGCCGGGGCAAGGAAGCCACGCCCATCCGAGCCTGCGACCAGAAGTTTGCCGCTGGGCTGATACGCCAGGGCGGCGACGATCTCGGCCCCATCGTCGAAATCCACCATCAGCCGGATCGGATCACCGAAGCCGCGACCGCCGGGAAGCTTGGCGGCCTCCAGCGTGAACACCTTGCCGTTCGAGGCAAGGACCAAGATCTTGGCCGTCGTCTCACTGAGGAACGAGATCTTCAGCCCATCGTCACCCTTGAAGGCGACGCCGGACAGGTCGGCCACATGCCCCTTCAAGGCCCGGATCCAGCCTTTGTTGGAGACGATAACGGTGATCGGCTCGCGCTCCACCATGGCGGAGGTGAAATCGATCCCGGCGGTGTCGGGAGGATTCTCCAGGGTAGTGCGGCGGGCGCCGAGTTTGGTCTCGGGGCCGAAGGTCTTCTTCACTGCGCGGATCTGCTTGGTGATGTCAGACCATTGCAGCTTCTCGGAGCCGAGCAGCTCCTCCAGCCCATCCTTCTCCTTGGTCAGCGTATCGAGCTCGCGCTTCAGCTCCATCTCCTCGAGCTTGCGCAGGGAGCGCAGGCGCGTGTCGAGGATGGCGTTGGCCTGGAGCTCGGTGAGCTCGAAGCGCTTCATCAGGGACGGCTTCGGCTCATCCTCTTCGCGGATGATGCGGATCACCTCGTCGAGATCGAGATAGACGATAAGGAGGCCGCCGAGGATTTCGAGGCGGCGTTCGATCTGGGCGAGGCGATGGAGCGAGCGCCGTTGCAGCACCACGCGCCGATGGTCGAGCCATTCGCGCAAAGCCTCCGCCAAACCGATGACGCGGGGCACGAGGCCGCCCACCAGGACGTTCATGTTGAGCGGGATGCGAGCTTCGAGTTCGGTGAGCCGGAACACCGATTCCATCAGGATCACCGGGTCGACGCTGCGTGAGCGCGGCTCCAGCACCACGCGGACGTCCTCGGCCGATTCGTCACGCACGTCGGCGAGCAGCGGCAGCTTCTTCTCCTGGAGGAGTTCCGCGAGCTTCTCGATGAGCCTGGCCTTCGGCACGCCGTAGGGAATCTCGGTGACGACGATGGTCCAAGTGCCGCGCCCCGTATCCTCCTTCGCCCAGCGTGCCCGCACGCGAAAACCGCCGCGTCCGGTGCGGTAGGCCTCGGCGATCGACTCGGCGCTATCGATGAGGATGCCGCCGGTGGGGAAGTCCGGCCCCTTCACGAAGGTGAGGAGTTGGGCCGAGCTCGCCTCGCGATGGCCGATGAGGTAGAGCGCCGCGTCGCAGAGTTCGGCCGCGTTATGCGGCGGGATCGAGGTGGCCATGCCCACAGCGATGCCCTGAGAGCCGTTGGCGAGCAGGTTCGGGAAAGCGGCAGGCAGGACGATGGGCTCGTCCTTCTCGCCGTTGTAGGACGGCCGGAAATCGACCGTGTCCTCGTCGATGCCGTCGAGGAGCAGGCGTGCCACTTCCGTGAGACGCGCCTCGGTGTAGCGGTAGGCGGCCGGACCGTCGCCGTCGATATTGCCGAAATTGCCTTGGCCGTCGACGAGCGGATAGCGCTGAGCGAAATCCTGGGAGAGACGCACCAGAGCGTCGTAGATCGCCTGGTCGCCGTGAGGATGGAAGTCGCCCATCACGTCGCCGACGATCTTCGCGCATTTCTTGAAGGCGGTGTTGGGATCGAGCCTCAGCAGCCGCATGCCGTAGAGGATGCGTCGATGGACCGGCTTGAGGCCGTCGCGGGCATCGGGCAGCGCCCGGTTCATGATGGTGGAGAGCGCATAGGCGAAGTAGCGCTCTTCCAGCGCCGACTTCAGTTCGACGCTTTCGATACCGTCGGATCCCGACGGTGGATCGAAGGGCTGGCCCATGACGAACTCCCGGGCCGGACATGACCCAAATCAGAACATAAAGCGAACAGAACCTAGGCGCTCTGCGTCCCCAGCGCAACGAATCGCGCCCGCTCCTCCAGAGGGGCAATGGCCCGCGGACCCCAGATGTGCTGGTCGAGGAAATACCCCGTCAAGGTAAATCCATTGGTCACGTCCGTCTTGTCGGGAGCCATGAAGCCGGTTCGGCCATCCTCCCGATCGAGAAGGAAGCCCGGCAGCGCCAGCAGCCTGTCACGGAACGGCTCTCCGGCGGAGGCACTGACCGCCCGCCCGGTCCGGGGCGAGACGTAGATCAGGGCGTCGTTGCCGCCGGTGGCGGCGCAGGCATTGAGATCGAGGCCGAAGCCGAGGTCGGACAGGATCGCGAGTTCGAACCGCACCATGAGAAGAGGCGCGATCACCCGATCGTCGAGATGGGCGATGAGCACACGCCCTGCCTCGTAGAGGGCGGGATGGGGATCGCGCTCGGGCAGGAGACGCAGGAGCGCTGCCATATGGGTCACCCCGTACAGGGCGAGACCTGAACCCATCAGGCGCGCGGCTACGGATTCGAGCGGCTCCACCACGAAGGCGCCGAGACTGTCGTCGAGGCGCGCGCGCCAGTTGAGGCGAACGTGATTACCCGGCTGAAGCACCGGCTGCATCCGGCGCGACCGACCACCATGGACGAGGCCGAGATGACGGCCGTGGCCTCGCGTCATCACTTCGAGGATGACGCCCGTCTCGCCCTGCTTGCGCAGCCCCAGCACCACGCCGTCATCGGTCCATTGCATGGCCTCTCCATAGGACGCGGCGAAAGGGTTGGGAACGGGCGAGAATGTTGGGGAACGGACCTGGATTGCACCGTTTCATCGCTTCCCGCAGAGCGTGTGCCTCGGTAGCGTTCCTGCACAGGCCATCGAGCAGAGTGCGGTGATGCAGCGCTTCGTCCGCCCTTCGTTCGGAATCGTCGTCCTGGCGCTGACGGGATGCGGTCGGCCCGATCCGGCGCCGGCGTCCGGCGCCGCCTTCACCATGCGCGAGCGGGTCGCCGCCCTGGCCCTGCGCCAGAGCACGTTCGGATCGATCTCCCTCCTTCCCGTTCGGTTCGAGCATAGCCGGATCGCCGGGCCGTTCCAGGATGACGGGCGCACGCTCTACTGCGTGTCGACCCGGATGATGGGCCGCCGCTTCCTGAAGGGCGAGAGGGCCAAGGCCGTCATCCGCGAGGAGGTCGGCAAGCTCAGCATCCTCGAGGATGTCGACGAGGTCTGCGAGGGCCACCGGACGGAACCGTTCAAGGAACTGGAGGCGCTGGGGAACGCAAAAATCTGAGGACATCAATCATTATAATGGGTTGCCTGTGCCGGCCGGTGATGCTCCGATACGGGCCATGCCGCATCGCCCCCTCTCCCTCACCCTCGATCTCATCGCCCGCGCCCATCCGACTCCCGTCGCCGACGATGCGAGCGCCCTGAATCTCCTCACCGATCTCGATCTCGCGCCCGGCCTCGACCGGATGCTCCATGGCCGGCCGACGGAGGGGGACGGGCTCTGGGTGTTCGGCTACGGCTCGCTGATCTGGCAGCCGGAATTCGCCGTGGCCGAGCAGCGCATCGGCACGGTGCGGGGCTATCACCGGCGCTTCTGCCTGTTGCAGCGGCGTTTTCGCGGAAGCCGCGACAGGCCGGGCCTAGTCCTCGCCCTCGACCGGGGTGGGATCTGCCGGGGAATCGTGTTTCGCCTCAAAGGGTTGGATCCGGCCGCGACCCTGATGCCGGTCTGGCGGCGCGAGATGCGCGGCAGCGGCTACGAGGGGCGCTGGGTGGTGGTGGAAACGGCTAAGGGCCCGGTCACAGCGCTGACTTTCGTGGTCAATCGGGCCAGCGATCGCTATACCGGGCGCCTCGCCGAGGAGGCGATCGCCGACCGGATCGCCACCGGCGCCGGGCATCTCGGCCCGAGCGCGGAATATCTCTACCGAACGGTGCAGGCCTGCGCCGAGGCCGGCATCCTCGACGACCATCTCTGGCGGCTGCAGCACCTCGTAGCGGAACGCCTGGAGGCGGCGCCCTAGGGGACCAACTCCTTCCCGCATCTCGCTTTTTGCAAGACGCCAGACGTCCCCGAACCCGCCGAAAGTCCTGCGGCCGATGCCCCGCCGGTCCGTGTCCGATGGGGGACGCTTCCTCAACGCACAGGTGCGCGCGGGCGAATTTCGGCGCATCCTCTCCCCTTGGGTGAGCGCCGGGGAGCGGCGGCCGCCCGGAGCATCGGCGGGACGGTCTCGACCCATGAACAACGGTCCACGCCCTTCGATAATTTCACCGGATTCGAGGCCGCCTTTTGCGGGATTTCAAGGGCCTTCGATGCGGATCGGAGAGCTCCGGTACCGGATTCGTGCCGCCCATCGCCGCCCCGAACCCGAATGCCTCGGCGCGCTGATCGAGACGGCGGCCCAGAGCCCGGCCGAGGACGCCGCGGCGACGCATCTGGCGAGGCACCTCGTCGCGACCCTGCGTGCGAGGGGCGCGCGCGGACCGGTCGAGCAGCTGATGCGCGAATTCAGCCTGTCGAGCGCCGAGGGCGTCGCCCTGATGTGCCTCGCCGAGGCGCTCCTGCGAATCCCCGATGCGTCGAGCCGCGACGCGCTGATTCGCGACAAGATCGGTCATGGCGATTGGTGGTCGCATCTCGGCCACGCCTCGTCGGTCTTCGCGGGCGCCGCGACCTGGGGGCTCGCGGTGACCGGGCGGGTCGTCGGCCCCGAGGAGGAGGCCGGGCTTCCGGCGGCGCTGACGCGGGTCCTGAGGCGGGCGGGCGAACCCGCCATCCGCATGGGCGTCGATCTGGCGATGCGGATGCTCGGCGGCCAGTTCGTCACCGGCCGCAGCATCGCCGAGGCGCTGCGCAACAGCCGGCACCGGGAGGCCAAGGGCTTCCGATACTCCTACGACATGCTCGGCGAGGCGGCGCGGACCGCCGACGATGCCGCCCGCTACGGCCGGGATTATGCCGGCGCCATCGCGGCGATCGGCGTGGCCTCCGCCGGGCGCGGCGTGCTCGCCGGGCCGGGCATCTCGGTCAAGCTCTCCGCCCTGCATCCGCGCTACGAGCGGGCTAAGCGCGAGCTTGTGATGGGCGAGCTCCTGCCACGGCTGGCGGACCTCGCCCTCGCCGCCTGCCGCCACGATATCGGCTTCAACATCGATGCCGAGGAGGCCGACCGGCTCGACCTCTCCCTCGATCTCCTCGAAGCCCTGGCGATGGACGAGCGGCTCGCCGGCTGGGACGGCCTCGGATTCGTGGTCCAGGCCTACCAGAAGCGCGCTGTCCCGGTGCTGGACTTCCTCATCGACCTCGCCCGGCGGAGCGGGCACCGCCTCATGGTCCGGCTGGTCAAGGGCGCGTACTGGGATTCCGAGATCAAGCGCGCCCAGGTCGACGGGCTCGACGATTTTCCGGTCTTCACCCGCAAGGTCCATACCGACCTGTCCTATCTCGCCTGCGCCCGCAGGCTGCTGGCGGCCGGGGACGCGGTGTTCCCGCAATTCGCCACCCACAATGCCCGCACGCTCGCCGATATCGTCGCCATGGCGGGCCCGGACTTCCAGCCCGGCGCTTACGAGTTCCAGTGCCTGCACGGCATGGGCGAGACGCTCTACGACGAGGTGGTCGGCGGCACGCTGCTCGACCGGCCCTGCCGGATCTACGCACCGGTGGGCACGCACGAGACCCTGCTCGCCTATCTGGTCCGGCGGCTTCTCGAGAACGGCGCCAATTCCTCCTTCGTCAACCGGATCGCCGACCCCGCCGTGCTGGTGGACGAGCTCGTCGCCAATCCCCTGGCGCGGGCGCGCCGTGTCGTACCACCGGGCTCGGCCCATCCGGGGATCGCCCTGCCGCGAGACCTCTTCGCGGGGATGCGGGCGAATTCGCGGGGCCTCGACCTCGCCGACGAGGACGTGCTCGCAGACCTCGGACCGAGCCTGATCCGGGGCGCGGCGACGCCCCGCCTGTGCCGGCCGATCCCGGGGGAGATCGGCGATGGCGCGCCCCGCGCCGTGCTCAACCCGGCCGACGGGAACGATCTCGTCGGCCACGTGGTCGAGGCCGATGCCGCGACCGTCGATGCGGCCATCGCGCGGGCAAGGTCGGCGGCGCCCGCCTGGGCGGCGACACCGCCATCCCGGCGGGCCGCGATCCTCGCTTCGGCGGCCGACCTGATCGAGGAGCGCCGCGACGCCTTCCTGGGCCTGCTGGTGCGGGAAGCCGGCAAGTCCCTCGCCAACGCCGTCGGCGAGATCCGCGAGGCGGTGGATTTCCTGCGCTATTACGCGGCCCAGGCGGCGGGTTTCGAGGCGGCGACCCATCGCCCCCTCGGTTCGGTCGCCTGTATCAGCCCATGGAACTTCCCGCTCGCCATCTTCACCGGGCAGGTGGCGGCGGCCCTCGCGGCGGGCAATGCCGTCCTCGCCAAGCCGGCCGAGGAGACGCCCCTCGTGGCCGGGCTGGCGGTGGAGATCCTGCGCGAGGCGGGGATTCCCGACGGCGTGCTCGCCCTCCTGCCCGGAGAGGGTGCGGTCGGCGCGCGGCTCGTCGCCGATCCGCGCGTGGAGGGGGTGATGTTCACCGGCTCCACCGAGGTCGCCAAGCGCATCCAGGCCGAGTTGGCCGGGCGCCTCGGGCCGGAGGGTAGGCCGATCCCGTTCGTCGCCGAGACCGGCGGCCAGAACGTCCTGATCGTCGATTCCTCCGCCCTGCCCGAGCAGGTGGTCGCCGATGTCCTCGCCTCGGCCTTCGATTCCGCCGGCCAGCGCTGCTCGGCGCTGCGCGTGCTGTGCCTGCAGGAAGAGATCGCCGACCGCGTCCTCGCGATGCTGAAGGGCGCCATGGCCGAGTTGAGCATCGGCAATCCCGACCGGCTCGCCACCGATATCGGGCCGGTCATCAGCGAGGCCTCGCGGCGGACCATCGAGGCGCATGTGGCGCGGATGCGGGAGCGCGGACACGAGGTCCACCGGCTGCCGCTGCCGCCTTCCTGCGCGACGGGCCATTTCGTCCCGCCGACCCTCATCGCCATCGACGGGATCGGCGATCTCCTCGGCGAGGTCTTCGGACCCGTGCTCCACGTCCTGCGCACCAGACGCGACGCTCTCGACGACCTCGTCACCGCCATCGACGAGACCGGCTACGGTCTGACCTTCGGCGTGCACAGCCGGATCGATGCCACCGTCGCGCGGCTCGTCGAGCGGGTCCGTGCGGGCAACCTCTACGTCAACCGCAACCTCATCGGGGCCGCGGTCGGCGTCCAGCCCTTCGGCGGCATCGGCCTGTCGGGGACGGGGCCGAAGGCCGGCGGCCCGCTCTACCTCCGGCGGCTCCTGGCCTCGGCGCCGGTGGAGACCGGCCTCGGCCGGCGCCATGGTGCGATGCCGGCCGGCCTGACCGCCTTGCGCGACGCCCTGCGGATAGCGGGCCGCGAGAGGGAGGCGGCGCGCTGCGACGCCCATGCCGAACGGAGCCTCCTCGGGCTCGACATCGCCCTGCCCGGCCCGGTGGGCGAGAGCAACCGCTACAGCCTGCATCCGCGCGGAACGATCCTCTGCCTGCCGGCCACGGAGGCCGGGCTCTCCGCGCAGATCGCCGCCTGCCTCGCCACCGGCAACGCCCTCCGGCTGGCCTTGCCCGCCGCCCTGCGCCCCGCCCTCGATGCCCTGCCCGGCGCGGTCCGGGGCGCCATCGACGTGGCGGCGGGGCCGGACGCCCTGGGCTGCGCGGCGATCCTGGTCGAGGGCGGGGCGGACGCGATCCTCTCGGCGACGCGCCTTGCCGCCGCCCTGGCGGGCGCCGTCATCCCGGTTCTCGCCGTCTCACCTGGCGAACTCGAGCGCAATGACCGGGACTACCCCCTGGAATGGCTCCTGCGCGAGCGCAGCGTCAGCACCAACACCGCCGCGGCGGGAGGCAACGCTGCGCTGATGACCCTTGGGGAGGATGGCGATGCGATCGCGGCGACGACCTCATCCTTGTAACGCACCGTCGGCATCGTCTGGTATGTAGGACCATGCGGCGCGGGTCCGTCACAGGGCTCCGAATTCGGGTTACTGCCATCTGACCAGCGGGAGCATTCACGCCGGGTGTGACGCCCACGCCGTCATTGTCATGCCGCGTCATGCCGCCTCCCTAAACCCGAGTTCGGAGCCATACAGTCCGTGGCACGACGCTCACCGAAGACCTGTATACATGCTATGAGGGTTTCATCATGAGCGCAGGCAAGTTCAAAATAAGTTATTCAGCGGCTGCGCAGCTTGCGTTGCTTCCGCCCGCCGAGAAATTAGCCTTGAAGCGCTTGTTTTCGAGCAATGACATTGAGCATCCGGGAACAACGAGGCCGACCAGCGATGGTCGGTTCGTGTCCAAGCTCGGAAGCAAACGTGTGCTTTGGCACCGGCAATCCTCGGACAGAAAGCCGGAAATCCTTTCGATCGTCGATCATTCCTTCGCTCAAGCCTAAATGAGCAGTTTCGAGAAAATTACATTCGACCTGAAGTGCGCCGATACCGAGTTGACATCGTTCAAGTCGTGGCTCGCCGCCGTGACCTTCGTCGGCGAAACCGCCACGCCAATGCCCCCCCGCGAGGGTGGCAATCACGATCCCGACCACGACCTCATCCTGAGACGCCGAAGCGCAGCGAAGGCCTCGAAGGAGGCCTCCAGTTCACGCGAGGCTGCTGGAGGCCTCCTTCGAGGCCGCTGCGCAGCACCTCAGGATGAGGGGGTGGGGAGGATCGGTGTCTTCACGAGTTCGGAGGCGTCGAGTTCCGCCGTTCCAGCTGGCACCGAAAACGTCGCGGCCTGGCCGTGGACCTTGCCGGCCTCGTCCATCAATTGCCAGACGATGGCGTCGCGGATCGGGAAGCGGGTGCCGTCCTTGCGGATGCGGATGCCGGCGTAGTTCGCTACGAATCCGTCGCGGGTGACGGCGTCGAGGAGGCGCTGCCGCTCGGCCCGCTCGGGCGCCTCCGCCGAGAGGCGGGAGGGAAGGCCGATGAGCTCGTCCCTGCGGTAGCCGAAGATGCGGAGGCCCGTGAGATTGGCATAGACGAAGCGGGGGTCCTCGCCGCCGTCATGGGCCAGGACGGCGAAGGGCGCCTCGGCATGGAGCCAGGCCGCGTCGTAGGCCGGCTCCGGCACCAGCGGCCGGCCGACGAGGCGCCGGAAGCTCTGCGTCAGCAGAGCGTAGAAACCGGGATCGTCGGAGACATCCACCTCAGGCACCCGGTCGCTCAGCGTGTCGCCGACGGCCGCTCGAACCGGGCATAGGCCGCCAGGACGAGATAGGCCGCGAGGCTGCCGAAAGCGGCGGCCGCCGCCTTCACCACGAAATCCGCGGTCCGGGCATGCCGGGTCGGCGAGAATTCCTGGCCGAATTCGAGGATGCCGGCGACCGCCATGCCGGCCATCAGCCCGAGATACCAGCGCCTGGGATAGGCCAGGATCAGCAGGAACCCGAACAGGGCGTAGGCGCACATCCGCTCGACATTCGCCGGCGCCACCATGGGCCGAAGCCCGATCGGCGACAGGGTGACGAAGACGAGGGTCGCGAGGATGACGAAGACCGACAGGCGCAAGAGTGTTCTCGTCATAGTTTATCTTACTTGAAACCTCTCGTACGCGTCATAGTGGCCGCGGCCACCAGTCCGGTACAATCAAAATCCGCGCCGCCATATGTGGCCACTTCCCCCGCAAATGGCATATCCAACGTTCGTCCGTGATTGCGTCCAGACAATGTCAGCGGTGTCACGCTTGAGGGCATTGTCCCTCTCTACAAGCGATGTTTCTTCAGCCTCGCACATCAGAAAATATTCTTAGTTTTTCCTTCCGGAGACGACCGGCTGGAAAGGGCGACGGTGCATCATCTCGGCATCCGTGTTCCGAGCCGACCTCCCAAACAGCTTTAGATACTCAAGATAGCACTTGTTGCTTAATGACATCGTCCGCGTGTGGTGATATTTTTCTATTCTCTCAGGGAGGACTTCATGAGTATTGACGAAAAAATGCGCACTTTGGCGGACCGCATTAAGTCTCACTCAAGCGCCATGCTTACTGAAGAAGCAGTCAAAACAGCCATTATTTTGCCGTTCCTGGCAGCGCTCGACTATGATGTCTTCAACCCAAATGAGGTCGTACCCGAATTCACGGCAGATGCGGTCGGGAAAAAAGGAGAAAAAGTGGATTATGTTATCAAAATAGACGGCCAAATACGAATATTGATTGAATGCAAACCAATCACAACAAATCTAGACAAAGTCCATCTTGCACAACTTTATCGATATTTTTCAGTAACCTCTGCAAAATTTGCTATTCTAACCAACGGTCGGGTTTTTCATTTCCATACCGACCTAGAAGCGCCCAACAAACTCGATGAACGGCCATTTTTTACTTTTGAGCTGTCCGACCTTCACTCACAATTCCTATCAGAGCTTAAAAAATTCTCGAAATCAGATTTTAATATAGATACCATTCTGCAGTCCGCTCATCGACTAAAATATACGTCGGCAATTAAAAAGGAAATTCTTTCACAGATAGAATCGCCAACAGAAGAATTCGTCCGAATTTTAATCTCGAACCTTCAAACCGGCCGCTTCACTGCTGCAATTCGCGAGCAGTTCACGCCGATGGTTAAATCCGCCTTCAGAGAGATCATTCGAGACTCCGTCCAGTCTCGTCTTTCGACGGCGCTTGCAGAGACCGAAATCTTAGATTTGTCGCCCGACGTGCCAGCGATAGAAGAAGCCGAAGAAATTGTTACTACAGAAGACGAAAAAGAAGGTTTTATGATTGTCAGAGCAATTGTTCGTGAAGTTCTAAAACCCAACAGAGTTATCATGAGAGATCAAAAAAGCTACTGTGGGATTTTAGCAGACAACAACAATCGTAAACCGATTGCCCGCCTTCATTTCAATAGAAGCATAAAATATCTCGGCTTGTTTGATAGAGACAAAGAAGAAAGAATAAAAATCGATAGCCTTGATCAGATCTACGAATATACGGATCGACTGAGGGCAACGGCTCGAATTTATGCAGAAGGAAACGGCATCAAAAGCGAGGAGGCGGTAGCAAATTAAGGATAATATATTGGCAACCCTTTAAAGCAAAGGGTTGCCAATCAAGAGAAGCTTTGGCTCGCATACGACGCCTCAGTTCACCTCCACCTGGACCACCCCCGGCACGGCGCGCAGCGCCCCGGCGATCTGCGGGGTGGCCTGGTAGCGGCCGGGGAGCTTGACCTCGACCTCGCGGTCGCCGCCGTCGAGGATCAGGATCAGCGAGACCTCGCCCTCGCCGCGCACCTGCAGGCGCTGCTGCACGCTGCCGATGGGGCGCTCGTCGCGGAGATAGACCCGCATGCCCTTCTGGTGGCGGGCCACCGCCTCGTCGAGGGGTTCGGCGGTGACGATGCGGGCGCGCACGTCCTCGCCTTCGAGATTGGCCTGGATCTGCAGCACCAGGGGCCGGCCCGGCTCCAGGATCTCACGGTACTGGCCGAGGCCTTCCTGGAAGATGATCGCCTCGAAATGTCCGGTCTGGTCCGAGAGCGTGACGATGCCGAGCTTGTTGCCGGACTTGGTG
Organism: Methylobacterium marchantiae; assembly: GCF_042679825.1. Classification (NCBI taxonomy): domain Bacteria; kingdom Pseudomonadati; phylum Pseudomonadota; class Alphaproteobacteria; order Hyphomicrobiales; family Methylobacteriaceae; genus Methylobacterium; species Methylobacterium marchantiae. Next base: position 150,228 of record NZ_JBHTND010000001.1, on the reverse strand, counting down.
CGGCGCTCGGACCGGTCGAGGACCGAAGCGGCGACCTTGCCGACGCTCGAGGTTCCGGCGCGGACCGAGCGGCAGAACTCGGCCCAGCTCTGGACGCGGAGCTTCTCCAGCAGACCGGCATATTCGTCGAGGGGGTGGCCGGAGAGGAAGAAGCCGATGGCCTCGTATTCCTTCTTCAGCTTCTCGGCCATGGGCCAGGGCTCGTGGGGCGGCACGCGCAGGGTGACGTCGGCGGAGGCGATGCCGCCGAACATGTCGACGATGCCGGTATTGGCGGCCTCCGCCGCGCCTTGCGCCAGCTTCATCATCGGCTCGACGGCGGCGCAGGCCCGCGCCCGGTCGATCTCGATCCCGTCCATGGCGCCGGCCGCCACGAGGTTCTCTAGGGTCCGCTTGTTGACGAGGCGCGGGTTGAGCCGGCGCGCGAGGCAGGCGAGGTCCTTGAAAGGCTTATCCCCGCGCGCCTCCACCACGGCCTCCACGGCGGCGCGGCCGACGCCCTTGATGGCGGCGAGCGCGTAGCCGATGCGGCCGTCATGGACCTCGAAATTGACGCCCGAGCTATTGATCGAGGGGGGCTCCACGGGAATTCCCAGGCGCTGGGCGTCCTGGCGGAACTCGGCGAGCTTGTCGGTGACGTCGATGTCGAGCTGCATCGCGGCGGCGAGGAATTCCACCGGGTAGTTCGCCTTGAGATAGGCGGTCTGGTAGGTCAGCAGGGCGTAGGCGGCGGCGTGCGACTTGTTGAACCCGTAATCGGCGAATTTGGCGAGCAGGTCGAAGATCTCGTTGGCCTTCGCCTCGGTGAGCCCGCCCGCGACGGAGCCCTTCACGAAACGGTCGCGCTGGGCGTCCATCTCGGACTTGATCTTCTTGCCCATGGCGCGGCGGAGCATGTCGGCGTCGCCCAGCGAGTAGCCGGCGAGGAGCTTGGCCACCTCCATCACCTGCTCTTGGTAGACGATGATGCCGAAGGTCTCCTTGAGGATCGGCTCCAGCTTCTCGTGCGGGTACCAGCTCGCCTCGTTGCCGGCGTCCCGGCCGAGCTTGCGCTCGCAATAGACCGGGATGTTGGCCATGGGGCCGGGGCGGTAGAGCGCGACGAGGGCGATGATGTCCTCGAACCGGTCGGCCTGCATCTCGACGAGCGCCTTGCGCATGCCGGCGGATTCCACCTGGAACACGCCCACCGTCTCGCCGCGCTTCATCGGCTCGTAGGTCTTCGGGTCGTCGAGGGGCAGCGAGGCGAGATCGACGATGATGCCGCGCCGCGCCAGGAGGTCGGTGCAGCAGCGCAGCATGGTCAGGGTCTTGAGGCCGAGGAAGTCGAACTTCACGAGGCCCGCCGCCTCGACCCATTTCATGTTGAACTGGGTCACCCGCATGCCGGTCTTCGGGTCGCGGTAGAGCGGCACCAGCTGTTCCAGGGGCCGATCGCCGATGACCACGCCCGCCGCATGGGTCGAGGCGTGGCGGTGCAGGCCCTCCAGCTTCTTGGCGATCTGCATGAGGCGCGCGACGACGGGCTCCTCCTCCATCGCCGCCTGGAGCTTGGGCTCGCCCTCGATGGCCTGGACCAGCGTCACCGGATTGGCCGGGTTCTGCGGCACCAGCTTCGTCAGCTTGTCGACCTGGCCGTAGGGCATCTCCAGCACGCGGCCGACGTCGCGCAGCACGCCGCGCGCCTGCAGGGTGCCGAAGGTGATGATCTGGGCGACCTGGGCGTGGCCGTAGCGCTCCTGCACGTACTGGATCACGCGCTCGCGGCCGTCGACGCAGAAATCGATGTCGAAATCCGGCATCGAGACGCGCTCGGGGTTGAGGAAGCGCTCGAACAGCAGGCCGAACCGCAGGGGGTCGAGATCGGTGATCAGCAGCGCGTAGGCGACGAGCGAGCCGGCACCCGAGCCACGGCCCGGCCCCACCGGGATGTCGTGGTCCTTGGCCCATTTGATGAAGTCCGACACGATCAGGAAGTAGCCGGGGAACTTCATCTTCACGATGACGTCGAGCTCGAAGGCGAGCCGGTCGCGATAGACCTGTTCGGTCATGCCCTCGCAGGGGCCGTGCTGGGCCAGACGCAGTTCGAGGCCGGCCTCGGCCTGGCGGCGCAGTTCCGACGGCTCGTCGAGGGCGATCTCCTGCGCGACATCGGGAGAGACCGTCTCCACCGGGAGCGCGTCGAGGGCCGCGACCACGCCGAAATTCGGCAGGATCGGCTTGCGGGTGCGCACGCGGTAGGCGCAGCGCATGGCGATCTCGACGGTGGCCGAGAGCGCGTCGGGCAGGTCGTGGAACAGCTTGGCCATCTCGGCGCGGGTCTTGAAGCCGTGGCGCGGGGTGAGCTTGCGCCGGCGCTCGTCCGAGACGAGGCGTCCCTCGGCGATGGCCAGCAGCGCGTCGTGGGCGTCGTAATCGTCGGGCTTGGCGAAGAACGGCTCGTTGGTGGCGACGATGGAGAGGCCGTTGGAATCGGCGAGCCGCAGCAATTCGCGCTCGACCATGCGCTCGTCGTCGAGCCCGTGGCGCAGGATCTCCACGTAGAGCCGGTCCTCGCCGAATGCCTGTTTCAGCTGGGCGAGGCGGGAGGCGGCGAGCTCGGAACGTCCGCCGCGAAGGGCGGTGTCGAGGGGGCCGGTGGTGCCGCCGGTGAGCGCGATGAGGCCGTCCGCATTCTCCCGCAGGGCCTCGACCGTGAGCCGGGGCGCATCGCCGAGGGGCCCGTCGAAATAGGCGCGGCTCGCCAGCCGCAGGAGGTTGCCGTAGCCGGTCTCGCTCTGCGCCAGCACCACGACGTTGGAGGTGATGATCTGCGACAGCCGCGCCATCGGGTCCGGCGCCTCGAAGGCCACCGAGAGCTGCATGCCGGCGATGGGCTGGATGCCCGTCCCGGCGGCCTTCTCGGAGAATTCCAGCGCCCCGAACAGGTTGTTGGTGTCGGTGAGCGCGAGGGCCGGCTGCCGGTCGGCGGCGGCGGCCTTGACGATGTCGGCGACCTTCAGCGCCCCTTCGAGGAGGGAGAAGGACGAGTGGACGTGGAGGTGGACGAAACCGGGGTCTTTGAGGATGCGCGCCATGCCGCCACCAATGCGAGTCGTTCGTTAGCGTAAACCAAACGTCGCCGACCAGGCCGCAATTGCCTGTGGAGAGAGCCATGGGCGCAACAGCCCTCTCCTCACCATGACCTCTCTTCGCCAGCCCTCTTCTCGCAATGACCTCTCCTCGCGAGAAAACCCTATTCCGCCGGCAAGGCGAGGCGCTTGGCCTTCGGCTCCTTGCCGCGCGCCGTCTCGTCCAGCGCATCGGTGAACTGGAGGGCGGCGAGCTGGGCATAGAGCGCCCCTTGCGCGAGCAGGCTCTCATGCGTTCCGGTCTCGACGATCTTGCCGCCGTCGAGGACGAGGATGCGGTCGGCGGCCCGGATGGTGGCGAGGCGGTGGGCGATGACGAGGGTGGTGCGCCCGCGCATGAGGGTGTCGAGGGCCGTCTGCACCGCCCGTTCGCTCTCGGCGTCCAGCGCCGAGGTGGCTTCGTCGAGTAGCAGGATCGGCGCGTCCTTGAGGATGGCGCGGGCGATGGCGACGCGCTGGCGCTGGCCGCCGGACAGGGTCACGCCGCGCTCGCCCACCTGCGTGGCGTAGCCCTGCGGCAGGGCCCGGACGAACCCGTCCGCATGGGCGAGCTCGGCGGCGCGATGGACCTCCGCCTCGCTGGCCTGGGGCCGGCCGTAGCGGATGTTGTCCATCACCGAGCCGGAGAACACGGTGGGGTCCTGCGGCACCAGGGACATGCGCTCGCGCAGGGATTCCGGATCGACGCCGGCGATGTCGATGCCGTCGACGCGTACGATGCCCGATTGCGGATCGTAGAAGCGCAGCAGCGCCTGCAGCACCGTGGTCTTGCCGGCACCCGAGGGGCCGACCAGGGCGACGCGCTCGCCATGCGCCACCTGGAAGCTGATGCCGTCGAGGGAGGGATGCTCCGGCCGGGTCGGATAGGTGAGGCGGACCTGCTCGAAGGCCACCTCGCCGCGCGGCGGCACCGGTAGCAGGAGCGGCTCGGCGGGCGCGCGGATCGCCGGCTCGGCGGCCAGGATCTCGCCTAGCCGCTCGGCGGCGCCCGCGGCCTGGGCGAGTTCGCCGTAGACTTCCGAAAGCTGGCCGAGCGCGCTGGCGCCGAACACCGCGTAGAGCACGAATTGCGAGAGCTGACCGGCCGTCATCGTGCCCGCCAGCACGCCCTGGGCGCCGTACCACATCACCCCGACGACGCTGGCCGAGATCAGGAAGATCGCCACGCCGGTGAGGAGGGCGCGGGCCTTCACCGAATCGCGGGCGGCGGAATAGGCGTTCTCGGACGCCTGGCCGAAATGCTCGGCGGTGGCGCGGCCCATGCCGAAGGCCTGCATGGTGCGGATCGCCCCGATGGCTTCCGCCGCATAGGCCGAGGCATCGGCGAGCCGGTCCTGCGCCGCGCGCGAACGGCGTCTCACGCCGCGTCCGGACAGGATCAGCGGGAAGACGATGAGCGGGATCGCGACGAGGACGAGGATGGAGAGCTTGGGGCTGGTGATGACCATCATCACCACGGCGCCCACGAACAGGAAGGCGTTGCGCAGCAGGATCGAGATCGAGACGCCGAAGACCGCCTTCACCTGGGTCGCGTCGGCGGTGAGCCGCGAGACGATCTCGCCCGATTGCGAGCGGTCGAAGAAGGCCGGGTCGAGGATGGTGAGCCGGGCGAAGACCGCGCTGCGCAGGTCCGCGACCACGCGCTCGCCCAGCGTCACCACGGTGTAGTAGCGGGCCGCACTCGACAGGGCGAGCACCGTCACCACGCCGATCAGCGCCATGAAATAGGCGTCGATGACGCTGTGGCCCTCCGGCGAGAAGCCGTGATCGATCACCCGCCTGAGCGCGATGGGCACCACCAGGGTCGCCCCGGAGGCCGCCAGCAGCGACAGAAACGCCGCGAGGATGCGGCCGCGATAGACCAGCGCGAAGGGAATCAGCGGCTTCAGCGACCCGAGGGGGGCCTTGCCGCGACCCTCGCCGCCGGGAACGCCGCGACTGGAAGTTTTGTTACGCCCGCGAGCCATCGTGCCTCGTCATCGTCTCAAGAAAACACTCGCCGGGGCGATCTCCCTCGCCCGACCGCTTGTTCGGAGGAACCACGTGGGGTATAGGCCCGCCTTCATCCGATTGCGCGTGATCTAAGGCCGCGGGCCGCCAGGCGGGCCGGTCGGCGTGGCTATTCAAGGATTTCGTCATGGCAAAGAGCGCGGCCGACAAGGCCAAGGGTACAGAGCATCCCGACTATCACTTCATCAAGGTCGTGATGACCGATGGGTCCGACTACATGACCCGGTCGACCTACGGCAAGGAGGGTGACACCCTCAACCTCGATATCGATCCGAACACGCACCCGGCCTGGACCGGCGGCGAGCAGAAGATGCTCGATCGCGGCGGTCGCGTCTCGCGGTTCAATTCGCGCTTCGGCGCCCTGTCCTTCGGCAAGAAGTGACATTTTCGGATCGACCGGACTTGCCTTGAGGCGGGGCCGGTCGATCTGGAACGAAAACAGGCGGTGCTCCGACGAGCACCGCCTGTTTTCGTTCCAGATCGGTGGAATGGGCTTCGACAAACCCGTTTCGGCCTCGGCGCCCGGCCGATCACGGCGGGGAATCAGCGCTGAAGGTCTTTGACCGAGCGCGCCAGGGCATCGTTCATCCGGGTCTGCCAGCCGGCACCCGTCGCCTTGTAGGCTTCGATGACATGCGGATCGATCCGCAATGTCAGCAGGACCTTCGCTCCGCCCGATTTCGGACGCCCGCGATCGGGCTTCGTCAAGGCCGCGTAGAGCGTCGACGGCACCGCATCGGCCAGCGGCCGCATCCGGGCGAAATCGGAACTCGTGATCTCGGGATTGTCCGGGTCTGCCGCGATCCCTGCCTGGATCCGCGCCTCGTCCTCGTCCGTGATCTCCGGGATCGTCGGGTCAATCCTGGGCATAGAGCCTCCTTTCCGCACGGCTTGCCGGCCGCAGGCTGATCAGGGACAGCGCTTCGGTCCCGAGTGGGGACAGGATCGCCACCACGACTAACCGGCCGTCGAAGACGCCGACGAGCCGAAAACGAGCCCGGCCCGTCGCGCTTGGCTCAGCGGGCAGTTCGATCGCTGTCGAAAAATCGAAGGCCGTCTCGAACTCAGCGAAGTCCAGACCATGCTTCACCAGATTCGTGGAGCGCTTCGACTCGTCCCAGGTGATGAGCGCCATATTATCGTAGCTACGGTAATTCCGAGACCCGTCCGATGCAAGACGCCGCAATGCGGGTAAAGCATCGACTCAGCGGCCCGGAGACTGGCACGATGCCGCGTAGGCGTCGCCTACGCTCATCCCGTCAATGCGCGGTACCGAAGGCGTTGCGCAGCAGGCCCTGCTGAGCCGCCACCGGGCTCTCGCGAAACGCCGGCGTGGGGCGGTCGTCGGAGATCAGCCCATCGAGATGCAGGATGCGGGCGTGCAGCCGGCGCGAGCGCACGATCAGGTCCTGGAGGCGGACCGGCATGATCCCGAAGGTCTCGGCGCGGAAGGTCTCCGGCGTCGCGAGCCGGACCCGGGTCTTCTCCTGCAGGGCCTGGGCCGGGGTGATCTCGCCTTCCGCCACGGCGCGCTGGACCAGGAGCCAGGACGCGATCTGCATCAGCCGGGTGGTGAGACGCATGCTCTCGCTGGCATAGGACAGGGTGCTGTCGCGCGAGAGCAGCCGCGATTCCTCGCGCCCCTCGCCGTCGAGATAGGCCGCAGCCTCCTCGACCATGGTCATGCCTTCACGGAACAGGACCTTGAAAGCTTCCGAGCCCACATAGGTCTCGCCGAAATTGACCCAGTCCCGCTCGTCGCGGAAGGTGACCTCGAACTCGTTCATCCTGCCTCCTGTGCCGCCGCCGGACTTCTGTCCCGATCTGGGACAGGGTCGGTGCGTTCACGGCGATATCCGCAACTCTAGAGCCTGCGGGGCCGGAACGGGGCATTGACCAGGGATTAACCTTAACGGCGCGGTTTTGTGCCCGCCGGCCGGCCCGCCTTCCTCCGTGGAGACGACAGGCAGGCGAAGACTCAGAGCGCCTGCATCGCCGCGAGGATCAGCCACGGGCAGGCCGCCAGCCATGCGAGGGTCCGCAGCCGATAGCGATCGGGGCGCTGGAGAACCCACGAATCGACGGTGGAGAGGATCAGGCAGGCGAGCACGACGCCGTTGCTCAGGGCGGCGATGGCGAGGAGCCTCGGCTGGTCGAAATGGAAGACGAGATAGGCGGCGACCCCGCTCGCCTGCGCGGCCAGCGCCAGCGGCGCGAGGTGGGGCCGGATGCAGGCCAGAACGATCAGGGTGATCTCGGCCGCGAAGAAGTAGCGGTCGTGCATCTTGGGCAGGACGAAGGGCATCAGCAGGAAGGCCAGAGCGGCGGCCTGGACGATGTCGGCCGGGGTCGGGGCCGCGCGGCTCCGGCCAAGGATGAAGGCGAAGGCGAGGCCGGCGACGAGGGCCAGCGCCAGCCCGCCAGCGACGCCGACCGCATAGGCGTCCGGCGGAACGAAGATCCAGGGATTCGCGGCATTCATCGAGAGCCGGTGGAAGGTCCGCGACTGTTCGAGATAGGTTCCGAGGATCGCCTGCAGGGGGCGGCCGAGGAGCCAGGCCGGAAGGGCGAAGACGAGATAGGGGACGGCAATCAGCGGGAGCCAGCGCCACGCGATCGCGCCGCGCAGGACGAGGGCCAGGATCAGCGGCCCCAGGAAGACCGCCTGCGCCTTGACCGCGACGGCGCAGCCGAAGGCGAGGAGCCCCCAGCGCCACCGGCCTCGACAGAAGCCATCGACGCAGACCAGGGCGAAGAAGGTCCAGATCGCATCGGCCTGCCCCCAGAGCGAGCCGTTGAAGAGCATCGTCGGCGCGAGCCAGACCGCGATCAGCGCCGTGAGGGCGGCCCGCCGATCGGACGTGGCGACGAGGACGATGCGCCAGGCCATGACGGCGCAGCCGGCCTCGAAGAAAAGGGAGATCGCCTTGACGAGGTACCAGGGCCTCGCGAGGCCATCGAAGAGCGAGGCCGCCAGCAGCAGGTATCCGTAGAACGGCGTGTAATTGTAGTTCGCGGCGGGCCGGCCGAGGCTCTGCCAGCCATTCGCCCGCGCATGCTCGTACCACGGCAGGAGGAACGAGAAAGTGTCGGAGGTCGTGACGTCGCGGCCGGCATAGCGGAGGGCCAGCCCGGCCAGGATGCCGAGGCACACCAGCGCCACGCCCCTGCGACCGGGCGTGGAGGGGAAGAGATGCCTCGATTCCGGCAAAGACACGTGGCGGCCTCGCTGATGGCAGGCGAACCGGGACCGGGACGAATCGACGGAGCGCCCGGTCAAAAAAAAGCCGCCCGGAGGGGGCGGCTTTGGAAAGTCGACTTGAGGCATCAAAACAACGGCAGATCGAAAAACCCGCCAGACATCCGGAAAACCGGACATGACTCCTTCATAGGCTGAAAAGGTTAACGAGCCGCTAACGCCGGAAACGGCGATTAAGCATGCTCCGGAATCGGCCGGAGGGGCCTGACCAGAATTGACTTCGCCCCCCCTCTCCGCCATAAGCCGCGCCATCGCGTCGCCGCGCCCCATGTGGGCGCTCTTCGCGCTTGCAGACACATTTCAGGGCGAGTGAAGATGTCGGTGGGGCTCCTGCAGCCAGCCGGATCGATCCTCGGCCATCGGAGATCGCGCCATGAAGAGAACTTACCAGCCCAGCAAGCTCGTGCGCAAACGCCGCCACGGCTTCCGCGCGCGCATGGCGACGGCCGGCGGCCGCAAGGTCATCGCAGCCCGCCGCGCCCACGGCCGCAAGAAGCTCTCGGCCTGAGAATCCCGGCGCCCTGACGCGCCGGGTGCAAGCCTTGCTCACCCCAAGCCTTGCTCAATCCGGGTCTTGCTCGCCCGAGAGCCTTGCTCATCCGATGACCTCGCCCCTTGGCCGCAGGATCGAACCGGCAGTGTCGACGATCGGACGGCTGAAGCGGCGACCGGACTTTCTCGCGGCAGCGGGAGGGCGTCGTTTCCATACCGAGCACATGAGTGCCCAGGGTCGGCTGCGCGATGCGGCCGGCGTTTCTGCGCCCGTGCCTGCGGATGATGCGGCGGTCGAGGGTCTGCGCGTCGGTTTCACCATCACCAAGCGGGTCGGTCACGCCACCGAGCGCAACCGCATCCGCCGTCGCCTGCGCGACGCCGTGAAGCGCGTCGCGGCCGACCTGCTGCCCGCGGCGGCCGACATCGTCCTCGTCGCCCGCCGCCCCGCCCTGCACGCGCCGTTCGAGACGCTCATGGCGGATCTGCGCCGCTCCATCGGCGCGGTCGTCAAGCCGGGCGACGGCAAAGCCCGCGGTCAGAGCAGGCCCCCCGGCCAGAACCGATCCGGGCGCGGACGCGGCCGGTCCGGCAATCCGCCGGACGCCCCCAAAGCCTCCGCAATGGCGACGGCATCGCCCGCATCCGAGCCGAACGGGGCCCCGCCGCGCGAGCCCCTGCCTCGCGCCGCGGGCGACGCCTTCAGCCCCTCCCCTCCTTCGAACATACGCGACGGATCTCTCGATGGGTAATGACAAGACGAACATGATCGTCGCGATCGCCTTGTCGCTGGCGGTCCTGCTCGGGTGGAACTACTTCATCGCCGCCCCGCGCGTGGAGGAGCAGCGTCAGGCGGCCCTCCAGCAAAAGGCGGCGACGCAAGCCGCCAACCCGACCGGCGCTCCCTCGGCCAGTCCGGCGGAAGGCGGACCCTCGGCACCCGTGCCGGGCACCCTGCCGAACGCGACGACGACGGTGGAAAGCCGTGAGGCGGCCCTCGCCCGCTCGCCGCGCGTCGCCATCGACACCCCGGCGCTCGCCGGTTCGATCGCGCTCAAGGGCGGCCGCGTCGACGACGTGTCGCTCAAGGGCTACCACGAGACCGTGGACGATTCGAGCCCGCGCATCGTGCTGCTCTCGCCCACCGGCAGCGCGAATCCCTACTACGCCGAGTTCGGCTGGGTCGGCCAGAATGCCGGTTCGCTCCCCACCGGCGACACGGTCTGGACCGCCGACGGCACCGTGCTGACCCCGGCCAAGCCCCTGACGCTCACCTACGACAACGGCGCCGGCCTGCTGTTCCGCCGCGTCATCGCCGTGGACGACAAGTTCATGTTCACGGTCCGCGACGAGGTCGAGAACAAGGGCGCCGCCGCCGTCACGCTCTATCCGTACGGCCTCGTCTCGCGCTGGGGCAAGCCGACGACGCAGGGCTATTACGTGCTGCACGAGGGCATGATCGGCGTTCTCGGCGCCGACGGCCTGCAGGAATACACCTACGACCACGTCGCCAAGGAGCCGGCTCTGGGCAATGCCGGCACCAAGGGCAAGGCCTGGGCGAACGTCACCGGCGGCTTTGTCGGCATCACCGACAAGTACTGGGCCGCGGCCACCATCCCGGACCAGGCCACCGCCTATACCGGCAGCTTCACCGAGCGCACCGACGGCGCCACCAAGGTCTATCAGGCCAGCGTGCGCGGCGACGGCCGCAGCGTCGAGCCGGGCGCCACCGTGACGGCGACCCAGCAGCTCTTCGCCGGCGCCAAGGAAGTCAACACGATCAACAACTACCAGAAGGATCTCGGCATCAAGCAGTTCGATCTGATGATCGACTGGGGCTGGTTCCACTTCATCACCAAGCCGATGTTCCGGGCGCTGGACTTCTTCTTCCACCTGTTCGGCAATTTCGGCGTGTCGATCCTGGTCGTCACCTTCTGCCTCAAGCTGCTGTTCCTGCCGATCGCCAACAAGTCGTACCAGTCCATGGCCAAGATGAAGGCCGTGCAGCCGGAGATGGCCTCGATCCGCGAGCGCTACGGCGACGACAAGATGAAGCAGCAGCAGGCGATGATGGAGCTGTACAAGAAGGAGAAGATCAACCCGGTGGCCGGCTGCTGGCCGGTGCTGATCCAGATCCCGGTCTTCTTCGCGCTCTACAAGGTCCTGTTCATCACCATCGAGATGCGGCACGCGCCGTTCTTCGGCTGGATCCAGGATCTCGCCGCGCCCGATCCGACCAACATCCTCAACCTGTTCGGCCTGCTTCCCTTCGCGGCGCCCGACTTCATCCATCTCGGCATCTGGCCGATCGTGATGGGCATCACGATGTTCATCCAGATGAAGATGAACCCCGCGCCGCCGGACCCGGTCCAGGCGCAAATCTTCACCTTCATGCCGATCGTGTTCACCTTCATGCTCGGCTCGTTCCCGGCCGGTCTGGTGATCTACTGGGCCTGGAACAACACCCTCTCGGTGATCCAGCAATACGTCATCATGCGCCGCAACGGCGTGAAGGTGGAATTGTGGGACAACCTCGGCGGGATGTTCAAGAAGAAGCCCGCCGACAAGAACGCGCCGGCCAAAAGCTGAGCGTTCCCTCGTCGAACGGACATCCACCCCGGTTCCTCGTCCTGAGGTGCCGCAGCGAAGCGGAGGCCTCGAAGGAGGCCTCCGGGACCCGGAGCGGTTTCTGGAAGCCTCCTTCGAGGCCGCTTCGCGGTACCTCAGGATGAGGTCGGCGGTGGGACGTCTCACATTCCCCTTTCCCGCCGGAGCCGCACCATGTCCCAAGCCGAAGACGATGCGGCCCTCCTCGAATCCGGCCGGCTGCTGTTCGCGGGCGTCGCGGACTTCCTGTCCTCCGCGCCCACCGTTGCCGCCCTGCCGCCGATGAAGGGCGTCGAGATCGCCTTCGCCGGCCGCTCCAATGTCGGCAAGTCGAGCCTCGTCAACGCGCTCACCGGCCGCAACACCCTGGCACGGACCTCCCACACGCCGGGGCGGACGCAGCAGCTCAACTTCTTCGATATCGGCGGCCGCCTGACCCTGGTGGACATGCCCGGCTACGGCTATGCGGCGGTGGAGAAGACCAAGGTCGAGGCCTGGACCGACCTAATCCACGATTACCTGAAGGGCCGCGCCAACCTCGCCCGCGTCTTCATGCTGATCGATTCGCGACACGGCCTGAAGGGCATCGACACCGACGTGCTCGACGGGCTCGATAAGGCCGCGGTGAGCTACCAGATCGTGCTGACCAAGGGGGACGCCCTCAAGAAGGCAGAGATCGAGGCGCGCATCGCCGGCATCCGCGCGGCCATCGCCAAGCGCCCGGCGGCCTATCCCGAAATCCTGCTCACCTCCAGCCGCGACGATCGCGGCGTGCCGGAACTGCGCGCCAGCATCGCGCGGCTCCTGTCCGAGCGCGGCGCATGAGCCTCGGCCTGCCCGATCGTATCCTGTTGGCCCTCGGCGCCCTCGCCGGGCTCCTCGGCGTCGCCGCGAGTGCGGCGGCCGCCCATATCCAGGGCGCCGACAGCCTCAAGACCGCCGCCCAGTTCCTGCTGTTCCACGCGCCCGCCGTCATCGGCCTCGTGGCCCTCACCGGCACGGGCGCCACGCACCGCCTGCTCACCCGCGTCGCCGCCTCCGCGCTCGTCCTCGGCCTCGCGCTGTTCTCGGGCGACCTGTCCTTGCGCGCGCTGCACGGAATCCCGCTGTTTCCCATGGCGGCGCCCACGGGGGGATTCCTGCTGATGGGGGGATGGCTGCTCACGGCCGTGGCGGCGCTGATTCCCGTCCGGCGATGAATCTCGTCTTCAACGAGCAGATAAAACTTCTCGCGACCGCCCTGAACACGGCTGCGACGTCGTGCTTCACGGTCGGCATCGCGACCCCGGTGGCCGGCTACATCTATAACATCGGAAGTCTGCAGACGACGTTGAGCCCATGGTCGCTCGGCCTCGGTGTCACCGGTTGGCTTCTGGCGGCCATCATCCTACATTTCCTGGCAAGGCGCGCCTTGAAGGGGCTCAAGCCATGAATGAATTCGCATTTCTTGCCTTTGTCGTCACACCTGCCGTCGTCGTGCTGCTCGGCTACGTCGCCGTGCGGCTCCAAGAGGCGGCGGGACGGCGATACGACGCCGCTGCCATGGAACGAAGCAGGGCCTCCGCCAACGCGCCGCGCCCTTAGGACCGACGCGCCCGGACGCTACTTGATCAGCGGCGGCAGAGGCGGCGAGGTGCCGGGCGGAAGCGCTGTCTGGGCCATGTTCATGCTCATGGCCAGCAGCGTGTAGTAGCCGTTGATGCCCGCCATCTCGATGGCGCCCTGCTCGCCGAACGTCTCGACCACGCGCGTGTAGGTGGTGTCGCTCACTGCCTTGTTGCGGTGCAGTTCGGTGGAGAGGGCGTAGACGAGAGTCTCCTCCTCACCCATCGCATCCGGGCGGCGGCCCTCCCGAATGGCTTCGACGATGGCCGGATCGAGCCCGGCCTTCAGCGCGATCGGCTGGTGGATGTGCCATTCGAGCTGCTGGGTCCATTCCCGCGCGGTCAGCAGGATGATGAACTCGCTGAGACGCAGGGGAAGCACGCTGTGATAGCGCAGGTGCAGGCCCATATTGCTCGCGTTTGTCATGAGTTCTGGACTGCGCAGCAGGGGCACGAAGGGACCGAAGACCGGCACCTTGCGGGCTGCCAGGAAATCCTCGGACGCCTTCTTCTGAGCCTCGGTCTGCCGGTCGGCCGGAATCTCCGGCATCCGGTCCTCCGCGAGGGCCGGCGCGATCACCGCGAAGGTCATGGCGGCTCCCAGGACGAGACGTGTCAGCATGACGAACTTCCCGGCAGTGGACCGATGCCGATCAGCACGCATCCTACGGCATCACCGGCGGGTGATAGGTCAGGGTGAAGGCGAGCGCCCAGAGCAGGAACAGCACCACCGGCAGGTGGATGATGAGCTGCAGGAAGCTGAAGCCGACGATGTCGCGGGCCTTGAGGCCGAGGATACCGAGAAGCGGCAGCATCCAGAACGGATTGATCAGGTTCGGCAGCGCCTCGGCCGCGTTGTAGATCATCACCGCCCAGCCGAGATGGACCTGCAGCTCGTTGGCCGCCTGCATCACGTAGGGCGCTTCCAGCAGCCACTTGCCGCCGCCCGAGGGCACGAAGAACCCGAGCACCGCCGAATAGACGCCCATGGAGATCGGGAAGCTGCCGGTGGTGTTCAGCGCCACGAAGGCGTGGGTGATGACGTCGGAGACCGAGGTTCCGCCGGAATTCTTCGCGCTCGTCAGCATCGCGCTGATCGCGGCGTAGAGCGGGAACTGGATCAGCACGCCGGCGGTGGCCGGCACCGCCTTCGCCACGGAGGCGAGAAAGTTTCTGGGGCGCCAGTGCAGCAGCAGGCCGAGGGTGAGGAACAGCAGGTTGTAGGTGTTGAGGTTCGAGATCGCGGTGATCCAGGATTGGCGCGCGAATTCCTGGTAGAGCCAGCCGGCGGCGATGACGACGAGGAGCAGGGTCAGGATCGGCGAATGCTCCAGCCATTCCGAGGGCTGCTTCGGACGGGACCGGTCCGGCGTATCACGGGACACGTCGAGGCCGAGATCGTCGGCCGTCACCGCCGAGGCGGGCTGGGGCGCCGAGACATAGGCGATGACGATCGAGATCACGAAGAGGATCAGCGCGATCAGCATCGACTGCCACAGGAAGATCGTCTCGCTGAACGGGATCACGCCGGTGATCGGCAACAGGCTCGGCGGCAGGCTCTTGGGGTTCGCCTGGAGCTGCGCGGCTGAGGAGCTGAGCCCCATGGCCCAGGTGGCGCCGAGGCCGAGATAGGCGGCGGCACCGGCGGCCCGATAATCCATCCGCAGTTCGGTGCGGCGCGCCAGGGCACGGGCGAGGAGGCCGCCGAAGATCAGGCTGAGGCCCCAGCTCAGGAAGGACGACAGCATCGTCGCCGCCGCCACGAACCCGACCGCGCCGCGGCCGGTCTTGGGCACGAGGGCGAGCCGGTCGATCAGCCGCTGCACCGGGGGCGCCGTCGCCACCACGTAGCCGCCGATGGTGACGAAGGCCATCTGCATGGTGAAGGGGATCAGGCTCCAGAAGCCGTCGCCGAAGCTCTTGGCCACCGTCAAGGCCGGGGCACCGTTGGCCAGCGCGCCCAGCGCCACGATGACGACGGCGATGGCCACGAAGATGAACGCGTCGGGAAACCAGCGCTCCGCCCAGACGGTGAAGCGGATGCCGAGCCGCGAGAGAGCGCCGTCGGCGGCTCCGTCGCCGCCGGGGCGGCGGGGTTCTGGCTTGGGTGTCGACATTGGGGATCCCGCCGCTGTCCGGCGTGGTCCACCAAGCCGGCGCAGCGCATGTTGCCCAAACGCGGCCCGTGCTCAAGCCCGGCCTTTTCGCTTGTCACCAGACAAAGCCGAGTGCCGGGAATCTCCTTCAATGTTCCTTCAACAATGCAGGTCACTCTGCCGGTTACGATCCCAGGAAAGGACTGCCTTTGACCCGGCCGGCGAGCAAACCCACCCTGGATTCCATCCTCGAAAACCGCCGCCACATGGGTATCACGGCGCGAGACCTCACCGACGGGCGGGATGCCGGGCGTGCGGATGACGGCGTGCAGGGGTTCGGCTCCCAGGCGGCATGGCTGCTCGGCATCCTGGCCGGCATCGTGATGATCCTCGGGACCGTCCTGGCCGTGTTGGCGCTGCCGCCGGTCCTCGATTGCCGGAACCGGTCGGAGCAGGGGTTCTTCGTGGGCCAGACCTACGGGAAATGCGTATCGACTGAACTTTCGGCACGGTGGAACCGGCTCGAGGAGCGGGTGAAGATGATGGTGCGCCGTTCCGGCCAGTGAGACGTCGCCCGGCGCCGGCTCCCGGCAGGTTTCATCCCGCCGGGAGCCGTGAGGCGGCCGTGCCTCAGTTGAGGGTGGCGCTCGCCGGTCGCCGCTCCGGCAGGGCGGGATCGTCGCCGATCGTCAGTCCCGCCGGGCCGAGCCGGACGGTCACGGCCTCGCCGTCATGGATGCGGCCCGCGAGCAGCTGCTCGGCCAGCCGGTCCTGCACCGCCTTCTGGATCACGCGCTTGAGGGGACGCGCGCCGTAGGCCGGGTCGTAGCCCTTGTCGGCGAGCCAGTCGCGGGCGTCGGGCTCCACGTCGAGGGCGATCTTGCGCTCGTCGAGGAGGGTCTGGAGCCGCCCGAGCTGGATGTCGACGATCGCTCCCATCTCCGACCGCCGGAGGCGGTGGAACAGGATGATCTCGTCGATCCGGTTGAGGAATTCCGGCCGGAAATGGTGGCGCACCACGCCCATCACCTCGTCGCGGACCTCGTCCGTATCCTGGCCTTCCGTCTGCGCCACCAGATATTCCGACCCGAGATTCGAGGTCATGATCAGGAGCGTGTTGCGGAAATCCACCGTCCGCCCCTGCCCGTCCGTGAGCCGCCCGTCGTCGAGGACCTGCAGCAGGACGTTGAAGACGTCCGGATGCGCCTTCTCGATCTCGTCGAACAGCACGACCTGATAGGGCCGGCGCCGCACGGCCTCAGTGAGGGCACCGCCCTCCTCGTAGCCGACATAGCCGGGAGGCGCGCCGATGAGCCGGGCGACCGAGTGCTTCTCCATGTATTCCGACATGTCGATGCGCACGAGCGCCGTGTCGTCGTCGAACAGGAACCCGGCCAGGGCCTTGGTCAGCTCGGTCTTGCCGACGCCGGTCGGGCCGAGGAACATGAACGAGCCGATAGGCCGGTTCGGGTCCTGCAATCCGGCGCGCGCACGGCGCACGGCGGTGGCCACGGCCTCCACGGCCTCCTTCTGGCCGATGACCCGCCTGCCGAGCTCGGCCTCCATGCCGAGGAGCTTCTCGCGCTCGCCCTCCAGCATCTTGTCCACGGGCACGCCGGTCCAGCGCGAGACGACGCCCGCGATATGGGCGGGCGTCACCGCCTCCTCGACCATGCCGTCGCGGGCCACGGCGGATTCCGCTGCCGCCTCGATCTCGGCGAGACGCTTCTCCAGGCCGGGGATCACGCCGTAGGCGAGTTCGCCGGCGCGCTGATACTGGCCCTGGCGCTGAGCGTTGGCGAGTTCGGTCCGGGCCTCGTCGAGCTTCTTCTTGAGGTCGGCGGCGGCGCCGAGCTTGTCCTTCTCGGCCTTCCAGCGGCTGGTGATGGTGGCGGATTGCTCCTCGAGATCGGCCAGTTCCCGCTGCAGCCGGACCAGGCGGTCGCGGGAGGCGGAATCGGTCTCCTTCTTCAGGGCCTCGCCCTCGATCTTGAGGCGCACCACCTCGCGGTCGATGTTGTCGAGTTCTTCCGGCTTCGAATCCACCTGCATGCGCAGGCGCGAGCCCGCCTCGTCCATCAGGTCGATGGCCTTGTCCGGCAGGAAGCGGTCGGTGATGTAGCGGTTCGACAGGGTCGCCGCCGCCACCAGGGCCGCGTCCTGGATGCGCACGCCGTGATGCTGCTCGTACTTCTCCTTGATGCCGCGCAGGATCGAGACCGTGTCCTCGACGGTGGGCTCGGACACGAAGACGGGCTGGAAGCGGCGGGCGAGGGCCGCGTCCTTCTCCACGTGCTTGCGGTACTCGTCCAGCGTGGTGGCGCCGACGCAGTGCAGCTCCCCGCGCGCCAGGGCCGGCTTGAGCAGGTTCGAGGCGTCCATCGCCCCGTCGGCCTTTCCGGCACCGACGAGGGTGTGCATCTCGTCGATGAACAGGATGATGCCGCCGGCCGCGGCCGTGACCTCGGAGAGCACGCCCTTCAGCCGCTCCTCAAACTCGCCGCGATACTTCGCGCCGGCGATCAGGGAGCCCATGTCGAGGGCGAGCAGACTCTTGTCCTTCAGGCTCTCGGGCACGTCGCCATCGACGATGCGCAGGGCGAGCCCCTCGATGATCGCGGTCTTGCCGACGCCCGGCTCGCCGATGAGGACGGGGTTGTTCTTGGTGCGCCGGGACAAGACCTGGATGGTGCGGCGGATCTCCTCGTCGCGGCCGATCACCGGGTCGAGCTTGCCCTCGCGGGCGGCCTCGGTGAGGTCGCGGGCGTATTTCTTCAGGGCGTCGTAGGCGTTCTCGGCCGTGGCGTTGTCGGCGGTGCGGCCCTTGCGCAGCGCGTTGATGGCCGCGTTCAGGGACGCCGCGGTGACGCCGGCCGCCGTGAGGGCGCGGCCGGCCTCGGTGTCCTTCTCCACGGCGAGGGCCAGAAGCAGCCGCTCCACGGTGACGTAGGAATCGCCGGCCTTCTGGGCGGCCTTCTCGGCGGTGTCGAACAGGCGCACGAGTTCGCGCGTCGCCTGCGGCTGGGCGGCATTGCCGGACACCTTGGGCTGCTTGGCGAGCCATTGCTCGGTCTGGGCGAGCGCCACGCGCGACTGTCCGCCGGCGCGGTCGATGAGACCGGCGCAGAGGCCCTCGGGATCGTCGAGCAGCACCTTGAGCAGATGGCCCGGCTGCAATTGCGGATGGCCCTCGCGAAGGGCCAGATTCTGCGCGGCCTGGACGAAGCCGCGGGCGCGCTCGGTATAGATCTCGAAATTCATCGTCTTCCTCTCCCCCGTGCCGACGATCCACCGCCCGCCAAGCGGCGCGGCCCCGTCGAGACGTCGCTCCCCGGCCGGCTGGCCCGGAGAACATCGGCGCCGCCACGGCCACCGATCCTCACGATGTAGTGTTGCAAATGAGCACCACAAGACCCGCTCACGGACTTGCGTGCCGGTGCGACTTCGGGCGAGGCTGACGCCATGACCTCCGCCATGAATGCCGCCGCGACCGGTGCCCCGGACCTGCGCCTCGAAGCGCTGCATCGCTATCCGGTGAAGGGGCTCTCGCCCGAGCGCCTCGACGGAGCCATGCTCGAGGCCGGAGGCTATTTTCCGGGCGACCGGCTGTTCGCCATCGAGAACGGGCCGTCCGGGTTCGATCCGGCCGCGCCGACGCACCAGCCGAAGATCAAGTTCCTGATGCTGATGCGCCACGAGGCCCTGGCCCGCCTCGACACCCGCTACGATCCCGAGACCTCGGTGCTGACGATCCGCCGGGACGGGAGCGTCGCCGTCGAGGCCGACCTGTCGGCCGCGCCGGGGCGGGAGGCGGTGGAGGCGTTCTTCCGCACGGACTTCGCGGATGCCCTGCGCGGGCCGCCGAAGCTGCTCGCCGCGCCGGAGGGTTTCCGCTTCACCGATTCGGCCCGCGGATTCGTCTCGCTCCTCAACCTCGCCAGCGTCGCCGCCACGGAGGACATGGTGGGAGCGCCGGTCGATCCGCTACGCTTTCGCGCGAACCTTCACCTCGGCGGGCTCGCTGCCTTCGCCGAGTTCGATCTCGTCGGGCGCGTGCTCGCCGCGACGGGCGGCGTGCGCCTGCGGGTGACCAAGCGGACGGAGCGCTGCGCGGCGACGAATGTCGATCCGGCGACCGGAACCCGTGACCTCGCGATCCCGCGGACACTCTCCGCGCAGCTCGGCCATTCCGATTGCGGCGTCTACGCGGAGGTGCTGAGCGGAGGCAGGCTCGAACAGGGCGAGACGTTCCGGATCGAGACGTAGAGTCTCGATCGGCAAAGTCCCGGGCCGTGATGCGCGCCTGCCTGTCGCCGGGCGGGGCCGGTCAGATCGCGTGCCGGGGGACGAGCACGATGGCGGCGGCGTAGCCGGCCCGGCGCAGGCCGCGGAAATCGGCATGTCGCCGCTCGCAGGTCACCTTGACGTAGGGCCTCTCGCCGGCCTCGCCCCAGTTGGAGGACGCCATGGTGGAGGCGGCCATGGTCTGGCCGTGGATCATGCACTCCATCGGCGTGTGAGCCGGAGACACGATGACGTCGAGTGCGGTGGTGCGGGAGCAATCCTTCGCCGCGAGGACGGAGGAGCAGATGAGAGCGACGGTCAACAGTTCGGACATGACGGACCCCTTTTTCGATCGTGGCGAATAAGGTCCGCGGTGTTGCTCAGGCGTCGAGCGGCCGCGTGATTGTTGCCTGGGCGTTCCCCGTTCTGTCTCGTTGGACTTGGCCTAGCATGACGTATGCCAGGCTCGTTTCTTGATGAGGCAAAGCTAATGGCGAGGCGACGACCTCATGCGCGGAGCGACGGTCTCCTGATCCGCGAATGGCCGGTGTCGTGCGTGTCCCCGGTGCGAGCCGTGAGCCAGACCGGCTCGGGCTCGGCGCGAGGCATGATGCTGGCGACGGCATCGAGATCGACGACGTAGCTCTCCGTCAGCTTGCGCCAGACCTCCGCCGGAGAGGCGGCCTCCTGGCCGATTCGCCCGAGGGCGGCAGCGAGGACCTGCAGACCGGTGAGAGTCGGACGGGCGACGAGAGGGTCCGCGTTGAGCATCGGGGACGAGTTCCTGTGCGAATGATCACAGGATCACCGGTCATCGTTAACAAACGCTTATCGCGCCGGCCCATGTCGCGCCGGCCGATGCGTTCATGAGCCGGCTCACCCTTGAACCGCCTCGATTTTTCCCGGTTCGACGGCTCTCGGCGCTTCGCGATGCGACATGGCTGCGCTAGAAGCGCGTCGTCGCGCATCCCGATCCGGCGCCGCAGCGAGGACATGGCCTCACGATGAAAGAATCCTTGTCGAAAGATGCCCTGCCGAACGTGCACGTGCGCGCGGAGGTCCTCGTCCAGGCGCTGCCGCACATGCAGCGCTACGACCAGGAAATCGTCGTCATCAAGTATGGCGGCCATGCCATGGGTGACCGGGCGGCGGCGGAAGACTTCGCCGAGGACATCGTGCTCCTCGAACAATCCGGCCTGAAGCCCATCGTCGTCCATGGCGGCGGCCCGCAGATCGGGCGCATGCTCGGCCGGCTCGGCATCGAATCCGAATTCCGCGGCGGCCTGCGCGTCACCGACGAGGCCACCGTCGAGGTGGTCGAGATGGTGCTCGCCGGCTCGATCAACAAGCAGATCGTCGGCTGGATCTCGGCCGAGGGCGGCCGTGCGATCGGCCTTTGCGGCAAGGACGGCAACATGGTCCGCGCCCGCAAGGCGACGCGGACCGTGCTCGACCCGGAGAGCCAGACCGAGCAGGAGATCGATCTCGGCCTCGTGGGCGAGCCCGAACACGTGGAACGCGGCGTCCTCGACGCGGTGCTGAAGGCCGAATTGATCCCGGTCCTCGCCCCCGTCGCCTTCGGCACCGACGGGCAGACCTACAACGTCAATGCCGACACGTTCGCGGGCGCCATCGCCGGGGCGCTGCGGGCCAAGCGCCTGCTGCTCCTCACCGACGTGCCGGGCGTGCTCGACAAGGACAAGAAGCTGATCACCGACCTGACCCTGGAGGATTGCCGGCGGCTCATCGCCGACGGCACCATCACGGGCGGGATGATCCCGAAGATCGAGACCTGCATCTACGCGCTGGAACAGGGCGTCGAGGCGGTGGTCATCCTGGACGGCAAAGTCAGCCACGCCGTGCTGCTCGAACTCTTCACCGATCACGGCGCGGGCACGCTGATCCGCCGCACCTGACGGATACGGGCCCGGAAAGCGGTATCGGCTTTCCGGGCTCATCCTCTTTTTGTGCTGATCCTCTTTTTGGGCTCATGCCTCGCGGCCGGCGGATATGCGCCGGCCGGACTCACGCTCCGTCGGCTCCGCCGGGCTCCTGCATCCCGGCCTTGGCCCAGAACTTGGCCGACGCCTTGCGATAGGCCTTGCGCAGGGCCGGGCCCTCGGGACCGGCCGGCCCGATATCGTCCCAGATCTGCTTGCAGAGACGGGCCTGCTCGGTGAAGCGGCTCGGATTCTCCGTCCTGGCGGCGGCCTCCAGCGCGCCCACGATCCTGCGCATGCGGTCGACATTGTCCGCGAAGGCCGCATCATCCCCGGCGCCCTGCTCAGCGGAGGCCGCCCCCTCCTCCGCATCCGTCTCGCCGGGCCGGTTGGCCTCCTGCAACAGCCGGAAAGCGGCGCGGCCACGCACGATCAGCGCCTTGGCATCGCGCCGCCCCTGGGATGCCGGCCGCAACTCGGCATAGAGACGCTTCGCAACATCGACGGTCTTGCGAGAGGGCGGGTTGGTGGGGATCATGGCGGCTGCCCTCTCCAGGGCGACGACGATCGATTCCGCATCCGCCGATGGCTGCCCATCGGACTCGTCGCGTCTGGAGATCGCCATTGCCTTGTGGTCCGGCTCAACGCTCACGATGAAAACCTTTCGATCGGTGCGGGACGTGGCGGTGTCGGACGCCGCCCCGACGGTCCGTGACCGCACCTGTCTCTGAAACACCCGCCCGGACCCGTGGCGCCCAGGGAACGACATCACGGCGATCCGCCGCCGCACGCCCTCCTGCCCGGCGGCGCTTCGCCATGCGCCGCGTGGGCCATCCAGACCGGCCTCCGCAATGGGCGGTAGACCTATCGCCTCGGCCGCGGCAGCGTCAAGGCGACGCGCCGGCCGCGCTCGCAGGCAGCCGTCCGATGACGGGCAGATGGCGCGCCACGTCGATCAATGGCCGGTCCGGGTCCGCATCGTCGCCCGGTTCAGGCCAGACGCATCGTCACAACGCCGGCCACGATGACGATGACGGCCGCCGTTCGCGACGCGAGGAGGGGCTCCTTCAGGACGACGACCGAGATCAGCATCGCGAAGAGCACGCTGGTCTCCCGGGTCGCTGCCACCAACGGGATGGGCGCCACCGTCATCGCCCAGATCGCGATCCAGTAGGAGCCGAGCGCCAGGGCCCCGCCGCCGAGCCCGTGAAAGGCGAGGCCGCGGACGGCCTGCAACGCATCGCGCCCGCGCGTCCACAGCACGAAGAGCGGCAGCGGAATCGCATCGACCACGAAGAGCGCGGAGGCATAGGCATGGGGATCGCCCGCCGCGCGGGCACCGAGGCCGTCGACCAGCGTATAACCGGAGATCAGGGCTCCGGTGAGGAGCGCGAAGCCCAGGGCCTTGCGGCTCAGGTGACGGCCGCCGCCTTTCGCGAGCGCCATCAGGGCGACGCCGGCGCAGAGGATCGTGATGCCGAGGGCCGCGAGCGGCGCCACGGCCTCGTGCAGCAGGACCAGGGAGGCACAGGCGGTCAGCAGCGGGGCGCTGCCGCGGGCGATGGGATAGACCTGCCCCATATCCGCGTGCCGATAGGCCTCGGCCAGGGCGATGTAATAGCCGAGATGCAGCAGGATCGAGCCGGCGAGCCAGGGCCAGGATGCCGAGGCCGGCCATCCGAACCAGAGGGAGGCGGGAAGCGCGAACAACCCGGCCGCGGCCGAGATCAGCGCCATGGTGAGGATGGGTTCGAGGCGGAGCTTGGCGACCGCGTTCCAGCCCGCATGCATGAAGGCGGCGGCGAGGACGGCGGCGAAAACGGGCAGGCTCATGCCGGTCGCGGTCATGATCTCCGACATCCTGTGCGTGGTTGCTGCCCGGTCGGCATGGCTCGACCGGAGGCGCGACCGTTCCTAGCGCGGAGGCTCGACAAAAGAAATCATAAAACCACAAAAACTCACATCATCCGGCAACGGTCAGTTCGAGACCGCGCCCGATCAAGGCATTTCTCATTTGCTCCGGAGGCTCCGCGTCGACGATCAGCCCGGTGCCCGGTGGAATCGGCGCGAGGCGGATCGGGGTCAGGCGTCCGAACTTGGTCCTGTCGGCGACCACGAAGCCGCGTTCGGCCGATGCCAGCATGCGGATGCGCGTTTCGGTGGGGATCGGAGCGAAGTCGGTGATGTCGCCCGCCATCGAGAGGCCGCCGGCCCCGACGAAGGCGAGATCGGCGCGAAAGCGCGCGAGGGCGGCGATCGCCTCGGTGCCGAAGGCGGCCTCGTCGGAGCCTTCGATCTCGCCGCCGAGGAAATGGATGCGGAGACCGGGGATCCGGCAGAGCAGGAGGCCGACCGGCAGGCTATTGGTGCAGATGGTGAGGCCCTTCACCGCCGGGCGTTGGAGCAGCGGATCGAGACCCGCGAGGGCGGTGGCCACCGCCAGCGTGGTCGCACCGGAATCGAGCACCACCACCATCCCGTCCTCGACGAGGCGGGCCGCCGCCCGGCCAATCGCCGCCTTGCCCTCCGGGTTGTCGCGCTCGCGCAGGGCCAGGGCCGGCTCGTCGGCCCGGCGGGTGGCGCCGCCATGGACGATGGCGAGGCGACCACGCTCGGCCAGGGCCTTCAGGTCGCGCCGGATGGTCTCGCGCGAGACCCCGAACCGGACCGCCATCGCCTCGACGCTGACGCTGCCGTCGCGGCCGAGGCGGGCCAGAATCTCCTCGTGGCGACCGGCCGCGAGGGAGCGCGGCTCGGCCCTCGGGCGCTTGTCGCTCATCGGTCGCTCCCTGCACCCTCGGATTTGGCGCTGTCGGTGGCGAGGGCGAACACCGCCCGGATCAGGCGCAGATTCCGCCGCCTCGCCAGGCAGGCGATGGCGTGGCGGTTGGTGAGGTCCGCGCCGTCGATCCGGAGGGCGGCGATCCGTCCGTCGTCGCCGCATTCCAGCGAGGAGACGATGCCGATGCCGATACCGGCGGCGGCCGCCTCGATCACCGCCTCGCGGCTGTCGAGTTCCATCAGCACGGTCGGGGCCACCCTGCGGGCGCGGCAGGCCCGGTCGAAGGTCCGGCGCGTCACGGAATTCGGCTCGCGCAGCACCATGGCGGCGCCGTCGAGTCCGGCGAGGTCGAGGCTCGCGCGCTGCGCCAGGGGATGGGACCGGGCGAGCACCGCGCAGATGCGCGAGACGGCGATCTCTTCGAGATGGAGATCGGGATGCGCCTCCGCCTCGGTGAGGAAGGCGACGCTCGCCCGCTCCGCCAGCAGCGCTTCCCGGGTCTCGGCGGCGTTGCCGAGAATCAGCCCGACCACGATGCCGGGATGCCGCTCGCGCAGGCGCGCCAGCAGCGGCATCGCGATATGGGGCGAATCCACCGCGATCTCGATCCGCCCGGAGACGAGGTTGCGGTTGGCTTCGAGCAGGTCCTCCGCCTGCTCGACAAGCCCGAAGAGCGGGCCGGTGAGTTCGGCCAGGGCCTGCCCCTGCGGGGTCAGCTCGGCATTGCGGGCGGTGCGCCGGAACAGCACGAGGTCGTAGCGCTCCTCCAGGGCCTTGATGTGCCCGGTCACCGCGGGCTGGCTGATGCAGAGCCGCCGGGCCGCCCGGGTGAAGCTGCCTTCCCGCGAGACCGCGTCGAAGGCGCGAAGCTGGAACAGGTTCATGAGGACCCATCGGCAAGACTGATGACGCGCATTACGACAAACGATTTGATCTGATGGGTCGCCGGAAGGCAAGGTCCGGCCATCGACCGGATCGAGTCGTCCCGATGCACGGCAATGCGGGACGGCTCGACGCAGATCGGGGATGACCACCATGAATGCCGCCGCTCCCATCCTGCTGACGCCCGGCCCGCTCACCACGTCCGAGCGCACCCGCGCGGCGATGATGACCGATTGGGGCTCCTGGGACGGCAGCTTCAACGCTCTGACGGCACGGGTCTGCGAGCGGCTGGTGGCCATCGCCAACGGCACCGGCAGCCATGTCTGCGTGCCGCTCCAGGGCAGCGGCACCTTCGCCGTCGAGGCGGCGATCGGCACCTTCGTGCCCCGCACCGGCAAGGTCCTGGTCCTCGTCAACGGCGCCTACGGCAAGCGCCTCGCCCGGATCTGCGAAGCGCTGGGGCGCGACCACAGCGTCTACGAGACCGCCGACGACGTGCCGACCACGCCCGAGGCCGTCGACGGGCTGCTCGCCGCGGACCCCGCCATCACCCATGTCGGCCTGATCCATTGCGAGACCAGCACCGGCATCCTCAATCCTCTGCCCGAGATCGCCGCCGTGGTCGCCCGCCATGGCCGCGGCCTGATCATCGACGCGATGTCCTCCTTCGGGGCGCTCCCGATCGACGCCGCCGCCGTGCCGTTCGAGGCGCTGATCGCGGCGTCGGGCAAATGCCTCGAAGGCGTGCCCGGCATGGGCTTCGTCATCGCCAGGGCCGAAGCGCTCGACAGGGCCGAGGGCAATTCGCCCTCCCTGGCGCTGAACCTCCACGACCAGCACGTCTACATGCAGCGCACCGGGCAGTGGCGCTTCACGCCGCCGACCCATGTGGTCGCGGCCCTGCACGAGGCCCTGCTGCAATATGACGAGGAGGGCGGCCTCCCCGCCCGCCACGCCAAATATGCCCGCAACTGCGAGGTGCTGATCCGCGGCATGGAACGGCTCGGCCTGAAGAGCTTCCTCGCCCCCGAGATCCAGGCGCCGATCATCGTCACCTTCCACGCGCCGTCCGACCCCAACTATCGCTTCGCCGATTTCTACGCCGCCGTGCGCGACCGTGGCTTCGTCCTCTATCCGGGCAAGCTCACGCAGTTGGAGACGTTTCGCGTCGGCTGCATCGGCCACGTGGAATCCGCCGACATGGAGCGTGCGGTCGAGGCCGTCGCCGAGGTGTTCGCCGAGCTGAACATCACGATCCTCTGATCGCACAGGTGAGAACAGTCATGTCCTATGCTCAGCCCAAGAAGCTTCAGGCCGCGATCCTCGACTGGGCCGGCACCGTCGTGGATTTCGGCTCCTTCGCGCCGACCCAGATCTTCGTCGAGGCCTTCGCCGAGTTCGGCGTCGCCGTCAGCCTCGCAGAAGCCCGCGGGCCCATGGGGATGGGCAAGTGGGACCATATCCGCACCCTGCTGAACCAGCCCGAGATCGCCGCGCGCTACGAAGCCGCCCGCGGGCGCGAGGCGTCCGACGCGGACGTCACCGCCATCTACGAGCGCTTCATGCCGCTGCAGATCGAGAAGATCGCCGAGCATTCCGCCGTGATCCCGGGGGCTCTGGACGCCATCGCCACCCTGCGGGGGATGGGCCTGAAGATCGGTTCCTGTTCCGGATACCCGGCCCGGGTCATGGAGCGCGTGGTGGCACTCGCCGCCACCAACCGCTACGTCGCCGACCATGTGGTCGCCACCGACGAGGTCCCGAACGGGCGCCCGCATCCGGCTCAGGCGCTGGCCAACGTGATCGCGCTCGGCATCGACGACGTCGCCGCCTGCGTGAAGGTCGACGACACGGTGCCGGGCATCCTCGAAGGCCGCAAGGCCGGCATGTGGACGGTGGCGCTCACCTGTTCCGGCAATGCGCTGGGGCTGAGCTACGACGCGTTCCGCGCGCTGCCGGCCGATCGCCTCGCCGCCGAGCGGACGCGGATCGCCGGGATGTTCGCCGACTCGAAGCCTCATTTCCTCATCGACACGATCGCCGACCTGCCCGGAATCGTGAACGACATCAACGGGCTGCTGGCGGCGGGGCGCATGCCGCAGGCCTGCTGAAGGCCGGCTTGCGGAAGAACCGCCGCGTCATCCTCGGGCGCCGTCTCGCGCGCCCGGAAGAAAGGTTTCGCCATCGCTCCGCGGCTATACGCCGGGGACGAATTTCGGCTGTCCGCAGTCTTCGCGGCTTATCCAACGTAATGGTTCGTAAATAGGCAGTACATGCAAAAATGCTGGACTTGATCGTAGAGAGTTTCGTCTTTCTACTGTCATGTATCGGATCGTAAAGACGTCGGAACGACAAGACCCCGGAGTATCGTCCATGAAAATCCTCGGCCTCCTCGCTCTGACCCTCGCAATGACGTCGTCCCTGACCGCTCCGACGGCCGTCTCGGCGGCCGAGCGCACCAAGCTCACCATCTACACGGCCCTGGAGAACGACCAGCTCGGGCCGTTCAAGGCCGGGATCGAGCGGGCGGTGCCCGAGGTCGAGGTGGTGTGGGTGCGCGATTCCACCGGGATCATCACCGCCCGCTTCCTCGCCGAGAAGGACAACCCGCGCGCCGACATGGTGATGGGGCTCGCCGCCTCCAGCCTGCTGATGTTCGAGAAGCAGGGGCTGCTCGCCACCTACGAGCCGAAGGGCGCGGATGCGCTGAAGCCGGCGTTCCGGGACGCCAAGGCGCCCTATACCTGGACCGGCACCGATGCCTCGATCGGCGTGGTCTGCTTCAACACGGCCGAGGCCGAGAAGGACAAGGCCAGGACGCCCGTGCGCTGGGCCGACCTCCTGGCACCGGAGCTGAAGGGCAAGGTCGTGATGCCCCATCCGGCCTCTTCGGGCACCGGCTACCTGCTGGTGGCGGGCTGGCTCCAGGGCATGGGCGAGGAGGCCGGCTGGGCCTTCATGGACAAGCTCCACGAGAACATCGCCGCCTACCTGCATTCCGGCTCGGCGCCCTGCGTCCAGGCGGCGCGCGGCGAGCGCACCGCCGGCCTCTCCCTCGACATGCGCGGCGCCTCCGAGAAGACCAAGGGCGCGCCCCTCGCGGTGATCGTGCCGGAGGACGGCACCGGCTGGGACGAGGAGGCCTACGCCATCGTCGCCACCACCAAGCAACTCGACCTCGCCCGCAAGGTCGCCGATTGGGGAGCCACCAGGGCGGCGAACGAGCTCTACGCCAAGAGCTACGCGGTGGTCGCCTATCCCGGCGTCGCCACCGTGCCGGCGAACTACCCGGCCAATGCCGAGGCCGCGATGATCAAGAACGACCTCGGCTGGATGGCCGACAACCGCGAGCGGGTCCTCGCCGAATGGTCGCGCCGCTACGAGGCCAAGGCCGCCAAGAAGTAATCGCCGGGAAAGAGGGAAGGCTCCTCCTTCCCTCGCAGCCCGCAAGTCCTCCAGCGCAACCCGCAAGACCCGAGGGTTCCACGCCATGACCGTCCGTGACGCGACACCGTTCCTCGAAGTCTCCGGGCTGACCAAGCGCTACGGCGCCTTCACGGCGCTCGACGGGATCGACCTCGAGATCGGACGGGGCGAGTTCGTCTGTTTCCTCGGGCCCTCGGGCTGCGGCAAGACCACCCTGCTGCGCCTGATCGCAGGGCTCGACCGGCAGGACGAGGGGCGCATCGAGATCGGCTCCGTCGACGTCTCGCACGCGCCCCCGGCGGAGCGCGATTTCGGCATCGTGTTCCAGTCCTACGCCCTGTTCCCGAACCTCACAGTCGGCGCCAACGTCGCCTACGGCCTCGTCAACCGCAGGATGGCCAAGGCCAGGATCGCCGCCCGCGTGGCGGAGCTTCTGACCCTCGTCGGCCTGCCGGACCAGGCGGCGAAATACCCGGTCCAGCTCTCGGGCGGGCAGCAGCAGCGGGTGGCCCTGGCCCGGGCGCTGGCCACCTCGCCCTCGCTGCTGCTCCTCGACGAGCCGCTCTCGGCGCTCGACGCCAAGGTCCGCACCCGCCTGCGCGACGAGATCCGCCAGCTCCAGAAGCGGCTCGGCATCACCACCATCATGGTCACCCACGACCAGGAGGAGGCGCTGGCCATGGCCGACCGGGTCGTGGTGATGAACCAGGGGATGATCGAGCAGGTCGGCACGCCCGAGGAGATCTACCGGCATCCGGCCACGGCCTTCGTGGCCGATTTCATCGGCGCCATGACCTTCCTCGACGCCACCGTGGGCAATGCCCGCGAGATCCGGGTCGGCAGCGTCGATCTCGTCTGCGAGGACGGACGCGGCTTCATCCCCGGCAGCCCGGTCCGGCTCGGCTTCCGCCCGGAGGACATCCGCGTCGGCAGCGTGGTCCCCACTGACGTCAACGCCATCGAGGTGCGGGTGCGCAGTCTGGAATTCCTCGGCTCGTTCTACCGGGCACGGCTGGAGCCGAGCCGCGACCTCGGCGGCGCCCTCGTCGCCGATCTCTCGGCCAATCTCCACGGCGACCTCGCGCTGAGCGAGGGCCAGTATCTCTACGTCTGCCTGCCTCCGGCGGCCCTCCGGGCCTTCCCGGTCGCGCTTCCCCGGTGAGGCGGCCATGACTCGATCCATCATGACCCGATCCGTCATGACCGAATCCGTTCTGGCCGGGCCTGCCCTCGCCGCCTCCCTGCCGGAGGCCTTCCCGGCGCGGAGCCGCATGCCGTCGGAGAGGCTCGTGGCCACGGTGCTCGTCGCCGGGTTCTGCCTGCTCTTGGTCGTCATCATCGCCCTGCCGCTCGGCTCCGTCCTGATCAAGAGCCTCGAGGCACCGGACGGGGGTGCCGCCGGCCTCCGCAACTTCCGCACCTACTTCTCCACCCCGACCCTGGTGGAGGCCCTGCTCAACAGCCTCACCGTGGCCGGGAGCACCGTCGCCATCGTGGTGCCCCTCGCATTCGGCTACGCCTACGCCCTGACCCGCACGACGATGCGGTGGAAGGGCCTGTTCCTGGCGTTCGCCCTGCTTCCGCTGTTCGCGCCCTCGCTGCTGTCGGGCATCGCGCTCACCTACATCCTCGGCAACCAGGGGTTCCTGCGCGGGATCCTGTTCGGTCACAGCGTCTACGGGCCGATCGGCATCACCATCGCCGAATGCCTCTACGCCTTCCCGCATGCGCTGATCATCCTGGTGACGGCCCTGAGCCTGTCGGACGGGCGGCTCTACGAGGCGGCTTCCGCCATGGGCACGGGCCGCCTGCGCACCTTCGCCACCGTGACCCTGCCCGGCGCGCGCTACGGGCTGGTCAGCGCGGCCTTCGTGGTCTTCACCCTCGTGGTGACCGATTTCGGCATCCCGAAGGTCATCGGCGGGCAATATCCGGTGCTCGCCACCGATGCCTACCGCCAGGTGGTGGGCCAGCAGAACTTCCCCATGGGCGCCGTCGTCGGCCTGCTGATGCTGGTCCCGGCCATCCTCGCCTTCGCCGTCGACCGGCTGATCCAGCGCCGGCAATCCTCCCTGCTCTCGGCCCGCTCCGTCCCCTACGAGGCCAAGCCCCGTCCGGTCCGCGACCGGCTCTCGCTGGGCTATGCGGCCCTCGTGGCGGGCGTGATCGTCGGGACCTACGGCGTCGCGATCTGGGCCTCCTTCATCCGCTACTGGCCCTACAACCTGTCGCTGACCCTCGACCATTACGATTTCGCGGCGGCCGATTCCGACGGCTGGGCGCCCTATTGGAACTCGCTCGCCATGGCCCTGTCGGTGGCCGCGATCGGCACCGTGACGGTGTTCTGCGGCGCCTACCTGATCGAGAAGATCAAGGTCTTCCCCGCCGGCCGCGCCGTCGCGCAATTGCTGGCGATGCTGCCGCTGGCGGTGCCCGGCCTCGTGCTCGGCCTCGGCTACGTGTTCTTCTTCAACGCGGCGTGGAACCCGCTCAACGTCCTCTACGGCACGCTGGCCCTGCTCGCGATCAACACGCTGGCCCATTACTATACCGTGGCGCATGTGACCGCGACGACGGCGCTGAAGCAGATCGATCCCGAATTCGAGGCGGTCTCGGCCTCGCTGAAGGTGCCGTTCTGGCAGACCTTCCGGCGCGTCAGCCTGCCGATCTGCATGCCGACGGTGCTCGAACTCTTCGTCTACCTGTTCGTCAACGCGATGACGACGGTCTCGGCGGTGATCTTCCTCTACGGGCCGAGCACCAAGCTCGCCGCCATCGCCATCGTCCATATGGACGAGGCCGGCACCACCGCCTCGGCCGCCGCGATGGCGAGCGTGATCATGGCGACGGCGCTCGCCGCCCGCCTTCTCCTCGCCATCGTCAACCGGTTCGTCCTCGCCAGGACGCAGTCCTGGCGCCGCCGCGAGGCGAGCGCATGACGAAGCCCTCCGCGATCGCCGAATCGGAGGGCGACACCAACCGCACCGACAGACGCGCCGCCTGGCAGGCGGGGAGCCTCGACGCGACGACGCGCAGGCTCCTGGCGCGGGATTCGGACGCCTTCCTGCACCAGTCGGTCTCGACGCCCTGCCTCAACGCCATCGTGCGGGCCGAGGGGATCTGGATCGAGGACGCGGCCGGGCGCCGCTACATGGATTTCCACGGCAACAACGTCCACCATGTCGGCTACGGCCATCCGCGCCTGAAGCGCGCCGTCGCCGAGCAGATGGACGCCCTCCCCTTCGCCCCGCGCCGCTATGCCTGCGAACCGGCCGTGGCGCTGGCCGAGAAGCTCGGGGCGATCACGCCGGGCAACCTCGGAAAGGTGCTGTTCACGACGGGCGGCTCGGACGCGGTCGAGGTGGCGGTGAAGGTCGCCCGCGCGGCCACCGGCCGGCACAAGACCCTGTCGTTCTGGGATGCCTTCCACGGCGCCGGCACCGGCTCGGCGGCGATGTCGGGCGAGATGCTGTTCCGCTCCGGCCCCGCCGGGCCGATGGTGGCCGGCGCCCTCCATGTCGCCCCCTTCGGCGGCTATCGCTGCCCCTACGGCACCGACGGCGCGGAGGCGAGCGGCCGGGCCTGCGCCCGCATGATCGACTACGTCCTCGCCCGCGACCCCGATGTCGCGGCCCTCGTCGCCGAGCCGACGCGGGCGGTGCCCTACATCCCGCCGCCGGGTTTCTGGGCGGAGGTCCGGCGCATCTGCGACCGGCACGGGGTGCTGCTGATCTTCGACGAGATCCCCACCGGCCTCGGCAAGACCGGCCGGATGTTCTCCTGCGAGCATGACGGCGTGGTCCCCGACATCCTGGTGATCGGCAAGGGGCTCGGCGGCGGCATCCTGCCGATCGCGGCCGTGATCGCCGACCCGCGCCTCGATGTCGGCGGCGACTGGGCCTTCGGCCACTACACTCACGAGAAGAACCCGGTGACGACGCGGGCCGCCCTGGAGACGATCCGGATCATCGAGGAGGAGGATCTGGTGGCCAATGCCGCAAGGGTCGGCGTCCTCGCCCTCGACCGGCTGGCCGCCATGAAGGAGCGCTGCCCCGCCATCGGCGACATCCGCGGCCGGGGCTGCCTCATCGGCATCGAACTGGTGCGCGACCGCGACACCCGCGAGCCCGACGGCGACCTCGCCGAGGCGGTGCTCTACCGCGCGCTCGATGCCGGACTGTCGTTCAAGACCACGATGGGCAACGTCCTGACCCTGACGCCGCCGCTCACCGTCACGCCCGCCGAGATGGCCACCGCCCTCGACATCGTCGAGACCGCGATAGGAGGGGCGGAAGGCGCCCGCCGGACATGACCGGAACGGTGCTCCTGCTCGATCTCGCCGGCTGGGTCGCGCTTCTGCTCTGGGGCATCCACATGATCCGCACGGGGATGCAGCGGGCCTTCGGCGGCGAGCTGCGGCGGGTGCTGACCCTCAGCCTCGACCACCCGCTCAAGGCGCTCTTGGCCGGGCTCGGCGTGACCCTGCTCGTCCAGAGCAGCACCGCCACGGGGCTGATGGCCACGAGCTTCGCCGCCGACGGGCTGGTGGCCCTGATCCCGGCGCTCGCCGTCATGCTCGGCGCGAATGTCGGCACGGCGCTGATCGTCAAGGCCCTGTCCTTCGAGGTCGCCGCCATCGCCCCGGTGCTGGTGCTCGTCGGAGCGGTCGTGTTCCGCCGCGCCTCGGGCGCGAAGGCCCGCGCGATCGGCCGTATCGCCATCGGCCTCGGCCTCGTCCTGATGGCGCTGGGCCAGATGGTCGGGACGCTCGGTCCCTACCGCGACAGCCCGGCGCTCCGGGTGCTCCTCGGTATCGTCGCGGCCGATCCCGTCATCACCACGCTTCTGGCGGCCTTGTTCGCCTGGGCCGCCCATTCCAGCGTCGCCATCATCCTCCTCGTCGCCGCACTCGCCGGGCAGGGTCTGGTGCCGCCCGAAACCGCGCTCGCCCTCGTGCTCGGGGCCAATCTCGGCAGCGCGCTCAATCCACTGGTGGCGAGCCACGAGCCCGCCGGAAGGCGCGTGGCGCTCGGCAATCTGCTGGTGCGGCTCACCGGCTGCCTCGTCGCCCTGCCGCTGCTGGGGCAGATCGCGCCGATCGTCGAGAGGCTCGCCGGCGATCCGCGCGACGCGGTCGCCACTTTCCACGTCGCCTTCAACATGGCCCTGGCACTCGCGGCCCTGCCGCTGCTCGGGCCGCTTGCCGGGCTTCTCCGCATTCTGCTGCCGGAACGGGCCGTCGCTCCAGGCGCCCTGCCGGTCCTGCGGCTCGATGCGGAACAGGCCGGGATGCCGTCCGTGGCCGTCGGGCACGCCTCCCGCCACGCCTTGCGCCTCGCCGACGGTCTGGAGGTCATGCTGCGCGACGCGGCCGGGCTGCTCCAGGGCGATGCGACCGCCTTGGAGCGGATCCGCGCCGGCGAGCGCGAGATCGAGATGCGGGGCGCCGAACTGCAGCGCTATCTGGCGGGGCTCGACCCCGAGGCCCTCGACGAGATCGAGGAACGCCGGATCGCCGGGCTCCTGAGCTTCACCATCCAGATCGGCCATGCCGGCGACGTGCTCGCGCGCAACGTCGCCACGCAGATCGGGCGCCGGCGCAAGCTGGGGACGACCCGGAACGATCTCGACCTCGCGGGCCTGCTCGATCGCCTCGCGGCCAATCTCCGCCATGCCGCCTCCCTCCTGGTGACCGCCGACGACCGCGCCGCACGGCGGCTCGCCGCCGAGAAGCGGGCCTTCCGCGACCTGGAAGAACAGCATGTCGCGGCCCATCTCGCATGGCTCCGCGAGGCCCCGAGCCGTGACGATTCCGCCTGGGCCGTCGATCTCGACCTGCTGCGCGACCTCAAGCGGATCAACGACCACGTGGTCGCCGGCGCCGCCTATCCCATCCTGCGCGACAGCGGAGACCTGCTCGACAGCCGCCTCCGCGCCTCGACGCAGCTCGCCAAGGCAAGCCCGGGCTGACCCGGACAGAGGGCTATCTGGCCCGAATACGGACGAAATGTCCCGTCGATGCCGGGTGCTCACATGATCATTGTTGGAAGCACAGCCGGCCCGGTCGAAAGCGGGCAAAAGGCATTCGTGCTCGAATTGAATGGTGCTGCTGGACAGGATTGAACTGTCGACCTCCTCATTACCAATGAGGTGCTCTACCACTGAGCTACAGCAGCCAACGTCGCGACGTGTCGGGACGAGCGGGGAGTTAGCGGATCGAAAGCGGCTTGGCAATCACCTCCGGCCGCCTTTGCGCATGGCGTGTCAAACCAGCAACCCGGTTTCCTTCTTGAACGCCGCGCGGATGATGCCGGCGAGGCCGGATTCCGTCACGGCCTCGGCCGCGTCGGACGGGCTGAACCACCGGTCCTCGCGCTCGTCCCGCTCGGGCCAGTGCTTGAGCTGCTTGCGCACTTCGAGGGGAAACACCTTCACCTGGCACAGCACGAAGTCGCGGCTCTTCAGGCGCTTCTCGTAGAGGTAGAAGCCGAGCGGCCGCTTGCCGATCTCGCCGAGCAGACCTGCCTCCTCGTAGGCTTCGCGGGCGGCGGCCTCGTAGGGCTTGCGGCCCTTCATCGGCCAGCCTTTCGGGATCACCCATCGACGGCTCTCGCGCGACGTGATCATGAGGATCTTGAAGCCTCCGTTCGAGAGGCGTCGGAAGGGCAAGGCGCCGACCTGGCGCCGAGGCTCCGTGTCGCTTTCCGTCAGGTTTGAACTCATGGGATCCGAACGCCCGACCGTCGCTCGGGTTCTTCAGGCAATGGCAAACGGCTGGACGCGCGCGACGGCGGAAGACGATTCCGGTCCGGGGCAGGACGTTCCGATCCCACTGCCGTCGAAGTCTGGGACGTCGTCATCTTGGACATCGAGCGCCCTGTTCTTTCGCGCGCGGACGGGAAGACGTGGGAGCAGCCCGGCTGCGCTGCAGCATACGAGTCGCAAACAGGCCTTAGCGGAAAACGAAAGCCGCCCTCAAGACGAAATTTACCCGGCAAAATAAAAATAGTTCCGCTTTATGCCGATGCGGAGACTAATCCATGTTCTGCAACCGGACCGTGACAGGGTGAGGACAGGCACCGCAGAACAGGGGCCGTCCTCCCGGTGCCGATGGACGATGCGCGCCTCAGCCCGCGGCGCTGAGATTCTCGATCAGCGCGTTGAGGTCGGCCCGCATGGCCTGAACCTCGGGCTCGGACATGTTGAGCTGGCACATCACGGATTCCCGCACGAGGCGGGCTTCGGCGCGAAGGTCGCGCCCATGCTGGGTCAGCTGGATCTCGACCTCGCGCTCGTCGCTCTGCCGCCGGTGGCGGATCAGGAAGCCCGCCGCTTCGAGCCGCTTGAGGACCGGGGTCAGCGTGCCGGAATCGAGGCGCAGGCGGCGCCCGATATCGGAGACCGTCACGCCGTCCGTCTCCCACAGGACGAGGAGCACGAGATATTGCGGATAGGTCAGTCCCATCCGCTCCAGCATCGGACGATACGACCGCGTGATCCGATGAGCGGCGGCATAGAGGGCGTAGCAGAGCTGATTGTCGAGCAGCAGCGGGTCCGTGACGGAGCTCATCTGCTGCTGAGGAGCGTCGACCATATACACCACGCGATCCATCCCCGGATGTGGCCGGCACGACGACCTCTTGGGGACATCGATACCTTGCGCCTGGGTCTTATACGATAGCTGAGTGAGGGTAGCCCGGTATACGAAATTCTCGCGATTTCCATCCGATTGTAAGCATTTAACGGACCAGCGATCTAAACGATGCTTGATCTGCAGGCTCGCAGCGGATTCCTGCGACTGAAAGACCACACCGCCGAAGACCATCCCGGCCGCGATTACCATCGCTCACCCTCCTTGCGCGCACCCTCCTCGCCCGCTGCCGTCTCGCGCCTTCCCCGGCCCGAATTCGGCGGAGTGACGCGGGAACGGCCTGTGGTCGCCGCCTTTTTGGCCTGGGCCTCGGCGGATGGAGGGGCCACAATGCCGAACCCAGGCTTGTGATCAGGATACCTCGATGCCGTTCGCTCCCCCCGCCTCCCGTTCCTGCGGCCTTTCCGAGAGGCTTCACGTGGCGCGTCCCAGGACCTCCTTCGGGACCTCTGCGATGACCTCTGCCAGAACCTTTGCGATGCCCCTCGCCCTGGCTTTCGGCCTCGGCCTGCCCCTCGCGCCTCTCTCCGCGACGGCACTCGAAGGACCGGCACCGACCAAGCCCGGCGAGGCGGCGGCCCCGGCGGCGACGGGCAAGCCCCGCGTCGTCATCGTCGCCACCGGCGGCACCATCGCGGGTGCCGGCGCGGATGCGGCCAACAGCGCCACCTATCAGGCGGCGAAGGTGCCGGTGGACAAGCTCATCGCCGCAGTGCCCGCCATCGCCCAGGTCGCCGACGTGCGCGGCGAGCAGGCCTTCCAGATCGCCTCGGAGAGCTTCACCAACGCCCAGCTGATCCAGCTCGCCAAGCAGGTCTCCGCCCTGGTCAAGCGCGACGACGTCGACGGAATCGTCGTCACCCACGGCACCGATACCGTGGAGGAGACGGCCTATTTCCTCGACCTCGTGGTGAAGACCGACAAGCCGATCGTCATGGTCGCCTCCATGCGCCCCTCCACCGCGATCTCGGCGGACGGCGCCCTCAACCTCCTCGACGCCGTCGTGGTGGCGGGCGCCAGGGATTCCCGCGCCAAGGGCGTGCTGCTGACCATGAACGACGAGATCCAGGCCGGCCGCGACACGACCAAGCGCGTCAACATCAAACCCTCGGCCTTCTTCAGCCAGTGGGGTCCGCTCGGCATGGTGGTCGAGGGCAAGACCTACTGGTTCCGCGCGCCGGTGAAGCGCCACGGAACCACCTCGGAATTCGACATCGACAGCATCGACGCCCTGCCCGAGGTCGCCATCGTCTACGGCTCGGGCAACATGCACCCCGAGCCCTATACCTCCGCGGTGGCGGGCGGCGCCAAGGCGATCATCCATGCCGGCACCGGCAACGGCTCGGTGGCCGGTTATCTCGTCGATACGCTGAAGGACATCCGGGGCAAGGGCGTGCAGATCATCCGCTCGTCCCGCGTCGGCGACGGCTTCGTCCTGCGCAACGCCGAGCAGCCCGACGACAAGTACGATTGGGTGGTGGCCCACGACCTCAACCCGCAGAAGGCCAAGATCCTCGCCGCCGTGGCCCTGACCAAGACCCAGGACACCAAGGAGCTGCAGCGGATCTTCTGGGAGTACTGAGCCTTCGCGGGACAGCGCTCGCCGGAACAACCGGGCCGGAACGCCGCCTCAGCGCAGGAGATACCCCTCCGGCGCCAGGGGCGGCGGCACCGGCTCGCCGAGGGCGTCGAGGACGACCCCTTCCACCACGCGAAGCAGCGCGTCGAGGGGGAGATCGTTGGGCTCCAGACCGAACGGGTCCTCAAGCTCGTCCCCGAGGGCGTCGAGGCCGAAGAAGGTGTAGGCGACCAGGGCCGCCACGAACGGCGTGACCCAGCCCAGCGTTCCCGCCAGCCCGAAGGGCAGGAGCAGGCAGTAGATCCAGGCCGTCCGGTACAGGAGCAGGGTATAGGCGAAGGGCAGCGGCGTTCCCTGGATGCGCTCGCACACGATCTGGACCTGACCCAGGGCGGCGATCTTCTGCTCAAGCAGGCCGAACTGGATGTCGGTCAGCTGGCCCGCCCGCTGCGTGTGGCCGAGATCGGCCGTCAGCTGCACGAGCACGGCGTCGGCCGGGCTGGCGCGGTCGCGAAGCCGCGCGGCCTCCGCCTCGGGCATCCACGGTGCCGCGGCGGCGATCTCGTCCTCGCGGCGCATCTGCGCGTGCAAGGCTGTGGCGAAGGCCATGACGCGTCTCAGCGCGAGCCTCCGGAATACGTCGTGCTGCTCTCCGGGAAGGAGTGCGACCAGGAGCCGGGCGAAGGCCCTCGCTTCGAGGATCAGCGTTCCCCAGGCTTTGCGCGCCTCCCACCAGCGATCGTAGCAGGCGCCGTTGCGAAAGCTCAGGAAGATGGAGAGCGCCAGCCCGACCAGGGTGAACGGCCCGATGCCGGCACTCATCGGAAACGGATCGGGCCAGGCCCGCTCCACCGCCACCACCACGATCGCCGCGAGCGTGATGAACCCCACCTTCAGCGCCACCCGCGGCAGGATCGACCCCTGCAGAGTGAACAGGATCGCCATCAGGTTGGGCCGGGAGCGGACGATCATGGAGGATTTGCGGTTCCGGGGAGGGATCGGCGGTCCGTGAAAGGACCGGCCGGCGAGCCTGCGTCACGGAACGCCCGGATGGCAAGGTCGTCGATGGGTGGGCGTAGGCGCGGGAGCGTCACGACCGAGATGCGTGGTCGGCGGAGGATCGGAACGGTGCCTTCGTCCTGGAAATTATGAATACTTTCGACCTTCCCGCACCGCAAAAGTGTTCATGGGTACCGATGATGGGGGACTGAACTGGCTATGCTCCTGGACGAAGCCGTGACGGCGGGATTTCGCGGTGCGGGACTTCGGGAATGTGGTGCGGTGCAACAAAACATTTCCATAGCAACTGGTACTAGACCCAACCCTTGCGGAATCTGGACCGTATCTTTACGCTGCGTGCGCCAAACAAGACTTCTTCATCCCGGCTTTATGCAAGATATCACTTGCGGCGAGGGCCGGATGGGGGAGGTGCTCCGAGGATAGACCGGTCGATGAAGAAAAATAAGGTGATCACGGCCGAGGAGGCGATCGCCCTCATCCGGCATGACGACGTCGTCACCACGACAGGGTTCGTGCAGAGCTGCATCCCCGAGGCGCTGCACGCGGCCCTCGAGAAGCGGTTCGTCGATACCGGCGCGCCGCGCGGCCTCACCCTCATCATGACCGCCGGCGCCGGCGACAGCAAAGGTCTCGGCACCGGGCGCCTCCATCACGAGGGCCTGCTGAAGCGCGTCATCGCCGCCAATTTCGGACGCATGCCGAAGGTGGCCAAGGCGGCCCAGGACAACAAGATCGTCGGCTACAACCTGCCCCAGGGCGTGATCTCGCAGCTCTACCGCGCCTGCGCCGCCGGACAGCCCGGCCTGTTCTCCAAGGTCGGCCTGCACACCTATGTCGATCCGCGCCATGGCGGCGCCCGCGTGAACGAGGTGACGACGGACGAGATCGTCAAGCTCGTGGAGGTCGATGGCGAGGAGTGGCTGTTCTACACCGCCACCAAGATCGACGTGGCCTTCATCCGCGGCACCTCGGCCGATCCCGCGGGCAACATCTCCTTCGAGAAGGAGGCGCTGACCCTCGATTGCCTCGCCCAGGCCATGGCCGCGCGCAACAACGGCGGCATCGTCATCGCGCAGGTGGAGCGCATCGTCGATGACGGGTTCCTGCTACCCAAGGACGTGCGGGTGCCGGGCATCCTTGTCGATTGCGTGGTGCTGGCCGAGCCCGAGATGCACCGCATGAATTACGGCGTGCAGCACGATGCGGCCCTCGCCGGACAGATCCGCGTGCCGGTGAGCGGCATGAAGAAGATGAAGCTCGACGCCCGCAAGATCATCGCCCGGCGCGCGGCCTTCGAATTGCCGCCCAACGGCGTGGTCAATCTCGGCGTCGGCGCGCCGGAAGGCATCTCGGCGGTGGCCAACGAGGAGAAGGTGACCCCCTACATCACCCTCACCACGGAAGCGGGCGCGGTGGGCGGCGTCCTCGCCTCCGGGTCGAGCTTCGGCGCGGCGACGAACGCCGATTGCGTCATCGACCAGAACCAGATGTTCGACTTCTACGACGGCGGCGGCCTCGACATGACCTGCCTCGGCATGGCCGAGTGCGACCAGCACGGCAACGTCAACACCAGCGCCTTCGGCGGCAAGCTCAACGGCTGCGGCGGCTTCATCAACATCAGCCAGAACGCGCGCAGCGTCGTCTTCGCCGGCACCTTCACGGTGGGCGGGCTCGAGACGACCATTGAGGACGGCAAGCTGAAGATCGTGCAGGAAGGCCGCTCGCAGAAGTTCCTGCCCCAGGTGGAGCAGATCACCTTCAGCGGCCCCTATGCGCAGAAGCGCTCGCAGCCGGTGATCTACGTCACCGAGCGCTGCGTCTTCCAGCTCACCGACGAGGGGCTCGAACTTATCGAGGTCGCGCCCGGCATCGAGATCGAGCGGGACATCCTGCCCCATATGGGCTTCACGCCGATCATCAAGCACCCGGCGCAAATGGATCCGCGCCTGTTCCGCGACGAGCCGATGGAGCTCCTCTCGGACCTCCTCAACCTCAACCTGCCGGAGCGGGTCAGCTACGACGCCGAGCGCAACATCCTGTTCCTCAACCTCGAAGGCTGGCACGCCCGCATCAAGAGCGACATCGACGACCTGCGCAAGGTCCTGGTCGATTCCTGCAAGAAGGCCGGCAAGCGGGTCAACTCGGTGGTCAACCATGACGGGTTCCGCATCAACGAAAACCTGTACGACGACTACGCGAGCATGATCCAATACCTGTCGGCGAACTACTACCTGACGACCACGCGCTACGCGACGAGCGCCTTCCTGCGCCTCAAGATGGAGGAGGCCCTGAACAATCGCGGCCTCGCCCCGCACGTCTTCGAGCGCAAGGAGGACGCCCACGCCTTCCTCGACGGCATGGACCGCAAGGTGCGCCGGGCGTCCACCGCCATCGACGCGGCGGCCTGATGAACTCTGCCTCCCGGTCCGCGCCGGGAGGCGATACGTGAATCGATCAGCGGCTCGTCGGGTGCGCGAACTGGCCTCGCTCGAAGGGCAAATGAAAGTAGAGCTTTCTCGGAAATCGGTGTAAAATCAAGTTATCCGACGAGGCGGAACTAGGCAAAAAACCTCACCCGCCTCGAATTAAAAAATTCTATGTTTGATAAATATCTATTTTCCAAAAATCGAGCACATTTTTAACTTGATCTCGTGGATAGTCGACAAGTCTCAAATCATCGATATCTCGTCGCCACTTCGCTTTTCGTACTAAAATTTCGCGCCTTATTTTGTCGGTATAAGGCGCTGTGCCGAGCGGTATTAGCTTTAGATCGAGGGCACTCGGCCATCCTCTTGGATAGCCAACTGGAATGATGCCTGATCTAATCTCCTCGGCCTCCGCTTTAACGGATGGGTGTTCGCAAGCCCAACCATAAAGATTGTACGAACAGATTCGGAGCATCTTCTTCACCTCCGGCAATGCGTCAGTGAACCCTTTGAGGGGAGTGGGCAACCAGACCATATTACCAATGCAGGAAAAATACCGTGGATCCTGGACAATACTACTCTGTGCTGCAAATGCGGGATCGTCGTAGCCCCATATGTGACATACCGTCCAATTTCGGGGCTTGGGTGAGGATACACCGAGCGCTGAAACCAGCGCCTTTAGTGCCGCCACGTTCCCTTCGAATTTATTGCTTGTTTCCTTAGTTGCGCGACGGGTATTTGTATATTGTCGCGTCCAAGTCGCGTCGTAGAGCGGTTGACCGCGCGCGGTGTAGGGACACCAAACCGGTAAAGCCTTGAACGTTTCCGGATGTACCCATCTGGCTGTTCTCTCGATCAACTCTACAATTGCTGGAATATCCGCACGAATCGCCTCATTGCCGTCGGGAACGATGAAGGAGGTCACAAAATATTCCTGACTTCAGATGTAGAAGCTTATCGTCCTAAATCTCCGGCGACGGCACGCCGATGCCGACATAGCGGAAGCCGTGGCGGGCCACGTCCTCGCCCCGGTAGACGTTGCGCAGGTCGACCACCACCCGTGCCGCCATGCTCCTTGCGAGGAGCGCCCAGTCGAGGGCGCGGAAGGCGTTCCATTCGGTCACGATGACGAGGGCATCGGCCCCTTCGGCGCAGGAATAGGGGTCGTCGGCATAGGCGATGTCGGGCATCAAGTGCCTCGCGCCCTCCATGCCTTCCGGGTCGTGGGCGCGGATGCGGGCACCGGCATCCTGCAGGCCGGCGACGATGGAGAGCGACGGCGCGTCGCGCATGTCGTCCGTGTTCGGCTTGAAGGTGAGGCCGAGGAGCGCGATGGTCTTGCCCCGCACCGAGCCGCCGCAGGCGGTGACGATCTTGCGCGCCATGGCCCGCTTGCGCTGGTCGTTGACGGCGACCACCGCCTCCACCAGCCGGATCGGAGTGCCGCAATCCTGCGCCGTCTTCACCAGCGCCAGGGTGTCCTTGGGGAAGCACGAGCCGCCATAGCCCGGCCCCGCATGCAGGAACTTCGAGCCGATGCGGTTGTCGAGGCCGATGCCGCGGGCGACCTCCTGGACATTGGCGCCGACCTGCTCGCAGAGGTCGGCGATCTCGTTGATGAAGGTGATCTTGGTGGCGAGGAAGGCGTTGGCGGCGTATTTCGTCAGCTCCGCCGTGCGCCGCCCGGTGACGAGGATCGGCGCCTGGTTGAGGTAGAGCGGGCGGTAGACCTCCTTCATCACATTCGCCGCGCGGTCGTCGTCCGCCCCGATGACGATGCGGTCGGGCCGCTTGAAATCGCCGATGGCCGCGCCTTCGCGCAGGAATTCCGGGTTGGAGACCACGGCGAAATCGGCATCGGGCCGCGCCTCGCGGATGATGCGCTCGACCTCGTCGCCGGTCCCCACCGGAACCGTCGATTTCGTCACCACCACGGTGTAGCCGGTAAGGGCCGCCGCGATGTCGCGGGCCGCCGCATAGACGTAGGAGAGATCCGCAAATCCGTCGCCGCGCCGCGACGGCGTGCCCACCGCGATGAACACCGTGTCGGCCGCGGCCACCGCGCTCGTCAGGTCGGTGGCGAAGGTCAGGCGGTTCTGGCGGACGTTGTCGGCCACCAGCGTGTTGAGCCCCGGCTCGAAGATCGGGATGCGGCCCTGCTCCAGGGCCTCGATCTTGGCCGGATCGTTGTCGACGCAGCACACGGTGTGGCCGAAATCGGCGAAGCACGCACCGGAGACCAGGCCGACATACCCCGCGCCGATCATCGCGATCTTCATCTGGCTCTCTCCTCGGCCGTCTCGACGTCCGTGATGACTAAGCAGGTTTCGCAGAAGTGGTCACCGATTCTGCGACAAAACCTGCGACACACCAAGGACCTAAGCAGGGTGAAGCGTCGGCGTGCCAACGCGAACCTGCTTGGACCCATCAAAACTTGCTCTATACTGAGCCGGCACAATGGTGGCCCGACAGGGCCCGACATCGACGGTGCCGGTTTCGCCCGTCGTTACCGGGCGGATCGATCGACCGGGGCTGTATATCAGCCCCTTCCGGATGACAAACGCCGGACCTCCTCCAGGGAAGGCGTGTGGCGCGTGCGTCGCGGCGCGCGGCGCGCATCGCCATGATACGGTTCGCGCCATGATCGATCGCTGCATCCCGCCGGCCACAGGCCCGCGAAACCCGTCACGTCGAACGGCCCCCGGCATCGTCGCGGCGATCGTGGCTCTCACAGGTCTCGTCCTCGCCGGCGGGGCGGCGATCGCACGCCCCTTCGTCGATTCCGCCGGCCGCACGGTGGAGGTGCCGGACCGCGCGAGCCGGGTCCTCGCCGCCGGCCCGCCAGCCTCCGTCCTGCTCTACACCCTGGCGCCGACCGCCATGATCGGATGGGTCCGCGCGCCCTCGCCGGACGAAGCCGCCTTCCTGACACCGGAGACACGCGGTCTCCCCGCCTATGGCCGGCTGACGGGCAAGGGTAATACCGCCAATGTCGAGGCGGTGCTCACCCTGAAGCCGGACCTCATCGTCGATGTCGGCAGCACCGCGCCGACCTACGTCTCCCTGGCCGACCGGATCCAGGCGCAGACCGGCATTCCCTATATTCTCCTCGACGGCAGCATCGGCCGGATGGCCGAGACCTATGCCAAGCTCGGCGAATTGGTCGGGGCGCCCGAGCGGGCGAAGGACCTGGCGTCCCATACCGAGGCGATGATCGCGCTGGTGAAGAGCCGGATCGCGTCGGTCCCCGCCGACAAGCGGCCGCGCGTCTACTACGCCCGCGGTCCGCGCGGGCTGGAGACGGGAGTCGCCGGCTCGATCAACACCGAGATCCTCGAACTGGCCGGCGCCCGCAACGTCGCGGAGGGTGGGGGCGCCACCGGTCTCACCACCGTGTCGCCGGAACAGGTCCTGGCCTGGAACCCCGACGCCATCGTCACCCTCGATCCCGCCTTCCGGCAGTCCGTTTTCACCGATCCAGTGTGGAGCACGCTCCGCGCCGTCCGCACCGGCCGCGTCTACCAGACACCCCGCCTGCCCTTCGGCTGGTTCGATTCGCCGCCCGGCATCAACCGCCTGATCGGCCTGCGCTGGCTCGCGGGCCTGCTCCATCCCGACCTGTTCCCGGAACCGATCGACGCGATCGCGCAGAAATTCTACGAGCGCTTCTATCATGTGGATCTCGACGCGGAGCAGCGCGAAACCCTGCTGAAGGATGCCGGGGCGCCAAGGCCGTGACCGCCCCCGCCATCGCCGCCCGG
Source organism: Methylobacterium marchantiae (assembly GCF_042679825.1). Taxonomy (NCBI): domain Bacteria; kingdom Pseudomonadati; phylum Pseudomonadota; class Alphaproteobacteria; order Hyphomicrobiales; family Methylobacteriaceae; genus Methylobacterium; species Methylobacterium marchantiae. The sequence goes on along the minus strand of NZ_JBHTND010000001.1, from coordinate 105,278 downwards.
CCCGCTTTGCGCAGCGCGTTGAAGGGCGTGCTGCCGCTCGTCGCACTCCTGCTGCTCGTCCTCCTGTCTCTGGCGACGGGCAAGTTCGCCGTGCCCGTCGCCGACGTGGCGAGGATCCTATGGACGAAGCTGCTCGGGCTTCCCTCCACCCTCGATCCCACCGCGCAGATCGTGGTGCTGCAGGTGCGGCTGCCGCGCGTCCTGGCGAGCCTCGTCGTCGGCGCGGCCCTCGCCGCGGCGGGCTCCACCTACCAGGGCCTGTTCCGCAATCCCCTCGTCTCGCCCGACATCCTCGGCGTCTCGGCCGGCGCGAGCCTCGGGGCGGTGCTGGGCATCTACCTCTCGCTTCCCGTCGGCGCGATCCAGCTCCTCGCCTTCGCCGGGGGATCGCTCGCGGTGGGAGCGGTCTACGCGGTCGGTCTCGCGATGCGACGGCACGATCCGGTGCTCACCCTGGTGCTGGCGGGCGTCGCCATCGGCGCGGTGCTCGGCTCCGCGATCTCGCTCCTCAAGGTCCTGGCCGACCCCTACAACCAGCTCCCCGCCATCACCTACTGGCTGCTCGGCAGCCTCGCTTCCGTCACCCTCGGCGATGTCGGCGCGATCCTGCCGGCGATGCTCCTCGGCTTGCTGCCCCTGGTCCTGTTCGCCTGGCGGATGAACCTGATGAGCCTCGGCGAGGAGGAGGCGCGGGCGCTCGGCGTCGAGACACGGCTGCTGCGCCCGCTCTTCATCGCCGCGGCGACGCTGGTGACCGCCGCCGCCGTCTCGGTCACCGGGGTGATCGGCTGGATCGGCCTCATCATCCCGCATGTGGCGCGGCTGATCGTCGGGCCGGATTTCCGCCGCCTGCTGCCGGCCTCGCTGCTGATGGGGGCGGGCTACCTCCTGGCGGTGGATCTCGTCGCCCGCACCATCGCGCCGATCGAGGTGCCGCTGGGCATCCTCACCGCCCTCATCGGCGCGCCGTTCTTCCTGTGGCTCCTGGCCAATGCCAAGCGGAGCTGGGCGTGAACCTCCTCGTCCGGGATCTCGCCTTCGGCCACGGCGCCCGCACCATCGGCGAGGGGATCGGCTTCGACCTGCGGGCGGGGGAGGTGCTGGGCCTCCTCGGGCCGAATGGCGGCGGCAAGACCACCCTGTTCAAGACCATCCTCGGCCTGATCCCCGCCAAGGCCGGGCGGATCACCCTCGACGGGGAGGACGTCGCGCGCTGGTCGCGGGCACGGTTCGCGCGCAGCGTCGCCTACGTGCCCCAGGCGCATGCGGCCTCCTTCCCCTTCCGCGTGCAGGACGTGGTCCTGATGGGGCGGGCGAGCCGGCTCGGCGCCTTCGCCGTCCCCGGCAGGGCGGACGAGGCGATCGCCGCCGACGCCCTCGCCACCCTCGGCATCGGCCACCTCGCCGAGCGCAGCTATACCGAGATCAGCGGCGGCGAACGCCAGCTCGTCCTCATCGCCCGCGCGCTGGCGGGGGAACCGCGCTTCCTCGTCATGGACGAGCCCACCGCGAGCCTCGATTTCGGCAACCAGGCCCGTCTGCTCGATCAGGTGCGGCACCTGAGCCGGCGCGGCATCGGGATCGTCCTCTCGACCCACGATCCCGACCACGCCTTCCTCTGCCACAGGGTCGCCCTCCTCCACGAGGGCCGCCTGCTGGCGCTTGGACCGCCCGAGGAAGCGGTCACACCGGAGACCCTGCGCCTGCTCTACGGCGTCGAGGTCGCCATCGTGCCGCTGCCGGGCGAGGGCCGCTTCGTCTGCACGCCCGTCCTGGCGCGCTGAGGCCCTCGCCATGGCGAAGACAGGCGGGACGCCCGTGATCGAGACGCCCGACGGTCGCTACATCGTCGTCAAGGGACGGCTGTGGCGGCGCACCGATCCGAGCCTCGGCGAGGAGGCGCGGGAGCGCTTCGTCAAGGCGCTGATGGACGCCCGGCGCGCGGTGAAGACGGCCAAGCGGGCGGGCGACGAAGGCGCTCTCGCGCGGGCCCGCCGGGCGGTGGACGTCGCCAAGCACGGCCTCGGCGAGCGCGGCCCCGTCTGGTGGACGGACGGCGCCCCCGACCAGAACCGCCGCATGGTGGCGAACACGACCTATGCCGAATGGTATACTGGGCTGGAGACGGCGTAGGGCATCCATCCGCCACACGGACCCGGTGCGGCGACCCTGCCTACGTGTTCGCCGTCCGGCCCATGAGCAACCGGGCAGTGACGATGCCGAGAGCCAGGATCGCGACGGCGCAGAGGGCGAGGGCGGTGAACTGGCCGAGGCCCTGCAGGGCGGCGCCGAGGATCGCGACGCCCAGGGCCTGGCCGCAGAAGAACGAGAAGGCGTGGAGCGAGACGGCCGATGCGCGGGCGCCGGGCGCCACCTCGGTCACCTGCACCTGGAAGGTGTTGTGGAGCATGTAGAAACCGAGCCCCATGGCCACCAGGGCCGCGCAATCCACCTGCCAGCTACCCGCGCTGCCGATGACCAGGAGGGCGCAGGCGCAGATCACCCCGCCCCCGATCAGCATCCGCGACAGGCCGAGCAGGCGCAGGAGCACGGCGACGAAAGCCGAGTAGAGCAACCCGCCGGCCGCGAAGCCCGCGAGGGCGAGGCCGGCCTCGCGCGGGCCGCCCTCCCCGCGCGCCTCGATGAGCGGCGCGAGATGCGGGAAGATGCCGAAGACCGCGATCGCCTCGACGAAGACGGCGGCGAACAAGACGCGGGCGCGGGGGATGCCGACGATGGTGCGGTAGCGCGTCACCGCCTCCCCGAAGGCGAAGCGCTTGGGCGCCGCGCCTGCCCGCCACTCGAAGCCGAGGATCGCCGCCGCGCAGCCGATCGCCGCGACCGCCGCCGTGATGGCGAAGACGCCCTTCCAGCCGACATCGGCCTCGATCAGTCCGGCGAAGGTCGAGCCGGACAATTGGCCGAGGATGACGGCGACGAGGAAGCGGCCGATGGCGACCTGCCGGCGCTCCAGCGGAATCCTGTCGCCCATGAGAGCGAGCGCCAGCGGAATGACGCCGCCGGCCGCCGCGCCCGCCAGCACGCGCAATCCGAACAGGATGGTGAGATCCGCCGAGAGCGCGCATCCCGCCAGGGCCAGGGTGAGGATGCCGAGGCAGACCGCGATGACCCGCTCCTTGCCGAGGGAATCCCCCACCGGACCGAGGATCGGCTGGATCAGCGCATAGGGCAGCGCGAAGGCGGTCGACAGCAGCGCGACCGTGTGCGGATCGCTGCGCAGGTCGCGGGCGAGCACGCCGACCAGGGGTTCGATGGCGCGCCCGGCAAAGGTGCTGGCAAAGCCGGCCACGGCCAGGATCACGATCAGGCGCGTGGTCGAGAAGGCCATCGGCGCAGCACTCATTCGCAACCTCGAAGCAGGGCAGATCCGCCCGGCGAGCCGATCCCGACCCCGACGATGCCGTGCCGTCGCCGAGGCGCGCCCTCGGCGGTGTCTTTCATATGCGGCCGGTGCCGGCAACGCATCGAGGCCGGGTTCCGTGCCCGGTGCGCCTTCGAAGAGCGCAGGTGGAAGGCAGCGGTGCGAGACCGAGCGCGGCGCGCCGTTCGGCGGGCGCGGTCGGATCGAAACGGCCGTGAGGAGCACGCCCGGTTCGATGCGCCACACGCCCGGAAGCGAAGTCGCAGCTCGCGGTCGGGTCAGCCGAGGCGGCGCAGCAATGCCTTCAGAACCTCGGCGAGCCGGCCCTGGGCCGCGGCGGTGCTGAGATCGTGGTCCGCCCCCTCGATCATCGTCACCGGCTCGCCGAGGCGCCGGGCGATCCTGGCGGGGGAGCGGCCGAGATTCTCGTGCAGGGCGGCGAGGCCGCGATCGCCGCCGCTGTAGACGAGATGGAGATGGGCGCCACGCCGGCGCAGGTCGGCGACGCGCTGGGCCACGCTGCCGCCGGCGGGACGGGGCCGGAACAGGGGCGCCACCCGCTTCGCCACGCGCGCGAAGCCGGCCTTGCCGAGCGCCCTCGCGATGGCGCCCACGCGGATCTCGCCACGGGCGAGCCTGCGCCAGGCGGTTCCCTGCCGCAGGAGGCCGGCATAGGTCGAGGCGTTCCGGAACACGTTGCGGATGACGCTGTCGACGTCGTCCGCCGGATTCCAGTCGAAGCAATAGGGATTGACGAGGAGCGCGCCCTTCAGCCGGTTCTCGCGGCAGACGGCCTGGAAGGCGAGATAGGCGCCGCTGCAGGACCCGACGATGACGACCGGGCCGGCGGACATCGTCTCAAGATGGTCGAGGGCGGCGCGCACGTCGTCGAGGGAGGCGAGGCTGTAGAGCGGGGAAGCGCCGCCGGGCCGGTCGGGGCTGTCGCCGACGCCGCGCAGGTCCATGCGCAGGGACATGACGCCCTCCCGCGCGAGTCCGCGCGCGAGGACGGTGGTCTGGCGGCCCCAGCCGGAATGGACGTTGGTGCCGGCATTGACGAAGAGCACGGACGGCCGTCGCGGCCCCGCCTCGCGCGGGCGGCAGAGGATGCCGAAGACCGACGTGCCGAACCGTAGAGGCTCCTCGCACCAGCCGGCGCCGCGGATCGGATCGGCCGAGGCCGGAGGAAGGATGGCGATCCGGCCGGGGCAAGGGTGCGCGCCCGCGGCGACCCAATCGATCACCCCCGCGACGGTCTCCTCCGGCGTCTCGGCATAGAGCGGGTTGGCGACGAGGGCGGCGAGGCCGGGGAAGGGCCGCGTCGTCACCGTGGCGCCGAGGGTGGTGTAGCGCGGGCCGAGCCCGCCGATCTCCGCGCCGACGAGCAGGATGTCGGGGGCCGGCGCCCGCTCGGCCCCGGCGAGGTCGATGGCGGAGAGCTCGGCGGCGAGGCCGGGACCGATATGGAAACCGCCGACCGTGAGGGTGCCGTCCTCCTGCGGCATGGGCGATCCGTCGGGCATGCGCCCGATGGTGCGCGACTGCATCTTCATCTCGCGCAGGTAGGTACGCCCGCTGGCGAAGGGCGCCAGCAGCACCAGTCCGTCGACCCGCTCGCCCTCGGCCGCGAGGGCCGCGAGCGTGCCGCCGAGGCGAAGTCCGACGAGGACGATCTCTTCCGCCTGCGCCTCGTCCCGGAGATGGCGAATGGCCCGGCGGATCGCGCGGACCCATCCCTCGACGCTGTCCGCGCCGGCGTCTCCGGAATCGCCGGCGCCGGGATAATCGAAGCTCAGGGTGGCGCAGCCTGTGGCGGCGATCCGTTCCGCGAGCGTCCGCCACGGGCGGTGCGCCGAGAGCTGCTCGTAGCCATGGGTGCCGCACAGGACGACGCCGCGGCGGCCGATCCCCGGGCTGAACCAGCCGAACAGGCCGTCGAAGGCGATGGGCCGCAGCGGCAAGGTCGTGTCCTCGGCGATCCGTGAAGTCTCAAACGCCATCTCGACCGAACCTCACCATCCCGATGCCGTTGATGGCGCCGACGCGTCCCTCGGGCCGTTCACCCTCTCCCGCCGTCCCGACGAGCGCCACATGGCGCACCGATCCGGGCGCGAGGGAGAACCAATCGTCCGCCGGACGCCCGCGCGTCGTCTCGATCCTGACGCCGAGGGCGTGCCGTTCCGTGGCGATCCGCAGCGCCCAGCCCGATCCCTCCCGGAGGAGCTCGACCTCGAGCCCGAGTTCCTGCGGCTCGGGATTCCGCCCCTGCGGATAATGGAACGCCTCGGCGATCGTCGCGCCATGTCCCGCCTCGGTGAGGCTCGCATGGCCGAGCGTATGGGCCGGCGGCCCGAAGCGATAGGCATCGGTGGCGTCGAAGAAGCGCCCCAGCATGTCCGCCGAGGACCAGGATGCGGAGCTTCGCGGGCCGAGCGCGATCGCCCGCTCGGCCCTGGCGACGACGCGGCCGGCCGGATCGGTGAAGGCGAGGCGCAGAATCGCGTCGAGCCTTCGCGCCGTCTCGTTGTGGACATGGACTTGGAGGCCGTTCAGCCCCTCGTCCGAGAGGGTGAGCTGGACGGGCCGGAAGGCGCGCTTCAGGGCGTACCAGGCCGGTTTCGGGCGCCCGAGGCAATCGACGATGCCCCAGCTCGCCCCCGGCGCCAGATCGCGGAAGAACCAGACCAGGCCGCCGGCATTGGGCGAGCGGGCCCGGCGCCATTCGGCGAACACCGCCTCCATGCAGTCGCCGCTCGCCGCCCGGCCGAGGGTCAGGTAGCGCACCGGGTCCTCCGCCCGCAGGCGCTCGGGATCGGCGCCGTAGAGGGTGGCCACGTAATGGTCGCGCACGCCCTCGAAATCCCAATCCGCGCGCCGGTCGCGGGGAATGGCGGCCGCCCAACGCGGCGATGTGGGATCGGTGAGGCCGCATTCGGCGAGGGTCGCGGCGTCCGGCACGTTGGCGAAGGCGAGACACTCGGAGGCGAAGCCGACCTCGGCCCGGCGCGCATCCTCGAACGGACGGCGATAGGCGCCGACGCCGTAATAATGGGTCACGCCGGCGGAGGTGGAGAACGGCAGGTCTCCCCCTGAGGGCGAGTTCGGCACCACCACGAGGTCGGGCCGTGTTTGCGCCACCAGGGCTGGAAGCGTCTCGGCGACGAAGCTGCCGGCCCAGACCTCGCGCGGGAATCCGAGCATCGCCGCCTGCTGCCAGACCTCGCTCCCGCCCGACAGGACGCAGAGGGAGGGCGAGGTCTGGGTACGGTCGAGGAACTGCGTGATTTCCTCGACCAGCATCGCGCGGAAGCCGGGATCGTCGGTGGGATAGTCGAAATTGGCGAGCATCAGGTCCTGCCAGACCAGGATGCCGAGCTCGTCGCAGAGATCGTGGAAGATTTGAGCCTCGTAGAGCGTGATGCCGGGCACGCGCAGCATGTTCATGCCGGCCTCCTGCGCCAGCATCAGGAGAGGCAGGTAGCCGTCGCGGTCGTTGGGCAGGCCCACGAGGTCGGGCGGAGTCCAGCAGGCGCCGCGGCAGAAGACCGGGACGCCGTTGATCGTGAGGCTCAAGCCCTCCTCGAACGGACGGGTCAGGGTGATGGTGCGAAAGCCGACGCGGCCGAGATCGAGGCGCCGGCCCGCGACCATCAGGTCCACGGAATGAAGCGTCGGCTCGCCATGGGTATGGGGCCACCACGGCGCGATCCCGGGCAGCAGGAGTTCGCCCTCGAACCGGCCCGGCGCACTTTGCCGCAAAGCGATCTCGTGGCCGTCGCAGATCAGGATCGCGGCCCCGTCCGGCGCGCCGTCGAGCTCGACCCGCGCCGTGAGCCGTCCGGTCCCGTCTTCGAGCGCCGTGCGCAGATCGACGGAGGCGAGATGTCCCGAGCCGGCGCCGAGCGCGGTCCGCGTCACCGGCCGGTAGGGGCCGACGCTGTCGATGGACGGGCACCAGCCCGGCATAAAGCCGAGCACACTGGTGCGGATGCGGCGCAGGGAGCCCGGCGTCGCCAGAAGCGGGCGCCAGCGGCCGCGCTTGTGCGGGCGCGCCAGTTCCGCCGAAAGCGAGCGGAAGCACAGGGCGATCTCGGTCTCGCCGGAGAGATCCGCCTCGACGTGCTGCGACAGGAACATCGAGCGGCCGGTGGCGGCGAGCGTTCCGTCGATCCAGATCTCGGCGATGGTCGCCAATCCCTCGAAGGACAGGCGCTCCCGGCCGGAACCCGACAGGATCGTCCGATACCACACGTCGGAATCGTGGATCGGCGTCGGTGCCTCCTCGGACCAGAGCCCCGCATCCCGCAGGGCAGCGGCTGCGGTGCCCGGAACGCGGGCCGGAATCCAGCCGGACACGGCGTCGTTCCGGGGCAGGTCGCGCGGGGTCGCGCAGGCGCCGGCCGGATTCATCAGCAGGTGCCAGGGTCCTTCGACCGCCGAAGCCGGAACGCCGTCGACGGCGAGGATGCGCGCCATGTCTTCGCCCCTAGGCGAGGGCGCTGTCGAGGGCGGCGAACACCCTGTCGTAGGTGCCGGCCAGCCCGTCGAGGCGCTGGCACAGGCCCGTGGCGTTGCGCCGGCCGAAGGCCCGGGCCAGCTGGAACTGGAACGCCTTGGCCTCCGCCGCGAGGGTTTGCGCCGCCTCGGCACTCGCGGCGAAACCGGCACCCCCCTGCTCGTCGAGCCAGGCGAGATGGCTGCCGAGAAGCTCGAAATTGGCACCGAGCTGGCGCGTGGTGTTGAAGGCGTAGCTGTGGAAGATCCCGAGCGGGTTCTGCACCAGCGTCTCCGCTCTCGCCTCCAGCGCCCTCCGGAAGGCGAAGATCGGGTTGGCGCGCGGCGCGAAGCGGCGGTGATGGCGCAGCATGTCGAAGGCGACGCCGTGGAGCTCGCGCCGGGGGAGCGGCGCGCCGATCTCCTTCACGAACTCCGCATAGGGAAACAGCGTCGAGGGCCCGAAGATGCCTTCGTAATCGGCGCCGCGAAGCCGGAAACGGCCGGCATTGTGGAGATAGTCGAGCGCGCGGGCCTGCACATCGAGACCGAGAATGCCGATCGTGGTCTTGCCGTGGTCGCGGCCATAGGTGGTGCCCGCGGTATCGGGCAGGTGGATCGCGTCGACCTCGACCAGGACCGGGCATCCGCGCGCGACCTGCACCAGCGCATGCGCCTCCAGGCTCTCGAAGATCGCGAGTTCCTGGATCGAGAGACCGTAGAGCCGTTCGAGATCGCCGGGAAACGGCTTGAAGAAGGTGAACTGATCGCCTTCGAAATCCTGGCGCAGGGTGAAGCCGAGCATCGCCTCGGGGACGAGGCCACGGCCGTGCAGGAGCTCGATCCAGAGGTCGACGTAGCAGTTCGTCTCCGGCCAGATCCGGTCGGAGCCATGCAGCGGATGGGAGGTCGGCGCCGGAGCCTCCGGCGTCTCCTCGCGGACGAGGGCGGCGAGCACCGGTCCTAGCCCCAGAGCCGTTCGCGCAATGCCGCCGGCCAGGCCTTGATGTCGAGGCCGTGATGGCGGAGCAGCGCCAGGGTGATCCGCTCCAGCCCGAACCCGACGCAGGCCGTATGCGCGACCTCGCCATCCGCCTGTTTGATGTCCCAGATCGTGCCGAAATGATCCTGATGGTAGTTGAAGCTGAGGCAGGCGGTGGGCTTGTCCTCGCTGTTGACCGGCACGTTCAGCTCGAATTTCAGCCCCTGTGCCCGCTGATTGTTGGCGAGCATCCGCCCGGCGCGGCCGAAAAACGGATCGTTGGCGGGGTCGACCGCGATCGGCAGGCCGAGCTCGCGCATCATCGCGGTGCCGCGCTCGAGCCACATCTCGCGGAAGGCCAGCACCTGATCGGGGCTGCCCATGCGGACGTATTCGCGCATGCGGAACATCTGCATCCGCGTCGGCTCGAGCGAGGGCTCGTGGCGGAAACAGTAGGATTGCAGGTCGAACAGCAGGCCGGCTTCCGGCAGGGCGCCGCGGGCGGCGGCCACCGGATAGAGCGGGTAGCAGGCGGCCGGCGTCAGCACGATCTCGCTGGCGGCCTGATCGCCGGTCCAGTCGGTGCCGGCCTCGATGCAGGAGAGCAGTCGGGCGTGGTCTGCATCGTTGCCGCAGAAGCAGTGGATGGTGCCGGCGAGGTTCGGGAATCCCTTGAGATAGCCGCTGCGCTCGAAGGCGGGCCGGCTCATGCCGGGCGGGAAGCGCAGGGATTCCGCCCCGTCCCCGGCGCCGAGCTTCGTGGCGAGCCGGTCGATGGCCTCGACCACGCTCTCGAAATCGCCGCTGCGGCCGTAGAGCCCGTCGACGCCGGTGCGTACGAGCAGGCCGCGGTCGAACAGCCGGTCGAGCAGGGAGCGCGGCTCGGACGACACCTCGTCGTCGGCGACCTCGTCGGAGAGGGGAGCGGGGGCGAGAAGCTGGTCCATCATGCGCTCAGGAGCTGGCCCCCGCCCTTCTGCACGAGCAGGAGGTTGGCGGTGTTGGAGAGGATACGGTCGTTGTTGATCATCAGCGGCGCCGACATGACGTCGCGCAGGGGCCGACCGAGGCTGAACGGCGTGCCGTTCTTGTAGCCGGAGAGCCCGACGATCCCGAGCGCGCGCTGGACAATGTCGACGGACTTCGCCGAGATCGTCGTCTTCACATTGTTGAGCATCACGGCGAAGCCGATCGAGCCGAGTTCGTCCGCATCGCCCTGCGCGCGCTCGAACAGCTGGAGGCCGGCGACCACGGTCCCCTTCATCGCCTGAAGCTCGTTGGCGGCCTCGGCGAGGCGCAGGGCGCCGGGAGGAACCTGACCCGGCCGGCGCCTTGCCTCGCCCTGCACATAGGCCCTGGCCCGGTCGAGGGCGTAGCTGGCGATGCCGAACCAGACGCTGCTCCAGAGGAGGTGCGAGGAGGCGAGCATCGACTGGGCCGCGATCTCGGCGAAGGGCTTCGGCAGGATCTGCGCCACCGGCACGTCGCGCGCCTCGAGCTTGAACCCGTCGCTGCAGGTGCCGCGCATGCCCAGCGTATCCCAGGTGCTGGTGCGCTCCAGGGACATCTGGCCCCTCATCAGCGCCACGAGGACCTGGTCCGACGAGGCCGCGTCGGGATGGCGGCGGCCGGTGGCGAGGATCACGTCGGCATGGGCGCCGTAGGAGATGACCGTTGCGTCCTTGGAGAAATGGAAGACGTCGCCCACCGTCTCGACCGCGCACAGGCTGTTGCGCAGGTCGCCGCCGATGCCGCCCTCCGTGGTGGCCGAGGCGAAGAGGAGCTGCTCGCGCGCCACCTGCTCCATCAGGCTGCAGTGCCAGTCGCTGTCGAGGCCATGCGAGACGAGGCTCGCGACCTTGATCTGGTGCATGGCGAAGACCATCGCCGCGGCGGAGCAGGCCTGGGACAGGGTGAAGCAGACCTCCGCGATCTGCGACAGGCCGGCGCTCTCTCCGCCGAACTGCATCGGGATCTGAATCCCGAGCAGGCGCTCGGCCTTGAGGGCCGCCACCGCCTCCGCCGGAAAGCGGGCCTGACGGTCGACCTCATCGGCATGGGCGGCCGCGATTACCGCGACCCGCTTGGCGCGGAGGACGAGGGCGTTCATGCGGCGGCCGAAAGCGTGAGCTTGTTCACCGTCTCGCCGATGATGCGGATGGTGGAGAAGGAGCGCCGGTTGAGAAGGTTGTCCGGAAACTCAATGTCGTAGCGCTCTTCGAGCGCCAGCATCAGCTGGACCGACCCGAACGAATCGAGGCCCTTGTCGAACAGGTTGTCGTCGTCGCCGATCCCGTCGATCGTCTCGGACAATGCCGCGACGCTCTTCAGAGTCTCGCGAACATCTTGGGAAAGCACCATATTGCCGGACCCTTTTAGTAATATTAGATCAAATTATCGCATTACTCGTCATGGTCAAGTTCAATCGGTGTCGTTAGTTAATAGAGTACGACGACTTCTATTACCGCATTGTGAATGAGATCAGTTACTGATCTATCGCATGACGGTCCGCACATAGAGGCCGCCAGTCGATGCCGGGGCCGCCACAAGGGATTCTCGGCCGGCACGGAAATCCGCATTTTCCGGGCAATCCGATGCGGACCGGAAGCCTCGTGCCGCGGCGCGGATCGAGAGACCGAGTGGCGCTTCGACGCCGGGCCGCCGCGCCATGGCCACCGAGACGGTCGCGCCCGTTACGACACCTGCACCGTCACTCCGGAGTGCCGAAGGCGAGTCCGGAATGGCGGCGTTCGGCGGAAGACGCCCATGAGTACCCCGCCGCGCCTTCACTCCGCCGGCATCGGCTCGGGCACGACGGGCCGCTTCGGTTGCGGGGCGACGGGACCTTCGGAGGAGGTCGCGTCCTCCGACCGGTCCCGGTCCAGCCTCTCCTGCTCCGCCCGCTTGAGGATCTCGCGCGCCTCGTCGGCCTCGCGCTGGCGGCTCCAAAGGGAGGCGTAGACGCCGCCGAGATCGAGCAGGCCCTGGTGGTCGCCGCGCTCGACGATGACGCCCCGGTCGAGCACGATGATCTCGTCGGCATTGACCACCGTCGAGAGGCGGTGGGCGATGACGAGGGTGGTGCGCCCCCTCGACACCTTGTCGAGGGCGTCCTGGATCTCGCGCTCTGTGAAGGAATCGAGGGCCGAGGTCGCTTCGTCGAGGACGAGGATCGGCGGTCCCTTCAGGATCGTGCGGGCGATGGCGACGCGCTGCTTCTCACCGCCGGAGAGCTTCAGGCCACGCTCGCCCACCGGCGTGTCGTAGCCTTCGGGGAGGGCCGACACGAACCGGTCGATCTGCGCGAGGCGCGCCGCCTCGCGGACCTGCGCCTCGCTCGCATCCCATTGCCCGTAGCGGATGTTGTAGCCGATCGTGTCGTTGAACAGCACGGTGTCCTGCGGGACCATGCCGATGGCGGCCCTGAGACTCCCCTGCTCGACGGCGGCGATGTCCTGGCCGTCGATGAGAATGCGGCCCGATTGCGGCTCGTAGAACCGGAACAGCAGCCGCGACAGGGTCGACTTACCGGCGCCCGAGGGACCGACGATGGCGATCGTGCGTCCGGCCGGGACCTCGAAACTGACGCCGCGCAGGATCGGCCGCGCCGGGTCGTAGGCGAAGCGCACATCCTCGAACCGCACCACGCCCGCCGAGACGGCGAGGGGTCTGGCGCCCGGCCTGTCCGCGATCTCGGGGTTGCGGTGCAGGATCTGGAACATGTCGTCGATGTCGATGAGCGCCTGTTTGATCTCCCGGTAGATCATGCCCATGAAGTTGAGCGGCATGGAGAGCTGCACCAGCATCGTGTTGACGAGGACGAACCCACCGAGCGTCGTGCGCCCGGCCATGATGTCCCGCGCGGCGAGCCACATCACCACGGTCATGCCCACGGTGAAGATCAGCGCCTGGCCGGCATTGAGCACGGCGAGGGAGACGTAGGTCTGGGTCGAGGCCTTCTCGTACTTCGCCATGGAGCCGTCGTAGCGCTCGGCCTCGCGCCGCTCGGCACCGAAATACTTCACCGTCTCGAAGTTGAGCAGCGAATCCACCGCCTTGGTATTGGCGTCGGTGTCCGAGTTGTTCATGCGCCGGCGGATCTCGATCCGCCATTGCGTCGCCTTCCAGGTGAAGCCGAGATAGGCCGCGACCATGACGAAGACGACGGCCGAGTAGAGCCAGTCGAACTCGTAGGCGAGGACGCCGATGACAAGCAGGAACTCGACGATGGTGGGGACCAGCGTCAGCACCATCAGCCGCGATAATTCCTCGATGCCGCCGCGCCCGCGCTCCAGCACGCGGGTGAGGCCGCCGGTCTTGCGCTCGAGATGGAAGCGCAGGCTCAGCCGGTGCATGTGCTCGAAAGTCTGCAGGGCGAGACGCCGCACCGCATGCATCGCCACCTTGGCGAACAGCCCGTCGCGCACCTGTGTGAGCACGGCCATGATGACGCGGGACAGGCCGTAGAGGCCGATCATCAGCATCGGCGCCGCGAACAGTCCGGCGGGCATCGCGGCCCGGAGCCCGTCCTTGTCGCCGATCGCCGCAACGAGGGCGTCGGTCGCCCATTTGAAGGTGAAAGGCGTCAGCATCGTCACGAATTTGGCGACGAGGAGGAGGCCGAAGGCGAGGAAGACGCGCCGCTGCAGGTCCGGCCGCGTATGCGGCCAGAGATAGGGCCAGAGCCGGCGGTAGGTGGCGAACAGGCCGGGGCGCTCGGGCGGCGTTGTGCCGCCGTCCGCCACGGGGGTGGGATCGGTGCTCATTCGGACGAACTCGGGGTGGATGATGTCAGGCCCCGATATAGTCCCTCGAACCGTTCCAGACAGGCGGCCGACCACGCAGGGCCGGAATGCGCGGACGCGCGTTCAGCTGCGTCGCTTCTCCTGCGGCAGCGTCGATGCGCTCTCGGAGGGCAGGACGAAGATCTGGCCGGGATAGATCAGGTCCGGATTGCGGATCTGCGGCTGGTTGGCGTCGAAGATCACGGTGTAGCGGGTCCCCTTGCCGTAGATGCGCCGGCTGATCTCCCACAGGCTGTCGCCCCGGGTGATCCGGGCGGTGTTGATCTCCGGCACGAACACGGCCTGGGGTGCGGCCGGGGGCTGAAGCGCCGAAGCCGAAGGCGACGAAGAAACCGAGGCGGCGCCGGCCTGGTCCGTCGTCGGGCTCGGCCGCGATTGGCCCGTCGTCATCGGGGAGGCCGGCGCGCTCGGCGAGGCGTCCTGCGGCGCCCCCTGGACCGAACGGTCGCCGACGGAGTGGTGGCCGGACGATGGCAGGCCGGAGGAGAGCTTGGCGTGCGCCTTGGCCGCCAGCGCCGCGCTCGGAGAGGGTTTGCCCGGAAGCGGCGGAGGCGCTAGGGCCGCGACGGCGTTCGGAGGCGGTGCGTCCGGTCCCGTGGCGACCACGGACTTCGCCGCGCGCGGCATGGCGAAGGCGACCTCGGAGCGGTTCTTCACCTTGCCCGAGACGGGATCGACCTGATCGATGCGGATCCGGTAATCGCCGGGCGCGACGCCGCGTCCGATCGTGAACGAGACCCGCCCGTCCGCACCGACGCTGCCGGGCGCGATCAGGGTGTCGTTGATGTAGAGGCGGACGGTGGCGCCGGGCGGCGCCTGTCCGGTGACGAAGAGGCGGCCGCCCTCCTCCGCATCGACGCTGACGACCTTGACCGGCACGGCGTCCGGCTTCCTCGGGTCGGCCTTGCCGGATGCGGACGCACCCGACTTGTTCGCCTCGGCTTTGGCGGCGTCGGTCTTGGCGGCGTCGGCGCCGCCCGCCTTCGGAAGGCCGGCATCGGCGCGATCCGCGGTGCCGGCCTTGCCCGACGCAGCCGCCTTCGCATCGCCGTTGGCGGCAGTGCCGTCCGCCGCCTTGCCCGTCATGGTGCCGGCCACCTTGCCGGACGCGGCATCCGCCTCGGGCCGATCGGGCTGCGACAGCACCACCGTGGGCTTGTCGGGGGAGGTCAGGGCGATGAGGGGCTTGGTGAGGCGGTCGGCGGAGACCACCACCACCACGGTCTCCCTGGCCTGGAGGCCCTGGCCGTCGGGGCCGATGGAGCGCAGCGTGATCTCGCTGTTACCGGCGGGGAGTGCAGGCGGGACGATGGCAAACTGGCCCGACGGGTCGATGAGCGCACGGGCAATCGGGTGATTGTCGCGCAGCATCTCGACGGTGGTGTTGGGCGCTCCGCGGCCGGCGATCACGGTCTCGCCCGTCGGCTCGACGCGGATGATGTCGAAGGTCGGAGCCTGCCCCTGGTCCTGGCCGGCGGGGGGATTGCCCGTCTGCCCGGTGACGCCCCGCCCGTTCGCCGGCGACTTTCCCGGCGTCGTCGAGGCTCCCTCCTCGCGCCGGGCGGGCGGGGTCACCGCCGAACCGGCGGCGGCGGGCGATTCCGCGGCGCGCGATTCCGGCGTGCTGGTGTCCTTCGTCTGGGGCAGGGCCGCGACCGCCGCGGGCTGCCTGTCGCCTTGCCCGCGCTTGAACAGCTCGCCCGTGCCGAAGAAGACGACCACCAGGGCGAAACCGCATAACAGGCCACCGCAGGCGAGGATCAGGCTTCGCCGCAACTCCGCCGTCATGACACTCCACTCCTCAGGTCCATCGACTTTGCGGCAGATAACGTCGTCGACGTTCGTCTCTGGCTGTCGACAAAGTGTCGATTGATGGCGACATACTAGCCGACATGATGGCAACACCAAATCACGCTTCCCGCCAAAAGACGGGATCATTCGCGAAATCAGCAGTTTGGCCCCTGGACGGCGCCGCTCTGGCTCTCACCGTCGGAGGCGAAACATGGCCCCGGTGAAGACCGTCTGCGTCTATTGCGGCTCCGGTTTCGGCGGTGATCCGGCCTTCGCCGAAGCTGCGGCGACGCTTGGCCGCGCCCTGGCGGAGGCCGGCATCGGCCTCGTCTACGGCGGCGGCAATGTCGGGCTGATGGGCACCGTGGCGCAGGCGGTGCTCGATGCCGGCGGCCACGTCACCGGCATCATCCCCGACTTCCTGAAATCGCGCGAAAGGATGCTCGACGAGATCCAGGAGACCATCGTCGTCGGCGACATGCATACCCGCAAGCGGCTGATGTTCGAACGCTCGGACGCGTTCGTGGCCCTGCCCGGCGGCATCGGCACCCTGGAGGAGCTGGTGGAACAGCTCACCTGGGCGCAGCTCGGCCAGCACAAGAAGCCGATCCTGCTGCTTTCGGTCTCCGATTTCTGGACGCCGCTGCTGACCCTCCTCGACCACATGCGCGACCAGGGCTTCATCCGCGAGGGTCTCGACCTGAACTATCTCGTGGCGAAGGATGCGGGCGAGGTCGTCGGATTGCTGCAGGACGAATCGACGGAGACCTCTCCGGAAGCCGAAGCGTTCGTGGCCGAGCGGCTCTGACCGCACGGCAGCGAACGCCTGGGGCCTCGTCCCGCATCCGCCTTTCGGATCGGGGCTCTAATCCTTGGCGGTTTCGCGCAACATCGCCTGCCGCAGGATCGCGTTGAGCTTGGTCTGATAGCCGCGACCGCCGGCCTTCAGCCAAGCCAGGACATCAGCGTCGATCCGCGTCGTGAGCTGTGCCTTCACCGGTCGGTAAAACGGGTTGCGGACGGCGCTCGCGAAGAAGTCCTCCGTGAGCGGCGGGATATCCGACCGGTCGATGTCGTCGTCCGGTACGGCGGCCAGCGCTTTGAGCTCAGCCCTCTCCGCGGCGGTGAGAGCCGGCGGATGGTCGGGATCGAGTGCATATCCGACGTGATCGTTCCTGTTCATAGAACCTCCGTTCCCGTCGATCCGCCGCCCGAGCCGAAATGATCCGGATCGTCCCCGACCCGTCCTCCTCGTTCGTGACGGTGTGTGCGACCGCCGGAACCAGCAATCCGTCGACGAGACCGACGATCAACCAGCGGAGCTCGCCACCTTCGACCCGGTCCTGCTCCATGAGCGCGTATGGGTCGGCGAAAACGCGCGTCGCGACGGCGAAGGTGACGCGGTGCTTTCTGAGATTGCTCGCGGCTTTGAGCGGATCCCAGCTGAAACGCAGCATCGTCGCCTCGATGTAACGACGCTATTGTAGTGACACGATGCGACACGTCCATGCGGCGCAGACTTCGCCGGACGGGGACAGGCGGCCCGGACCGGCAAGGTCCGTGCCGCCCGTCGCCGATCGGGCCGAGCGCCTATCGCGTCGAGGGCAGGAGCCAGTTCGGCAGCCACATGGCGATGCCGGGGACGAGGCAGAGGATCAGGATCGCCACCGCCATCAGGATCACGAAGGGCAGCGTGCCCCAGATGATGTCCTTGAGCGGAATGTCGGGGGCGATGTTCTTGATGACGAAGATGTTGAGGCCCACCGGCGGGTGGATCAGGCCCATCTCCATGGTGATGGTCATCACGACGCCGAACCAGACGAGGTCGAACCCGGCGGCCTTGAGCGGCGGCAGGATGATCGGCGCCGTCATCAGGATGATCGAGACCGGCGGCAGGAAGAAGCCGAGCAGGATCACGAGACCGAGGATCGTCACCAGCAGCACCCAGGGCGAGAGCTGCATCGCCACGATGGCCGAGGCCGCCGATTGCGAGATGTGCAGGTAGCTCATCACGTAGGCGTAGAGCAGCGACATGCCGATGATCAGCATCAGCATGGTCGATTCGCGCAGGGTCGCGGCGAGGATCGGGTTCACGTCCTTCGGGCGCCAGACGCCGTAGATGATCGCGATGAGGCCCAGCGCCAGGAGGCCTCCGAGGCCGGCCGTCTCGGACGGCGTGGCGTAGCCGCCATAGAGCGCCACCATCACGCCGGTGAGCAGGATCACGAAGGGCAGCACCCGCGGCAGCGTCGAGAAGCGCTGCCGCATGCTGTAGGTATCTTCGTGGAGGATGGCCGAGGTGGTGCCGTGGCGCTCGTAGGCGACCTTGGCGGCGGCGTATTCTGAGCGGAACCGGTAGACCGACCAGGCGGCGAACAGGCCGACCAGCAGCAAGCCCGGCCCGATACCGGCGAGGAACAGGCGCCCGAGCGACTGCTCTGCGGCCACCGCGTAGAGGATCATGGTGATCGAGGGCGGGAGCAGGATGCCGAGCGTGCCGCCCGCCGCGATGATGCCGGCGGCGAAGCCCGGCGAGTAGCCGCGCTTGCGCATCTCCGGAATGCCGGCAGAGCCGATGGCCGAGCAGGTGGCCGGGCTCGATCCCGCCATGGCGGCGAACAGCGCGCAGGCGAAGACGTTGGCGATGCCGAGGCCGCCGGGGATGCGGTGCATCCAGGCATGCATCGCCGAATAGAGGTCCTGACCCGCCTTGGACCGGCCGATCGCCGCGCCCTTCAGGATGAAGAGCGGAATCGACAGCAGGGTGATCGAGGCCATCTCCTCGTAGACGTTCTGCGCCACCGTATCGAGGGAGGCGCCGGGCATGAAGAAGAACATGAAGGCCAGGGCGACGAAGCCCAGGGCGAAGGCGATGGGGATGCCGGCGAGCATCGCGCTGAGCGTCGCGCCCGCGTAGAGGAAGCCGATGGCCGCGACGCTCATGGGTGTGTGCCCGTCTTCAGGGTGTTCTTGTTGAGATCGGCGCCGAGGCCGACCTTCGGGTTGGCCCAGCCGGCCGCGCGCGGTCCGTATGTCAGCGCCTCGACGATCTGCAGGAGGAATTGCAGGCCGAGGAAGCTCATGCCGATCGCCATGAGCGCGTAGGGAATCCACAGGGGCGGCCCCCAGGACGATTGCGAGACCTGGCCGTCGACCCAGGCTTCGTGCAGCAGGCTCCAGCTCTTCCAGGCGAAGAAGGTGACGAACACGATGCTGATGATGTCGGCCATCAGCAGGCGTGCGCGGTTCACACGGGGCGAGAGCAGGCCGCTCAGGGCCTCGATCGCCACGTGGCCGCGCTTGGCCTGCACGGCGGCGGCCGAGAAGAAGGTGGCGCCCACGATGAGGAACACCGCCATCTCGTCCTGCCAGTCGGTGGGCTCGTGCAGGGCGTAGCGCACGAGCACGCTGTAGCTCAGCACGAGGCAGGCGCAGACCAAGGCGATGCCGCCGAGCAGCATGATCACCCGGTTGATGGCCTTCATCCCCCGGTCGAGATGCCCGAGCATCCCGGGGATCCGGGGCTCGGACGTGGCCGTCGCGGTCTCTGAAGCGGCGGACGCCGCGTCGAAGGCGTGGCTCACGAGACCTGCTCCGCCAGCTTGAGGAGCTCCGCGCAGCTCGCCGACTTGCCGGCGAAGTCCTTCCAGGCGGTCTCGCGGGCGATGTCGCGCCACTGGCCCAGGGTCTTCTCGTCGAGGTTCTGAACCTTGGCCCCGGCCTTGGTGAAGATCTCCTCGACCTTGGTGTCGTCCGCCTTGGCGCCGGCCTGCCCGAAGGGCTCGAGTTCGGCGCCGATCGCCATGATCAGGTCCTGCTGGTCCTTGGGCAGGCGGTCGAAGGCGATCTTCGACATCATGATCGGCTCGAGCATGAACCAGTAGGAACGCTCGCGGCCCGAGGTCAGGGACTTGGCCAGTTCCTCCAGGCGGAACGAGATCAGGCTGGTGGACGAAGTGATGACCGCGTCGCAGGCGCCCGTCTGCATGGCGGCGTAGGACTCGCTCGAGGGAATCGACAGGGTGGCCGCGCCCGCCTGCTTCATCATCAGGTCCATCTCGCGCGATCCGCCCCGAACCTTCAGGCCCTTGGCGTCTTCCGGCGCATAGAGGGGACGCTCGCGGCTGGCGACGCCGCCCGATTGCCAGACCCAGGAGACGAGGACGATGCCCTTCGATTCGAGGATCTCGGTGATCTTCCGGCCGACCGGTGCCTTCTTCCAGGCGATGGCCTGCTCGTAGGAGCTCACCAGCGCCGGCATCAGGCCGATATTCATCTCCGCCACCTCGCCGCCGGCATAGGGGCTCGGATACAGGCTCATGTCGAGGGCGCCCTTCCGCATGGCGCCGAACTGGGCGTTCGTCTTCATCAGCGACGAGCCCGGATAGACCTGCACCTCCAGGGCGCCCTTCGAGCGCTCGGCCGCCAGGGCCGCGAATTTGCGGCACATGCGATCGCGGAAGTCGCCCTCGTCGATCGTGCCGCCGGGGAATTGGTGCGAGATCTTCAGCGTGGTCGCAGCATTCGCCCTCAGCCCCATGGCCAGGATGGCGGGGGCGGCGAGGCCGGATGCGACGAGGGCGCGGCGTGTCAACGTCATGGCGTCTCTCCCGGGCGAACCTTTGCGGTCTCGCCGTTTTGCGCTGCACCATTTATACTGCAACGCTAATTCTTTATACCAAAGAACTATGGCTTGTATATTTTGTCAACGGCATTGAATAATGGATCAAGCCGATTTTTTGACGAGCCGCAGGGATGACAGTGCCATGAGCCGTTCGCTCAGCCTCAGGCAGACGATCGAGACGGAGATCGTGGATGGCCGGCTGGCCATCGGCTCCCGCCTCGACGAGACCGACCTCGCCGAGCGCTTCGGCGTTTCGCGCACGCCGATCCGCGAGGCCCTGCTGCAGCTCGCCATGACCGGCCTCGTGGAGATCAAGCCGCGGCGCGGCGCCATCGTCAGCGCCCCCGATCCGCAGGTGCTCATCGCCATGTTCGAGACGATGGCCGAGCTCGAGGCGTCGTGCGGCCGGCTCGCCGCGCGCCGCCTGATCGTCGCCGACGAGGAGGCGATGAAACAGGCGCTCGCTGCCTGTGCCGCGGCCGCGGCGGACGACGATCCTGAGACCTACTACCAGGAGAACTACGTCTTCCACACGGTGATCTACCGCGCCTGCCGCAACGATTTCCTGTGCGAGCAGGCGCGGCTCCTGCACCGGCGCCTCACGCCGTTCCGGCGGATGCAGTTGCGGGCGCGGCATCGGCTGGGCCAGTCCCTGGCCGAGCACGAGGCCATCGTCGCCGCCATCATCGCCGGCGACGAGACCGCAGCGTCGGACAGGCTGCGCGCCCATGTCATCGTCCAGGGCGACAGGTTCTCCGATCTCGTCGCCAGTCTTCGCTCGATCAGCGACGCGGCGTGAGGCCCGCGCGTCGAGCGCGCCTGCCGGTCACGGAAACGACCCGGGAGATCGTGCGCGACATCAACCAGGCGCCTCGGGCACCGGCGACGTCACGGCCCCCATCGCCGACGTGGCGGGAGCGGCCGAGGAGATGGGCGAGCCGCATCGCAGGTCCCGGCCTCAGCCTCCGAGCTCTCGCGGGAATCGGACCATCTCAACGCGGAGATGGGACAGATACTCGCCACCATCCGCGCGGCCTGAGGCTCAGGGCCGTTGGAATGACAGCCGTCACCCAATGGAGAACGCTGCCGTCGAGAGCGAGCGAACGGCTCCCGGCGCCGATCAGGTATTCAGGCCGGCGCCGAAATTCTCGGCGATGACCGGGGTCTTCGACCGGATATGGGCGCGGATCAGCGCCGCCAGCGCCTCGCCGTCGCGGGCATGGAGAAGTTCGATCATCCGCTCGTGCTCGGACACGGCGCGGCTCCATTGTTCGGCGGTCTGGTGAACGGCATAGCGCGAGCGCTGGATGCGACCGGACAGGCTCGCGTAGATCGCGCCCAGCACGGAATTGCGGCTCGCCGCCATGATCGCCTCGTGGATCGCGCGGTTGAGCCGGAAATACGTGGCTTCCTCTCCGTCCTTCCAGGCCTTCACCATGCTGTGGTGATCCCGCTCGATGACGGCGATCTCCTCGTCGCTGATCGTGCGGCAGGCGAGATCGGCGGCGGTCGCCTCGAGACCGGCGATGACCTCGATCATCTCCTCGATCTCGGCCTGTGACAGGCTGGCGACCCGCGCGCCGCGGTTGGGCAGCAATTCGAGCAGACCTTCGGTGGCCAGGATCTTGATCGCCTCGCGCAGGGGCGTGCGCGAGATGCCGAACCGCTCGGTGAGTTCACTCTCGTTCACCCGTGCCCGCGGTTCGAGTTCACCGGACTGGATGAGATCCCTCATCCGATCCACGACCTCGTCATGGAGGTAGCGACGATTGATTCCGATCGTCGATTCCAGCTTTTCCATGGGTGCGTGGGTCTTGGTGTTGGAGGGCTAGACACTCCTCCAAACCTGTATGCTTCGGGCATCGGCCTGTCGAGGGAGCGCCCGAACAGTTGATCGAAGTTGCAAGTGCATAACTATTCTTCGCAGGTGCGAAGAGATGATCGTTCTCTCAATGCATTTCCTCGTGCCAGGTCCGGCCGTCCCGCTCGATCAGGGCGATGGCCGCCGTCGGCCCCCAGCTTCCCGCCGGGTAGGGGCGCGGCGGCTCCGGCCGGTCGGCCCAGGCCTTGAGCAGGGAATCGGCCCAGGCCCAGGCCACCTCGACCTCGTCGCGGCGCATGAACAGGGTGGCGTTGCCGCGCACCACATCCATCAGCAGGCGCTCGTAGGCGTCGGGATAGCGCTGCTTGAAGGTCTCTTCGAAGGAGATGTCGAGGTTGGTCGGGCGCAGGCGCATGCCGCCCGGGCCGGGATCCTTGGTCATCACCTCGAGCTTGATCCCCTCCTCCGGCTGCAACCGGATGACGAGGCGGTTGGGCTCGCGCCCGAACGACTCGGCGGGGAAGATCGAGAACGGCGAGGCGCGGAACTGCACCACGATCTCGGAGAGCTTCTGCGGCAGGCGCTTGCCGGTGCGGATGTAGAACGGCACGCCGGCCCAGCGCCAGGACTGCACTTCGAGCTTCAGGGCGACGAAGGTCTCTGTGCGGCTCGCCGTCTCGCCGCCGAGATCGGCGCGGTAGCCCTCCACCGGCCTGCCGTCGACGGCGCCGGCCGAATACTGGCCGCGGACGGTGACCGCCTGGACGTCGTTGGGGGTGATCGGCTTCAAGGCGCGCAGCACCTTCAGCTTCTCGTCGCGTACGGAATTGGCGTCGAGGGTGAGCGGGCTCTCCATCGCCATCAGGCAGAGGAGCTGGAGCAGGTGGTTCTGCACCATGTCGCGCAGGGCGCCCGACGTGTCGTAATAGCCGGCCCGACCCTCGACACCCACCGTCTCGCCCACGGTGATCTGGACGTGGTCGATCACGTCCGCCGTCCAAAGCCGCTCAAAAATGGTGTTGGCAAAGCGCAGGGCCAGGAGGTTCTGCACCGTCTCCTTGCCGAGGTAGTGGTCGATGCGGAAGATCTGCTCCTCGGGGAAGACCTCGCCGACGGCGTCGTTGATGGCGCGGGCGGATTTCAAATCCTTGCCGATGGGCTTCTCCAGCACCACGCGGGACTTCTCGCCGATGAGCCCATGGCTGGCGAGGTTGCGGCAGATCGAGCCGTAGAGGTCGGGCGAGGTCGCGAGGTAGTACGGGCGCACCTGATCCGGCCGCTCGGCGAGCCTGGCGGCGAGATCGTCCCAGCCGTCGTCGCCGGCCCCGTCCACCGCCACGTAGTCGAGATGGTCGAGGAAGGCGGCGAGCTTCTCCTCGTCGAGGTCGCGCGCCGGAACGAAGCGCTTGAGGGCGTCGCGCGCCCGTTCGCGAAACGCCTCGACGCTCATCTCGGAGCGGGACGCGCCGATGATGCGGCTGGTGCCGGGAATCTGGCCGTCCTTGAAGCGGTAATACAGCGCCGGCAGCAGCTTGCGCGTCGTCAGATCGCCGGTGGCACCGAACACGACGCAATCGAAAGAGGCAACTGGGATGATGGTGGCCAAAGGGCGGCTCCCGTTCTGATATCCCCGAGGACGGGGCTGTTGCCGTGGATCACCTGGGTGAGGACCGGCATCCGGCCCCCGCCATGCAAGGCATTCGCCAGGATGAAGACGAAGGATCGATGGCGAGGCTCGCGCAGAAGCTGCGGCAGGGCAACCGGCTCCCATGA
The DNA here is from genome assembly GCF_042679825.1 of Methylobacterium marchantiae. Lineage (NCBI taxonomy): Bacteria > Pseudomonadati > Pseudomonadota > Alphaproteobacteria > Hyphomicrobiales > Methylobacteriaceae > Methylobacterium > Methylobacterium marchantiae. The sequence continues at coordinate 81,605 of NZ_JBHTND010000001.1, read as the reverse complement.
AGGCGAAGCGCGCTCAGCTCATATGACGCTTGAATGCCTCGGCATAGTCCGGGTGCCAGCGCGAGAGCGCGGGCCGGTTCTCGATGACGTCGCCCGCTGCCCAGGCGATCCGCTTCTCGTCCTGCGCGCGGGTGGTCTCGTTGTCGGGGCAGAGGATGTAGAAGTCGCCCCGCCCCATCGCCTCGACCAGGAATTCCACCGTCTCCTCCGGCGTCCAGGCGCCGTCGGGCTTCTCGGCCACGCCGCGCGCCCTGGTGAGGCCGGTATAGACGAAACCGGGGATGAGGAGATGGGCGCTCACCCTGGCGCCGTCGCGGCCGCGCAGGTCGTGGGCCAGCGCCTCGGCGAGCACCTTCACCCCAGCCTTCGAGACGTTGTAGGGCGTGTTGCCCGGCGGCGTGGTGATCCCCTGTTTCGACCCGGTGACGACGATCGCGCCGGGCTCCCCCGCCTCGATCATCGCGGGTACGAAGGCCTGGATGCCGTTGACGACGCCCCAGAGGTTGGTGTCGAGGATGCGCCGCCAGGTCGCCTCGTCCGAGAACAACTTGCCGCCCGCCTCGATCCCGGCATTGAGCATGACGATGGCGGGTGCCGCGCCGGCGGCCTCGCGCAAGGCCTCCAGATCCTCGCGCCGGCCGACATCGGTGGGACGGGCCAGGATGTCGGCGCCCGTCGCCGCGATCTCCGCGCGCGCCGTCTCCAGCGCCTCGCCGGGCAGGTCGGCCAGGACGACCCGCATGCCGGCCGAAGCGAAGCGCCTGGCCGCGGCGAGCCCGATGCCGCTCGCGGCCCCCGTCACGACGGCGGTAGCGCCCGGCCGGATCGCGGGATGATGGATCATGGTCGCGTCTCCCCTCACGTTTCGCGTCCGGCGGGAGGTAGGGCGCCGCGCCCGGTTTTGTCAGGGCCTCGCATCGGCGACGGGGAGGGACTTGGTAACCATCCCACCCGCATGATCCGGCGACATCTGATTACGAGGCCTGCTTGTGTCGTCGCGTCGCGTCGCGTTCCCCTCGATCCTGCGTGCCGGCCTGTCGCCGCTCGCCCTGATTCTGTGCCTCGCCGGGGCGCGGGCCGAACCGGCGCCGCCTCCGGCCAGCCCCGAACCACCGCCGGCCGCCAAGCCGGCGGCACCTGCGCCGAAGGCCGAGGCGCCGGCAAGTACCGGTGCGCCGGCCGCCCTTCCCGTCGCCCAGGGGGCCGAGCCGGCACCGGCGGCACCGAAGAAATCGCGCGAACTGCCGCCCTTAGTGGTGGCGCGGGTGTCGGACGATCCGGTCCCGACCCTCGCGCCCTCGACCTTCCTCGATACGTTCCGCATGGCCGAGCGCTACCAGGGCATCGTCGATGCCGGCGGCTGGGGCACGCTGCCAGCCGATCTGACGATCAAGCCCGGTGCCCGCGACCCCAACATCCCGGCACTTCGCCGGCACCTCGTCCTCACCGGCGACCTGCCGGCCGGCGTACCGAGTTCGGATCAGCTCGATCCCGTTCTCGTTTCCGCGGTAAAGGCGTTCCAGGCCCGCCACGGATTGCCCGAGACCGGCCTCGTCGGCCGCCAGACCGTGGCCGCGCTCAACGTGCCGGCGGCCACGCGGCAGCGCCAGCTCTCGGCCTCGGCGACCCGGCAGATCGGCTCGAACTTTCCTTACGGTGATCGCTACGTGGTGGTGAACATCCCCTCCGCCACTGTGGAGGCGGTGGAGCGCGGCGTCGTGGTGCGCCGCTACGTGGCCGTGGTCGGCAAACCCGACAAGGCGACGCCACGGATCGAGGCGCGGATCACCGACGTGAACCTCAACCCGACCTGGACCCTGCCGGTCTCGATCATCAAAAAGGAGATCATCCCGAAGATGCGCAAGGATCCGGGCTACCTCGCCCGCGAGCGCATCCGCATCCTCGGCCCCGGCGGCGTCGAGGTCGATCCGACGACGATCGACTGGGCCGGCGAGAAGGCGGCCAATTACACGCTGCGCCAGGATTCCGGCCTCGACAACTCCCTCGGCCAGGTCCGCATCGACATGCCGAACAAGCAGGCCGTCTACATGCACGACACCCCGTCGAAATCGCTCTTCGCCCGCGAAGTGCGGTTCCATTCGCATGGCTGCGTGCGGGTGGCGCAGGTGAAGGAACTCGCCGGCTGGCTGCTCGAAGGCACGCCCGGCCCGAACGGCGCCGGCTCGACCTGGGGACCGATCGAGATCGAGACCAGCATCGCCACCAACGAACGCGTCGACATCAAGCTGCCGAAGCAGATCCCGGTGACCTTTGTCTATCTCACCGGCTACGCCACCCCGGACGGACGGGCGCATTTCCGCGACGACATCTACGGGATCGACAGCCCCCCGGTGGGAGCGCCGGCTCCGGTCCCCGATGTGGTGACGACGGGCTCGGTGACACCGAAGCGCCCTGCCCCGGCCGCTCCCGCGAAGGCGGCGCGATCCGCGCCGGTGCCGCAGAGGACCGCAGAGAGCGGAATGATGCCGCCCGGTCTCGTTCCCGGCAAGGCGGGGCGGCCGGCGATCGACTGACCGGCCGGCCCGGGTCAGCCGCGCTGCAGCAGTTCGATACGGACTCCGTCCGGCCCGTCGAGAAAGGCGGTGCGCAATCCGGGACGCACGTCCGTGATGTCGAAGACGAAGCCGATCCCGCGCTTTTTCAGGTCGGCGACCGCGCCCTCGATGTCGTCCACTGCCAGACCGATATGTTCGATGCCCCGGTTCGGAGGCTTGGCCGCAGGGCCCGCCTCGGGCGCCTGCTCGATGAAGAGGGTGAGCCCGCCGAGGTCGAGGACGACGCGCGTCACGGACTCACCGCCTTCGCGGGCGACTTCGCGCGCCCCGAAGGTCTCGACGTAGAACAGCCCGGCCTTCACCGCATCGAGGCTGCGCAGGTGGAGGTGTTCGAAGCGGAAGGTCATCGCCGTCCCCGTCAGCAATCGCGAGCAGCCGATCGCGGCCCGATCGCCCCGGAAGGGACCGGGCCGCGATCAACCTGAGTCTTACGAATCGAGGCCGGCATCCTCGTCGATGTCCACCAGGAACACGATGTCCGCATCGTCCTCCTCGTCCTCGTCCTCGTCGGGCTCCTCGGCGCTCTTGGCGTGGCGCATGTCGGGCTCGAACGGGGCGTCCTCCTCCGAATCGTCCTCTGCCAGCGCGTCCTCGAAGATCTCGATCTCGTCCTCGGTGGCCGGGCGGATCTTGAGTTCGGAGGTGCCGTTCCACAGCACCTTGCCGTCGCTCTTCATCGCCTGGATGTCTTCCTTGAAGCCGTCGCAGGTGAACAGGTCGCGAGCCGTCTCTTCGGTCCCGTTGATGACCGCGATGGCCACGCCATCGATATCGAGTGTGAACATCGCACAATCCTCATTCTGGGCGCGCCGGAGGGCGGCCGCGTCGGCGAGGGAATCGTCAGCCCGACCGCCGCTCGTGTAGGGGCGAACGCACGCGAGGCCAAGGGCCGTCGCGAGGCATTCAGGGCTTATCCGCGAGCCATATCGGTGAGCCTCGTCGGCGAGCCGTGCCAGAGTCCCAGCCCGACGGTCAGGCCCCGCCGGCCGCACGTCCGATCGCGCGCTTCACCACGCCCTGCACGTCCGGATTGGACAGGAACAGGTCGTGGTTGATGAGCCCGCCGCCGTAATCGGAGGCGTCGGCGACGCGCACGCCGAGCGCTTCCAGCCGTTCGCGGTCGGCCGCCCCCGCACGGACGACGCCGCCGGCGATGGCGCCCGAAAGTTCCAGCGCCCGGTCGTTGGTGGAGGAAATCACCGTGATCTTCGACACGTCCGGCCCCATCCGCTCCACCGCACCGGTGAAGAGATCGATGTCGATGTCGGGAGCGGCGAGCACGATGGCGCCGATGCGCGACATCGCCGCCTCGCCGGCCTCGGCGCGCAGCATGCGGATTGTCTCGAGGGTCAGCAGCGTCCCCATGGAATGGGCGACGATGTTGATGCGCCCGCCGGAGGGCGAGCTCGCCAGCGCCTTGAGGAGATCCTCGAACGCGTCACGCGACCACAGAGCGCTCTCGCGGTCGTAGCCATAATCGAAGGTGGCGGCGGCCGAGGGCCAGGTGAACAGGGCCGAGGCCCCACGGAAATGGATGCCGTCGGAGAGCCTGGCCGCGCTCACCGCCGCCGAAGCGAAGCTCTCGCGGTAGCCGTGGACGTAGATCAGCACGTCACGCCCGAAGGCGGCCTGGGTGAAAGCCGCGGCGGCGCCCGCCCCCGTCTCCACCTGCGGCACGGCCGCCACCGCCCAATCCCCGCTGACCACGGAGGAGACCTTGCCGATGAGCGAACGGTCGGGCGCCGAGAGGCGCACCTCGGCGAAACTCAGGCCGCGTCCGCGCTCGGAGCTGAAATACGGGCTCTTGGGCGGGCTGCCCACGGGCTTGCGCGTGGTCGCCACCAGCAGGATCGGGCTGACGTCGAGATTCGATTGCCGCTCCGGACCGGTGCCGCCGGTGACGAGGCCGTCCGTGACACAGCCGGCGAGCCCCGGCGTCACGCTGGCGACGCCCATGAGCGCGGCGGCGCGGATCAGCGAGCGGCGGGTCGGCGCTGTCGTCCCGGTCATGGTGTTTCGGATCATGGCGTATCGGCGGCCTCATGATGGCCCGGCGCTTCGAGCGCCCGGCCCCTCGTCCTACCCTGTCGCCGACGATCGTGACCATGGCAGGGCGCGGGCGTGGCGGGAGGCGATGTGAATAGCGGGCAGAGGCCGGCCTGTGGCCCAGGGGGTACAGGGGCGCAGACGCCAAACGCGCGCACCCTCTCGACGAAACCGGGCCGGCCCGGCATGAAGGGGCTCATGGCAACACCCCCCTCCCTCGATCTCGACTCCCTGCGCGAGCGCCTGCTCGCGGGCGACCGCGCAGCCCTGGCGCGGGCGATCACCCTCGCGGAATCGAAACGGGCCGATCATCGCGCGGCGGCGCGCGACCTCATCGATGCGGTGCTGCCGCAGACCGGCACGGCGATCCGCGTCGGCATCACCGGCGTGCCGGGTGTCGGCAAGTCCACCACCATCGACAATCTCGGAGCCAATCTCACCGCCGCCGGCCACAAGGTGGCGGTGCTGGCGGTGGACCCGTCCTCCAGCCGTACCGGCGGCTCGATCCTCGGCGACAAGACCCGGATGGCGCAGCTGGCGCTCGATCCCAACGCCTTCATCCGCCCATCCCCCTCGTCGGGAACCCTCGGGGGCGTGGCGGCCAAGACCCGCGAGACCATGCTGCTCTGCGAGGCGGCGGGGTTCGACGTGATCCTGGTGGAGACGGTGGGCGTCGGCCAGTCGGAGACGGCGGTGGCCGACCTCACCGACTTCTTCCTGGTGCTGATGCTGCCCGGCGCCGGCGACGAGCTGCAGGGCATCAAGAAGGGCATCCTCGAACTCGCCGACATGATCGCTGTCAACAAGGCCGACGATGGCGAGGGCGAGCGCCGGGCCAATGCCGCTGCCGGCGAGTACCGCGCCGCGCTCCATATCCTCAGCGCCCCGAGTTCGAGCTGGACGCCGCCGGTGGTGACGATCTCCGGGCTGAACAACAAGCGTCTCGACGCGCTATGGGAAAAGGTGGTCGACCACCGCAACAAGCTCACCGCCACGGGCGAAATCGCCAAGAAGCGCCGGGCGCAGGACGTGAAGTGGATGTGGGCCCTCGTCCACGAGCGCCTGCACCAGCGCCTCGTCGGCTCGCCCGAGGTGCGCAAGCAGACGGCGGAGGCGGAAGCCGGCGTCGCGCGCGGCGAATCCTCCCCGGCAGCCGGCGCGGAGGCCATCGCGACGCTGATCGGGCTGTGACGCGGGGGCATCTCCTCGTCACCGGCTTCGGCCCCTTTCCGGGAATGCCGCGCAACCCGAGCGAGACCCTCGCCCGACAAGTCGGGAGGATCGGCCGGCACGGCATCGCGGGGTTCCCATTGCGCACGCTGATCCTGCCCACCGCCTATGCGGCGATCCCCGAAATGCTGAAGCCGGCCCTCGCCGAGAGGCCGGCGGCCGTGCTGATGATCGGCGTCGCCGGCCGCGCCAAGCGGGTCCGCGTCGAAGCCCGCGCCGTCAACCGGACGAGCCGGCTGTTTCCCGACGCATCGGGGCGAATGCCGGCGAAGCTCCGCCTCGACCGGGACGGGCCGGCGCAGCGCAGGGCGACGATCGCGGACCGCGCCCTCGTCGCCCTGCGGCGCCACGGGGTCGCCGCGATCCCGTCCGCGAATGCCGGGCGCTATCTCTGCAATGCCAGCTATTTTCGCGCGCTGGCGGAAACCTGCCCGGTCCTGTTCCTGCACATTCCCCCGGCGAAGCCCGGCTGGCGACGAAGGATTGGGCCGGCCCTGAAGCAGCGCGATCCCTCCGCTACGCTGCCGCGGGCGGTGACTGGAGTGGGACGCCTGATGCTCGTGGCCGCCCGGCGCCGGAACCCCGCGTAACCCGCGCCGCCAACAAAAACGCCGCGCCATGGTGCCCTTCGGCCACTTCGCACGTTCTGTGACCATCGGATGCGGGCGCCGCCTTGGAAGCGCCGATCGCGCGTCATCGATTTTCAAGGAGCAGACCAATGGTTGATACGGATCGAGTCGTCGGAGCGGCCAAGGACCTCGGCGGCCGCGCACAGAGCGCCATCGGCGATGCCGTCGGATCGTCGCGTTCGTCGGCGGAAGGCCGCTACCGCGAGGCCGAAGGGCGCGCCCAGGAAGTCTACGGCCAGGCCAAGGACACCCTGCGCGACGTCGCCGACAACGTCTCGGATTATGCCGGCGACGCCTATGACCGCGGCGGCTCCTATGTCCGCGACGGCGCCCGCGCGGTGGAGAGCCGCGTCGAGGAGAACCCGCTCATCGCCTTGGTGATCGCTGGCGCCGTCGGCTACGGCCTCGCCCTGCTGCTGCACGGCCGCCGCTGAGCCGGCACTCCGCTCCCAACGAGCCCGTCCCGTCATCCCGACGGGGCGGGCTTTTTGTTGCCCGCCTACTGCGCCGTCCAGCCACCATCCATGGGGATGTTCGCCCCGGTGATCTGGCTGGCGGCGTCCGAGCACAGGAACACGGCAAGCGCCGCCACCTGCGCCACGGTGACGAATTCCTTGGTCGGCTGGGCGGCCAGCAGCACGTCGTTCATGACCTGCTCCTTTGTCATGCCCCGCGCCTTCATCGTGTCGGGAATCTGCGCCTCGACCAGCGGCGTCCAGACGTAGCCCGGCGAGATGCAGTTCACGGTGATGCCGTGGGTGGCGAGTTCGAGGGCCGCGGTCTTGGTGAGGCCGGCGATGCCGTGCTTGGCCGAGACGTAGGCGGATTTGAACGGCGAGGCGACCAGCGAATGCGCCGAGGCGGTGTTGATGATCCGGCCCCATTTGCGGCTCTTCATGCCGGGGATGGCGTAGCGCATGGTGTAGAAGGCCGAGGACAGGTTGAGGGCGATGATCTGCTCCCACTTCTCCGGCGGGAAATCCTCGATCGGCGAGACGTACTGGACGCCGGCATTGTTCACGAGCACGTCGACGGAGCCGAAGGTCTCCTCGCCCAGCCGGATCAGCCCCTCGATCTCGCCGGGCTTGGTGAGGTCGGCCGGGGAATAGGCGGCCTTCACGCCGAATTCCGCCTCGATCCCGGCGCGCTCCTTCTCGATGTCCTCCGGCTTGCCGAAACCGTTGATGACGACGTTGGCGCCCTCCTTGGCGAAGGCGCGGGCATAGGCGAGGCCGATGCCGCTGGTGGACCCCGTGACGATGGCGGTCTTGGAAGTCAGGCTCATGGAAATCTCCGTCCGTGTCGGCGCGTTCAGGCGAGATAGTCGTGCAGCACCTGCCCGTACGGCAAGGTGAAGTCCACGATCATGTGCCGGCCGCCGACGATGCGCTTCACCGGCAGGTCGGCGACGCGACAGTTCACGTGCGGGATCAAGTCAAGGCGGGCCTCGCCGTCCCAGGCACCGTGGACGGTGATGTCCTCCAGGCGATAGCCGACGAGCTGGGCCACCTTCGGGGCGCCGGTGACGTCGGGAAGGAGCTTGAGGTTCACGTTGAGCCGGCCGAGCCCGGCCTTCACTGCGTCGAGCTCGTTCTCCAGGCTCTTGTGCTTGTAGGTCATGGTGCCCATCGCCACCCGCTCCTCGTCGTAATGGAGCGTGCCGGTGAGGGTGTCCTTCGTGATCTTGAGGCGGGGAACGCCCCATTTCTTCGGGAATCCCCAGATCTCGCGGCCGGCCGTGATCGGCGGCTCGTCGTCGAGATACATCTGGATCGAGAAATTGCATGCCTCGCCGTTATAGGTGGCGACGGCACCCGACCCGCTCTCCTCGTAATCGCCGAAACCGGAGGAATCCGGCATCTTCATCCACTCGTAATAGACGAGGTTCTCGGGATGCGGCTCCAGGGGTTCCGGCAGCGCCCGGCGCAGGGCCTCGGCGTCGGTCTCGTAGGTGACGATGAGATATTCGCGCCTGAGGAAGCGATACGGCCCGCGCGGATAGCTCGGGCTGAAGGCGGGCATCGAGGGAACGTGCAGGATCTCGTCGCGGGTCATGGCGTGGGGCTCCCGGGTAGGGGGTCAGGGCGGCGTCAGTCGCGGGCGTCCCGCGTCAGGTCGAACACGGCGACGCCGGTCTCGTCCTGCACCCGCTCCCGCCAGGCCGGCGCGCGCAGGGACCGGCGCAGATCACCGGCGCCCGCCGCCCAATGTTCGAGCATGGTGGCGCGGGAAAACTCGTAATCCTTCGAGTTCCCCTCATAGGCCTTCCGGCGGTAAATCAGCTGCATCACCGTGGTGAAGTTGGCATGGGTGACCTGGCGCAGGTAGGTGACGTCCTCGTCGCTCATCAGCTCCGGCGGCAGCTTCTCGGCCAGGCGCCGGAACGCGGCCTTGGCCTTGCGCGATTCGAGGTTCATGTCGGTGTTGAGCCGCGTCCGGCTCGAGAAGCGGATGTCCTTCTCGCGCTCGGCCGATTCGATCAGGTTGCGCGGCATCGGCCCGCGCGCGGCGAACAGGTCGACCTGGTAGATCACGAGGTCGCGGCTGCGCTCCTCGTCGAGGATGTATTGCAGCGGCGTGTTCGAGACGATGCCGCCGTCCCAATACTGCTCGCCGTCGATCGTCACCGGCGGGAAGCCGGGCGGCAGGGCGCCCGAGGCCATGATGTGCTCGGGCGTGATCCGGTCGCAGCGATTGTCGAAATAGACGAAGTTGCCGGTGCGCACGTTGACCGCGCCGATGCTGAGCCGGGTCCGTCCCTCGTTGACGAGGTCGAAATCCACCAGCCGCTCCAGCGTCGCCTTCAGCGGAGCGGTATCGTAGTAGCTCAGCGCCTCCGGTGCGCCGGGCGGGTAGAAGGTCGCCGGAGGGAAGCGCGGGGAGAAGAAGCCGGGCACGCCGAAGGTGGCGATCCAGTTGGCGCTGGCCTCGTTGAAGGCCGCCCGCGCCTGTTCGCCGGGGAACCAGGGCGAGCCCATCACACCCGAGGAGACCTGCTCCCAGAATGCCCGCATCCGCTCCACCCGACGCTCGGGCGGGTTGCCGGCGATGAGGGCGGCGTTGATCGCGCCGATGGAGATGCCGGCCACCCAGTCGATCGCGATGCCCTCGATGGACAGCGTCTCGTAGATGCCGGCCTGATACGAACCGAGCGCTCCGCCGCCCTGGAGCACGAGAACGTGGGATTCGCCGCTGGGAAACGCAGTCACGGGCGCGGACCTCTTCGAAGCGTCTCGCGACGCCCTGCACGAGCAGACAGGGTGGGCGTGCAACGATGACGCCACCATGACCCAGGGCCAAGCTCATGGCTATCGCCGCGGGAGGCGAAGGCGGGCTCGGCAGTCCGAAATGGTTGACAGGCGATGCTCCTTCGCCAACACCCCCGGCCATAGTCGCGGCTTTCCCCGCCCGCACAGGACGCCTGCCGTCGCCGTCGTACCCGACACGGCCTCCCGGCGCGCCCATGGCGACGAACAAGGATCTCTGACCGATGTCGGTGACGCGCTCCTATCTCGATTTCGAGAAGCCGGTGGCCGAGCTCGAATCCAAACTGGAGGAGCTGAGGACCATGGCCGCCCGCGACGGCGCGGTCTCCATCAGCGAGGAGGTCGGCCGGCTCGAGGCCAAGGCGGCCTCCGCCCTCTCCGACATCTACGCCACCCTGACGCCCTGGCAGAAGACACAGGTGGCGCGCCATCCGCAGCGCCCGCACTTCATCGATTATTGCGCCGGGCTCATCACCGAGTTCACGCCGCTGGCGGGCGACCGCGCCTTCGGCGAGGACGAGGCCATCGTCGCCGGGTTCGGCCGTTTCGAGGGGCGCGCCGTCTGCGTGCTCGGCCAGGAGAAGGGCTCCACGACCGAGAGCCGGCTGCGCCACAATTTCGGGATGGCCAAGCCGGAGGGCTACCGCAAGGCGGTGCGGCTGATGGAGATGGCCGACCGATTCGGCCTGCCCGTCCTCGCCTTCGTCGATACGGCCGGTGCCTTCCCGGGCATCGAGGCGGAGGAACGCGGCCAGGCCGAGGCCATCGCCCGTTCCACCGAGGCCTGCCTCGCGCTGGGCGTTCCCAACGTCGCCGTGGTCATCGGCGAGGGCGGCTCGGGCGGCGCCATCGCGCTCGCCACCGCCAACCGGGTGCTCATGCTGGAACACGCGATCTACGGCGTGATCTCGCCGGAGGGCGCGGCCTCGATCCTCTGGCGCGACCAGGGCCGCGCCGCGGATGCCGCCACCGCCATGAAGATCACGGCGCAGGACCTCCTCCGCCTCGGGATCATCGACGGCATCATCCCGGAAGCCACCGGCGGCGCCCATCGCGGCCGCGAGGCGGCGATCGCCAATACGGGCAAGGCGGTGTCGAGGGCGCTCTCGGAATTCGACGGACTGAGCCCCGACGAGATCCGCGACCGCCGCGCCGCGAAGTTCCTCGACATCGGCCGCCGGCTGTAGCCCATAGGCTTCCTGCGTCGTTTTGGCGCATTACGACAAGGGAACCGATGAGGGGTTTGTTAAAGTCCTCATTTGGCTCGCGATCATCGAGTTCGCTCCGCCGCCGCGCACCACGACGGGGGCCGGTACCGCACTTGAAATACCAGCGGAATCAAGCCGATCCCAGCGCTCACGGGCATCTCACCACGAAGGACCGATCCTCACTTTGCGGCAACTTGGTGCCCGTGGTGTGTGAGCCACCGAAATCCACACCCTGCACGTCCGGCCATTTGCGTCTTCTTGCGGTAACAACCGGGTAAGTTTAACGACGCTAATGGGTTGGGGAGTGGCGTTCGACGGGCGAGATCCCGCGGACGCATGAATGAGGACGGGGTTCCCCATGGCTTTGCGCCCGCTGGCTTTACGCTTGGCTATGGCTGCCGGTTTCGCTGCGCTCGCCGTTTCCCTCACCGCTTGCCAGGATGGCTCGATGGGCGGCGGCGTCCCGCTGCGCGCTCTCACGCCCGTTCCCGCCAAGACCCTGGCGCTGATGGCCCAGAAGGGCATGTCCACCAACGATCCGATCCTGATCCGCGCCTATAAGAAGGAAGCGGAGATGGAGGTGTGGAAGCGCGGTACGAACGGTCAGTACGCGCTGCTCAAGACCTTCCCGATCTGCCGCTGGTCGGGCCAGCTCGGCCCCAAGACCAAGCAGGGCGACCGGCAGGCTCCCGAGGGCTTCTACACGGTCACGCCGGGGCAGATGAACCCGAACTCGTCCTACTACCTCTCGTTCGATACCGGCTACCCGAACACCTACGATCGGGCCAACGGCCGGACCGGCAATTACATCATGGTTCACGGCACCTGCTCGTCGTCGGGCTGTTTCGCCATGACCGACGAATCCATGGGCGAGCTCTACGCCCTGGCGCGCGATTCCTTCGCCGGCGGCCAGCGCGCGTTCCAGTTCCAGTCCTATCCGTTCCGGATGACGGCACAGAACTTCGCCAAGTACCGCAACGACCCGAACGCGCCGTTCTGGAAGAACCTGAAGGAGGGCTCGGATTATTTCGAAGCCCTGCGCGACGAGCCGCGGGTGAACGTCTGCGGCACGCGCTACGTCTTCGGCGGACAGGACGTGGCGGCGGGGTCGTGCTCGCCGAAGGTCGACACGCTGGTGGCCGAGAAGCGCGCCCACGACAATCAGCAGATCGCCGAACTGATCGCCAAGGGTACCCCCGCGACCCGGGTGGTCTACGACGATGGCGGCCAGAACCCGGTGTTCCGGCCGCAGGCTCCGCCCTCGACCCTGGCCTTCGCCAACCTGACGAAGAAGGACGAACCCGAGGGCCCCTACGACCCGAAGGACTATGCGCGCCACCATCTCGGCGAGGTGAGCCGGCCCGAGAGCCTGGCTGCCGGAGAGCGCGAGATCGAGGTGGACGCCAAGGGTCGCCCGGTCATGATCGCCGCCGCCGAGGCCCCGATCCCGACGAAGGCCGCAGCGGCGGCCCTCAAGGCGAGTTCCGACAAGACCAAGCCCGGAAGCGTGGTGGCGAAGAAGGATGCGGCGCCCGAGCCGCAGAAGCCGGCACGGGTCATGGTCGCCGATGCCGACGCCGATTCGCCTTCCTACACGAAGGTCCTCGGCAGCCTCTTCACCCCCAAGACCTCACCCACGCCAGCGACGCCTTCGGCCGACGCCGCCACCATCCCGGCCGCCGTCGCGGCGGAAACGGTCCAGCCGGCGCAGAAGCCGGGCAAGCCCGTCCATACCGCCCATATCCCGAGCGCTCATGTTCTGAACGCGCCGTCGGTCACGGGCGCCGTCGGGCCGAAGGCCACGACGGTCGCCGAACCGGCCAAGGCCGGCAAGGCCCCGGGCAATGCCACCTCGCCGGCATCCAAGACGGCATCCACCAAGGCGGCTCCCTCGAAGGAGGCGGCGGCGAAGGACGCAGCGCCGAAAGCCATGACGGCAGCGCCGAAACTCTGAGCGCCCGCCCTCTTTCGATCCGCGACGTAAAAAGGGCCCCGATGGGGCCCTTTTCTCATTCAGACGACATCCAGGATCGCGGCAGCGATCACATGCGGTTCATACGACGATGCATCATCCGATGACGCATGTGGTTGCGGTGCATGCGCATGTGGTGCTTGCGATGCATGCGACGGTGCATCATGCGGCGCTCGGCATGGTGCATGCGGACGGGGGTAACGGTCTCGGAGGAGGTCACGCCCATCGGCGCACCGGGGGCTGCCGAAGCGCTCGTCGCGAGGCCGGCGGCACCGAGGCTTCCGACCATGGCGAGGGCGAAGATCAATTTTCTCATCGGGCGTTTCCGTTCTCTTTTTCCCGAGCGCGACGCTCGGAATAATCCCCCCCGCTGATGCCGGAGAGATGATTGCCGCACGTCGAGACGTGGGGGGGGGCCCGGGGGG
>NZ_JBHTND010000001.1:0-68243 GCF_042679825.1 Methylobacterium marchantiae | reverse complement strand
GTCGAGAGGTGCGCCGGGCCCGGTTCGGCCCGCCGCAGACAACACTCAAGTCAGAGTTTCGTTTCCTCGAAAGCCCGTACCCATTCGGCGCAGATGCCCGAGCGAACGATGTCGTCGAGGGTGAATTCGACGATCGGGATCTGCATCATGCGGCTTTTCACGAGATGGATCACGGTTCTGAGGCCCGACGTCTCGCGCAGGTCGGTCTGAGACACGTCGCCGTTGATGATGACCTGGCAATCGTCTCCGATGCGGGTCAGGAACATCTTGATCTCGGCGGTGGTGGTGTTCTGCGCTTCGTCGAGGATCACGAGGCAGTTCTTGAAGGTGCGTCCGCGCATGACCTCGAAGGGAACGACCTCGATGTCGCCGGTCTTCATGGCGATTTCGTAGGCGGCGTCGCCCATCCGCTCCTTCATCGTCTCGGTCAGAGGCGTGACCCAGGGTGCGATCTTCTCCTCGAGGCTGCCGGGGAAGAAGCCCAGCGAGCGGCCCGACGGAACGTTGGGGCGGGTGATGATGACCTTGGCGATACGGCGCTGGCGAAGCTGGTCCGCGGCGCGGGTTCCGGCGATGTAGGTCTTGCCGGTGCCGGCCGGTCCAAGGACGATGACCTGCTTGTTGACGGCGAGGGCGTCCAGGTATTCCGCCTGCCGGTCGGTGAGAGGCTGGATCGGGCTTAAGTTACGCTCGTCGTCGAACCGGGTGCGGTGCAGCCGCACCGGGCGGTCCTCTACCAGCTCAAGTCGTGTGCGCCGTCTTTTCATCGATCAACACTCCAACTGGACTTGCCAACTAGGGTTCAACTGATCTTCGACCTGCTTACGCGCCCTGCCCCTGATAAGATTTCCTACACTATCCTCCTTAATCCTTAACAAGATAATCCGATGGCAGGTCTATCAGTTCCATGTATCTCAGCATCGCCTGTGGACGACTTGGTCTGAGGATGTCCCGGCTCCCGCGAAAGTTTCGCCCCCCGCGTCGATGAGCCACGAATCACCCACGCACACAGCATGCCGTGCATGTGGCGACAGCGGCATGACGGAGCGAATTCTCGATCCTGTGGCAGAATTTCGTGTCGAGGACGCGGAAACGACAGTCGAGAACGGTTCTTCGAGAGGGAGACAGCGGGATGACGAAGCATCCATCTCGACCACGGCCTCCATGGCCCCTCGCGAGGGGCGGAACCGGCCGGGACCGCGACACCTGTCGGCTGCGGCCGGCGGGACGCATCATCCTGGCTGGATGAAGCTGTCGAGGACCATCTTGCGGCCGGCCTTGTCGAAGTCAACGGTGAGCTTGTTGCCGTCCACGGCCGCCACGTTGCCGGGGCCGAACTTGGTGTGGAAGACCCGCATCCCGTCCGAAAACGCCGATGGCGCCCCCGTCGACTTCGCGACCAGCTCACCCTCGATCTGGCGAGGGCCGCCATTGTTCCGGCCGGACGAGGACGATCGTCCGAAACCTTGTCCGCTACTTTGGCCGAAACCCTGGTTGCCGGCCGTATTGGCCTGCGCCCGCTGCCAGCCCGGCGTCGCGTAGGACGAACCGAACGGGGTCGGGTTGCGGTCGAAGCGCGAGGCGCCGGCGGAGAAATGCGCCGGGGCATCGACCACGTCCACGGCGCTCGCCGGCAACTCGTCGATGAAGCGGCTCGGCACGGTGGAGGACCACAGGCCGTGGATGCGCCGGTTGACGGCGAAGGACAGCTTGGCGCGCTTGCGGGCTCGCGTCAGGCCGACATGGGCGAGGCGACGCTCCTCCTCCAGGCCGGCCCGGCCGCTCTCGTCCAGCGCCCGCTGGTTGGGGAACAGGCCGTCCTCCCAGCCGGGCAGGAACACGGTGTCGAACTCCAGCCCCTTGGCGGCGTGGAGCGTCATCAGCGAGACCCTGTCGGCTCCCTCCTGCTCGCTCGCCTCCATCACCAGGGAGACGTGTTCGAGGAAGGCGGCCATATCCGGAAACTCCTCCATGGAGCGCACGAACTCCTTGAGGTTCTCCAGGCGACCTGCCGCGTCGGCGGATTTGTCCTTCTGCCACATCTCCGTGTAGCCGGATTCCTCCAGGATGGTCTGGGCCACCTCGGAATGGGGCTGCGTGCCGACCATCCGCGCCCAGCGGGAGAAGCTCTCCACCAGCGCGCGCACGCCCGAGCGGGCGCGCGGCTTCAGCTCGTCGGTCTCGATCAGGCTGCGCGCCGCCTGGAGCAGCGGCACGCGCTGCGAGCGGGAATAGCCGTGCAGGATCTGCAAGGTAGCGTCGCCGAGGCCGCGCTTGGGGGTGTTGAAGATGCGCTCGAAGGCGAGGTCGTCGGCCGGGTTCATGGTGACGCGGAGATACGCCAGCGCGTCGCGGATCTCCGCGCGCTCGTAGAAGCGCGGGCCGCCGATGACGCGGTAGGGCAGACCGAGCTGGACAAAACGGTCCTCGATCTCGCGCATCTGCGCCGAGATCCGCACGAGCACGGCGATCTCGGAGAGGGGGTGCTGCTTGGCCTGCAGGCTCTCGATGGATTCGCCGAGCTGGCGCGCCTCTTCCTCGGAATCCCAGGCGCCGGACACCGTCACCTTCTCCCCGGCCACGTCCTCGGTGCGGAGGGTCTTGCCGAGGCGGCCCTCGTTCTTGGCGATCAGCCCCGAGGCGGCGGCGAGGATATGGCCCGTGGAGCGGTAGTTGCGTTCCAGCCGCACCACCACGGCGCCGGGGAAGTCGTGCTCGAAGCGCAGGATGTTGTCGACCTCGGCCCCGCGCCAGCCGTAGATCGACTGGTCGTCGTCGCCGACGCAGGCGACGTTGCGGTGGCCCTGCGCCAGCAGGCGCAGCCAGAGATACTGGGCGACGTTGGTGTCCTGGTACTCGTCCACCAGGATGTAGCGGAAGCGCTGCTGGTAATTGGCGAGCACGTCCGGGTTCTCGCGCCACAGCTTGAGGCAGAGCAGCAGGAGATCGCCGAAATCGGCGGCGTTCAGGGTGAGCAGCCGCGCCTGATAGGCGGTGTAGAGAGCGCCGCCCTTGCCGAAGGCGAAGGCCCCAGCCTCGCCGGGTGGCACCTGCTCGGGCAGGAGGCCGCGGTTCTTCCAACCGTCGATGGCCGAGGACAGGGCGCGGGCGGGCCAGCGCTTCTCGTCGATGTTCTGGTCGACGATGACCTGCTTCATCAGGCGCAGCTGGTCGTCCATGCCGAGAATCGTGAAGTCGGATTTCAGCCCGACCATCTCGGCATGCCGGCGCAGGATCTTGGTGCCGATGGAATGGAAGGTGCCGAGCCACGGCATCCCCTCGCCGGCCGGGCCGATGAGGGCGCCGATCCGGTGCTTCATCTCGCGCGCGGCCTTGTTGGTGAAGGTCACCGACAGGATGTCGTAGGGCCGCGCCTTGCCCGTCGAGACGAGGTGGGCGATCCGCGTGGTGAGCACCCGGGTCTTGCCGGTGCCGGCGCCCGCGAGCACCAGGACGGGCCCCTCCGTGGTCTCGACGGCCCGGCGCTGCTCGGGGTTCAGCCCTTCGAGATAGGGCGAGCCCTGCGGCCTGAGGGAGGCCATGGCACGGGCGGCGATGGAGGTCTGCGCGGCCTCGGCCGCCACGCCGGAGGCCGGGGCCGGCACGGTGGCCGCCGCTGCGTCGGGATGCTGTTTCATGCCTGCATCCCTGGACCAAAACGCGAACGGCGTCGAGGGTCGGGGCGACGGCCCGGGTCCGAATTGCATGCAGGATCGGAACCGCGGTTTCCCCTCGGGCGTCGTCTCACCATAACGTGACGATCATCCACGAAGGACGTTTCATGCGTGCCGCCCTGTTTTCCGCCCTCTCCGCCCTGACCGTGGCCGCGGGTCTCGGCCTGTCCCCGGCCATGGCCCAGTCGCCCGGCACGCGGTCGCTCAACGACACCAACGACCGCCTCGCGACCCAGAGCGAAATCCGCGGCGTCCGGCATCAGCAGCAATTCGAGAACAACCAGATCCGGATGCAGATGCAGCGCAACGAGGTTACCCGTCCGGCGCCGACCGGACCCAGCGTCGTCCCGCGCCGCTGAACCGGCCGGGGCCGGGCAGACGCCGCCCCTGTTGACGATCAGCCTCGGCCCTGGCGCGAAGCCGGGGCCGTTGTGCTATGCCGCAAGGCGTGGGGGCGCGACCGGGCATCATGACCGGTGAGACGACGTGCCCGCCGCAGGACCAGCCCCGAGGCCGGGGCGGAGCGAGGCGGAAACCAAGACGGTGCGAGACATCCTGACCGCGCTGGCGGGCGCCGTCATCCTGATCCTCGTCGCGGCCCTCGCCGTCCCGCCCCTGGTGGCCTGGGAGAGCTACCGCACGCTGGTCGACCGGACCATCGGGCATTCCCTCGGCCTCGACGCCCATACCGAAGGGCGGATCAGGGTGAGGCTCCTGCCCTCGCCGAGCCTGCGCGTCGACCGCCTGCGCATTGGCGGACAGGCCGACAGGCCGGCCCTCGACCTCCAGCTCGTCAAGGCCGAGATCGCGCTCTCGCCGCTCCTCACGGGCGAGATCCGCTTCACCGAGACGCGGATCGGGCGCGCCGAGATCAAGCTGCCGATCAGCGAGGACGACGCGGTCCGCCTGCCCGCCGACCTCTACCAAACCTTGTCCTCCCAGGATCTCGCCATTGAGGGCCTGTCCATCGGGCAGGTCATCCTGACCACCCTGGTGCCGCGGAGCGGGCGCACCGATCAGGTCAGGGCCGAGACGGTGCATCTCTCCGCGCCCCGCCTCCTCGGGCCGTGGCGGATCGAGGGAATGTCCGGCGCGGTTCCCTTCCGCATCGCCACCGGCGAGCCCGCGGATGACGGTAGCGTCGCCGTGAAGTTCTCCGGCGGCGGCGACACCCATCCGCGTTTCGAGGCCGACACCCGCATCCGGCTCGAGCCGATGGCGGGCGAGGCCCCGCCGGCGGCCGGCACCCTGCGGGCGATGATCCCGAAGGCGGAGGGGACGGCCCGGATCGTGGTCGGGCCGCCTGTCCAGGTGGCGGGCGCCTACCTGCCGTTCTCCCTCGGCGGCGCATTCAAGGCGCGCGGCCCCCTGGTGCGCTTCTCCGAGGTGAAGGCCGAGATCGATCCCGGCGGCCAGGCCATGCGTCTCGCCGGCACGGGACGGATCGACCTGCGGAGCTGGAGGGCGGCCCTGACGCTGGAGGCCCGTCGCCTCGACCTCGACGCCTTCCTGCTCTCCACCGGAGGACAGGCCCTCCTCGCGCGCGGTATGCCGAGGGCCGGCTCCGAACTGCCGATGATGGTCGATCTCGACCTGTCCCTGGAGAGCATCGCCCTCGGTCTCGACGAATGGTCAAATCTCCGGTTGTCCGGCACGTTCGACCGGACCGGAGGCCTCGCGCTCCGGCGCTTCTCGGTGACGGCCCCGGGAGAGGCGGCGCTGACCGCCTCCGGCGAGCTCGATACGCAGCCGACGCCGCGGTTCACCGGCAACGTCTCCCTCGACGCGGCCGCATCGGACGGGTTCGGCCGCTACCTGCGCAAGTTCGGCCTCGGCGGTCCGGCCATCGCGGTGATGGACGGCCGACCGATCCAGGCCTCGGCGGATCTGTCGGCGGCCAGCCCCACCGTGTCGCTGCGCAATCTGCGCCTCTCCCTCGGCGAGGCGCGGATCACCGGAAATGCCCGCTTTACCCAGGCGGAAGCGGCCGGGCGCGGCCGGTTCGACGCCCAGCTCTCGGCCCAGGGCATCGACATCGCCACCCTGCCGGCCTTCGGCGGTGTGCTCAACGGGCTGCACGACCACGATATCGGCCTGACGATCCAGGCGCGGGACGTGCGCTACGGACCCGCCGGCGCCCATTCGGGCAACGGTACGATCGCGGCGAGCATCCAATCCGACGGGGCGAGCCTCGATGTCGGCAGCCTCGACGTCACCGACCTCGCCGGTGCCAACGCCAAGCTCTCCGGCCGGATCGCCCCTGACGGGTCCGGCCGCATCTCGGGCCGGATGTCGGCGCCCGTGGCCGCTCCCCTGATGGCTCTCCTCGACCGGATCTGGATCGCCGAAGCCCGGATGATCCCGGCCTTCCTGCGCGCCGGCGCCCTCGATCTCGCCGTGACCCTGGAGCGCGAAGCGGGTGCCGCCGACACGCTGCGCACCAGCGCCAGCGGAACCGCGGCGGGCGGCAACCTCGACCTCGATCTGCTCGCGCGGGCCGGCCGCATCGACAATCTTTCGCTCGAACTCACGACGCCCATCGCCGGCCGCTGGTTCGAGCGGGAGGACGTGGCCGCTCTGCGCAAGGGAGCGGCCCTGCGCATCACCGGAACGCGCGGCCGGACCACCGCCGACGGATCGGTGCCGCCCCTCGGCCTCGACATCTCCGGCACCATCGCCGACCTCACGCTCTCCACGGTGAAGCCGGTCGTGCCCGGGCCGGGCCGTGCGCCGCCGGAAGCGGGCGAGATCCAGGTGAAGACCTCCGACCTCGCCCCCTTCCTCATGCTCGCCGGCAGCACGGCCGCCCTGCCCTCACCATTGCCGGCGGAGTTCCAGGTGGGATTGTCGCGGGCCGGGCGCGATGCCCATGCGGACGTGACGGGGCGCATCGCGGAAGGCACGGTCCTCGCCAATCTCAACCGCTCGCCCGACGGCGACATCTTCGGCAGCGTGGCCCTGGGCCGGCTCTCACTGCCCTGGCTCGCTTCGGCCCTGATCATTCCGACCGAGGCGAAGAAGCCGGATGCCGGCGACGGGGCGCGTTTCGCGGCTCCTCCGCCGTCCCGGCCGCCGATCGACCTCGAGGTCAGGGTGGATGCCCTCGATCTCGGCCGCCGCTTCACCGCCGAGGGTGCGGCCTTCGGTGCCCGGCTCGACAACGGCGTCCTGACGCTCCGCGATTTCAACGGCCGCGTCGCCGGAGGCCGCCTCACCGGCAGCGTCACCCTGTCCCGGCAGGGCGGTGCCGCGGCCATTTCCGGCGAAGGGTCCTTGAGCGACGCGTCCATCGCCGACCTCGCCGGTCCGGGACCCGTCTCCGGACGAGCCAGCCTGTCCCTGCGCTTCGGTGCCTCGGGCCAGAGCCTCGCCAGCATGGCGAACAACCTCGGAGGCAGCGGCGATCTCGGCCTGACGGATCTCGTTCTTCCCGGCGGCGACCCCGGCGGGATCGAGCGCGCCCTCGTCCGGGTTCTCGCCGAGGACGATCCGCTGCGTGACGGGCGCCTCCAGACCCTCGTCGCCGAGGAGCTCGCCGCCGCGCCGATGGCGGTGAAGGGAAGTGTGACGGCGCCGACGACCCTCGTCGGCGGGTCGTTGCGGGCAGGCCCCGTCGCCTTCGATCTCGGCGGACCGCGCTGGGCCGGTACCCTGTCCGTCAACCTCGCCACCGGACGGGTCGAGGCGCGCGGCACGTTGACGAGCGACAGAGCCCCGAAGGGATGGACAGCCGGAAGTCCAGCGGTCCAGCTCGGCTATTCCGGCCCCATCGCCAAGCCCGAGCGCAGCGTCGATACCGGGCCGCTGACCAACGGCCTCGCCGCGATGGTGCTCCAGCGCGAACTCGAGAAGATCGAGCTGTTCGAGGCCGACCAGCTTGAGCGCCAGCGCCGACGCGCCAGGATCGAGATGGACAAGGCTCGCGCCGCCGCGCTCAAAGCCGCGGCCGACAAGGCTGCGGCGGAAAAGGCGGCGGCGGAGAGGGCCGCGTCCGAGGAGGCGGAGCGGCGCGCCCGCCTCCGTGCCGACGAGGACGCCGCACGCCAGAACGCGGCGCCCCAGGCGATTCCGCAGCCCTGAGGCGCCGCGGATCTCTGAAGGGTCAGGCCGTCAGGGCCATCAGGCCTCGGCCCTGCCCACCGCCCGCAGCGCGAAGGCGTAGATCAGGCCGACTTCCTCCAGGCGGTCGAAGCGCCCCGCCGCCCCGCCATGGCCGGCCTCCATGTTGACCCGCATGAAGATCGGCCCTCCCCCCGTCATCGTGGCGCGCAGGCGTGCGACCCATTTCGCCGGCTCCCAATAGGTCACGCGCGGGTCGGTGAGACCGCCGAGCGCAAGGATCGCCGGATAGGCCTTGGCCGCCACGTTGTCGTAGGGCGAGTAGGAGAGGATGGTCTCGAACGCCTCCACGCTCGCGCCCGGATTGCCCCATTCGGGCCATTCCGGTGGCGTGAGCGGCAGGTCGCCGTCGAGCATGGTGTTGAGCACGTCGACGAACGGCACGTCGGCGACGATCCCGGCGAAGAGTTCGGGCGCGAGGTTGGCCACCGCCCCCATCAGCATCCCGCCGGCCGATCCGCCATGGGCGACGATCCGCCCCGGCGTCGTGTACCCGGCCTCCGCGAGGGCGCGGCCGCAGGCGACGAAGTCCGAGAAGGTGTTCGGCTTCTTGTTCCGCTTGCCGTCCATGTACCAGTGCCAGCCCTTCTCCGTGCCGCCGCGGACATGCGCGATGGCGTAGACGAAGCCGCGATCCACCAGGGACAACAGGTTGGTGCGGAAAGAGGCCGGCATCAGCGTGCCGTAGGAGCCGTAGCCGTAGAGCAGGAGCGGCGCCGAACCGTCGAGGACGAGGTCACGGCGGTGGAGCAGCGAGATCGGCACGCTCTCGCCATCCGGCGCCGTGGCGAAGATCCGCCGCGTCACGTAGGCGGCGGGATCGTGTCCGCTCGGGATCGTCTGTCGCTTGCGCAATTGCCGGGCGCGCGTGGAGCAATCGTAATCGTAGGTCTCGGCCGGCGTCGTCATCGAGGAATAGGTGAAACGGATCACCGCCGTCTCGAATTCGTGCCCGGGCTGGAGGCCGAGCGAATACGCTTCCTCGGCGAAGGCCACGCTGTGCTCGCTGCCCTTCGAATCGCGAACGATGATGCGCGGCCGCGCATTCTCGATCTCTAGCCGGACGAGATGGTCGGCGATGACGTGCTGATGCCGGATCATCACGCCGCGCCGGTGCGGGATCAGGTCGGTCCAATGGGCGCGGCCTGGCGTTTCCACGCGGGTGGTGACGATCTTGAAGTCCTCGGCCCCGTCGGCATTGGTGAGGATGAAGAGGTGCGGCCCCCAATTCTCCACCGAATAGATCAGCAGCGGCTCGCGCTTCTGGACGCAGAGCAGGGATGCGTCCGCGGATTTACGATCCAGGAGGTGGACCTCGGATGTTTCGTGGTCGCTCGCGGTGATCGAGAGGTAGTCGCGCGACTGCGTCGTCTCGATATGCACGAAAAAGCCAGGATCCTGCTCCTCGTAGAGCATCGTGTCGCTGGCCTGCTCCGTGCCGATCACGTGGCGCATGACGCGGGCGGGACGGTGATTGTCATCGACGGCGACGTAATGGAACGCCAGCCCGTTGGCGGACCAGACCACCTCGCCGGTCGTCGCCTCGATCCGGTCGGCGAGATCCTCGCCCGTGTCGAGGTCGCGGACACGGATCGTATGGAGCTCCGATCCCTTGGAATCCGCGCTCCAGGCGAGCCGGGCATGATCGTCCGAATGCACTGCCGCCGCGAGTTCGAAGAAGGGCAGGCCCCTGCCCTCCTCGTCGCCGTCGAGCAGGATCACCTCGCCCGGTTCGGGACCACCGGTTCCGGCCGTCTCCGCCCCCTGGCCGGGGATCACCACCACCGTTCGCGGGCGGCGGCAGACGAGGGGATGCTGACCGCCCTCGCGATGGCGGGTGTAGTAGGCGAAGGGGCCGTCCGGCTCGGGCACGCCGCTATCGTCCTCACGGATGCGCCCGCGCATCTCGGCGACAAGTGTCTTCCGTAAGGAACCAAGATCACCGAGCGCCGCTTGGGTATAGGCATTCTCCGCATCGAGATGTGTGCGGATGTCGGTCGGAAGCGCAGCAGGATCCTTCAGGACGTCGCGCCAGTTCTCCGCCTTCAGCCAAGCGTAATTGTCAGAAATTGATCGGCCGTGGACGAAGAACGTGTGGGATCGCACCTCAGCGACGGGCGGCTTGCTTTCCACGTGGAAAAGATCGTCCATGGATAGACCTATACGGTTGCCAACCAGCGTCGGCGCAATAGCGTGAGGGGCGGCAGTTTTCGGTCGCCGTCACCGTCGAGACCTGCATGTGTCGCACGCAGCGCTCACGGGCAAGGTGGCAGGAGAAGTCTTTTGCAGTCGGCGCCAGTCCAGCGCCGGAGGATCGAGGCATACCTCGACGCGCGATCTGGTCATATCTGCAACTGCCGATATGGTCACTTGACGACACAATATGGTGCGTCAATACGACATCACGCTAAATTGAAATATCCTTCGGGAAAGTCGATTGAGGATATCCTCAGGACTGACTACCGTCTTGCGACATCAACTTGAATATCATAAACGAGGGACATGGCGATTACCTCGCCCTTCATCGTAGAGCATCGGTGGGTGACGCTGCGATGCCGCGAGTTTCAGCAGCGGTTGGTCGGTCCGCATAGCGGCTCATCGCTTGTATGCAAAACGATTCTTGAACCATACCGTACTAAAGGGAATATCTGGGACAATGAGCGACATTGAGAATTCGACCGACTTCGTAGAACTGACGGTCGACATCGTTTCGGCCTACGTAAGCAACAACCCCGTCCCGGTCGGCGAGCTTGCACAGCTCATTACCCGGATCCACTCTTCTCTGACCCAGATCGTCACCGGTGAGGCCGAGACCAAAGTTGCGTCCGCCCCGCAGCAGCCGGCCGTTCCCGTCAAGAAGTCGGTGACTGCCGACCACATCATCTGCCTCGAAGACGGACGCGTGTTCAAATCGCTCAAGCGCCACCTGCGCGCGAAGTACGACATGAGCCCGGAACAGTATCGCGCGAAGTGGGGCCTGCCCTCCGACTATCCGATGGTCGCGCCGAACTACGCCAAGGCGCGTTCGGATCTCGCCAAGGCGATCGGCCTCGGCCAGACCCGCAACGGCAGCTACGACGAAGCCGCCTGAGGCATCGGGCCGGGCGTCGACACAGCAGCGCCGCCCGGCCTTCGTCCGCTTCGATCGAACCTCTGTCAAGACTTGCGTTAGGACATTTTTCCTTTATCTTCCCTGGCGCTGCGGCGTTTGCAGCTGCGTACGTCATGGAACATATCATGAACATAGCTAGGACCGCCAGCAATCGTCACACGGGTCGGCGACAGGCCCACAAGCGCATTCCGGTCGATCTCGGTCGCGATGCGACCCGGCTTCTCGAAGCTCTCGACGAGGAGGGAGCCTATGCGCTGCCCGATCCGCTCACGGATGGCGAGATCATCGTACGGAGCGGCGGTTCAGGGATCTCGCTGTGTTCCGGGCGCTATGGGGCACAGGCCGGACGGGCCCTCGTGGCCTGCGATCTCGCCGAGCAGGCGGCGGGGCGTCGTGCCCGGCTCACCATCAGCCCCGCAGGCCGCGCCCGGCTACGGCGCGAGAGAGCCGGGCGGGGCATGCCGTATCTCGCCCAGCATCTCGATCTCGAAGGCGACGGCGAGCCGAGCCGTCCGGTGCGGGACGTGTCCGAGAGCCCCCTCGCCTGGATGGCGCGGCGTCGCGACCGGGACGGGACGCCGCTGATCGATGCCGCCTGTTTCGAGGCTGGCGAGCGCCTGCGCCGCGACATGACGATGGGCGCGCTGATGCCGCGGATGGGATCGGACTGGAGCGGGGTCAAGGTCGATGGCGGCGGCCCCCGCGACCCGTCGGCGGGCTCCGACGCCATGCTGGCCGCCCGACAGCGCGTGCGCGCCGCCCTCAATGCTGTTGGCAGCGACCTGTCCGGGCTGCTGATCGACCTCTGCGGCTTCATCAAGGGACTGGAGAGGATAGAAGCGGAACGGCGCTGGCCGGCACGCTCGGCCAAGGTCGTCATCCGCATCGCCCTGGCGCGTCTGGCGGAACATTACGGATTGGAGCGCGAAGCCGTAGGGCCGAGCCACTCGCGCCTGCGCCTCTGGCGCGAGACGGCTTGAGGCACGTAGATCGTCTCAAGCCGTCAGTCGGATCGCGTCCCGGTGGATGCGCTCGGCCATGGCGCGGACGCCGTTCGAACGCTTCGACGTCAGATGGGCGCCGAGGCCGATGTGCTTGAAGACCTGGAAGACGTCGACGTCTGCGATCTCCGTCGGCGTCTTCCCGTCGTGCAAGGCCATCACCAGGGCGATCAGACCCTTGGTGATCACGGAATCGCTGGTTCCCTGCAGGTGGAGGCGCGGCGGCTCCTGCGACCGATCGATGTGGGAATCCACCCAGACCTGGCTCTCGCAGCCATGGACCCGGTTCTCCTCGGTGAGCAGGTCGTCCGGGAAGGCCGGCAAGGCACGGCCGAGTTCGATCAGGTACTCGTACCGGTCCGGCCCCTCGTCGAGGATGCCGAAATTGTCGATGATCGTTTCGATGGGCGGAAGCATGATGGTGGGCTGAACTCTCGCGCAACGGACTTTGCGAACAGGATGCCTGCGAATACCGGCGGAAGGCGCCGCTACGCGGCTCTCATCCCATCGATATAGGAAGCGGGCCACCTCCGAGCGACCCTGTCTTCGCGCAAAAGCCCACTATTCAGAGGCATGGACCAGGGCTTCGGGCAATTGCAGTTCCATCGGGTCGGAATGCGTGCCGGTGCCGCGAACCGCGATCTCGGCCTGCGCGGCATAGGCGGCGACCAGTCTCGGCCCGAGATTGGGGACGTCCTGCACGTCGCCCCCCGTCTGATCGCCACCGGATACGATGGTGAGGCGCACCGGGGCGCCGGCCTTGGCGTCGATGGTGATCGCGATCGTGCACGAGACCGAATCCGCCGTGGCGTCGAGGCATTCGGCCACGACTTCGGCGACGATCATGCCGAGGGCATTGGCGGTCCGAGGCTCGACGAGGCTCGTGCCGCTGCCCCCGACCACGACGCCGATGCGGCCGGCCCGGCGCAACTGGCCGAGGCCGGATGCCAGCCGGTGGAGATAGTCGCGCAGGTCGATGGAGGCGATGTGGGGCGCCTCATGCAGATGCTGCTGGACGAGGGCGATGGCCCGGACGCGCTGGCCGAGCGCTTCGAAACTTCCACGGCAGGGTGGTGGCGCCGCCCGACCGTAGAGCCCGATCAGGCTGACCATCACCTGGAGATTGTTGCGCACGCGATGATAGACCTCGGCGAGAAGAGCCTCCTTCTCCACGAGGGCGTGCTCGGCATGCTCTTCGGCGCGCTTGCGGTCGGTGATGTCGAAGCAGGAGCCGAGATAGCCCTGGAAGACCCCGTTCTCGGTCAGGGGACGGGCATTGTTCAGGAGCCAGCGATAGGCACCGTCGTGACGGCGCAGGCGAAACTCGATGGAGTACGGATTGCGGGAGGAGAAGGCCTCCGCGACCAGCGCGGCATGCCGCTCGAAATCGTCCGGATGCAGGCCCCGCCGCCAGCCATGTCCGAGTTCGTCGTCACGGCTTCGTCCGGTGAAGTCGAGCCAGCACTCGTTATGGTGGACCGCCTGCCCCTCGGTATCGGAGCGCCACATCATCAACGGCACGAAATCCGCGAAGCGACGAAAATCGTCGCACGGTATCGTGGCTCCGCTGCTTGCCTCGGTCGACTGGGTCTCCGCGGCCATGATGCTCCTACTCTACCCGATGCGCGACGCTCGATCGACGAGCCCTCGGCGCCGGTCAACGTATCGGACAGGGCCCCGTTCCTACGGCCTGGGTACGCAACGGCACATAGACACGCAAACCTGCAAGCCTCGTGCAAATCGCCCTTCGCGCGTCGTCCCGGGGCCAGCCCCGAGACGGAATCGACGGCGGCCGCAGCGAGGTCAGAGCATGCTGGGCAGGATGCGGTCCGGAGGACGGTGCCCGTCCATGAAGGTCTTGATGTTGATGATGACCTTCTCGCCCATATCGGTCCGGCTCTCATGGGTGGCCGAGCCCATATGCGGCAGCAGGACGACCTTGCCGGACCGCGCCAGCTTGACGAGGCGCGGGCTCACGGCCGGCTCCTGCTCGAACACGTCGAGACCGGCCGCGGAGATCTCGCCCGCCTCGATCAGGCGCGCGAGGGCGGTCTCGTCGATCACTTCACCGCGAGCGGTGTTCACGACGATCGCCTCCGGCTTGAGCAGCTTGAGGCGGCGGGCCGAGAGCAGGTGGTAGGTCGCCGGCGTGTGCGGGCAATTGACCGAGACGATATCCACGCGCGCCAGCATCTGGTCGAGGGATTCCCAGTAGGTCGCGTCGAGTTCGCGCTCGATCTGAGCGGGCACCTTGCGTCGGTTGTGATAGTGGATCTGCAGCCCGAACGCCTTGGCGCGGCGAGCCAAAGCCTGGCCGATCCGGCCCATGCCGACGATGCCGAGGCGCTTGCCGGTGATCCGGCGGCCGAGCATCCAGGTCGGCGACCAGCCCGCATCCCAATTGTCGTCCGGGATGATCCGCGCGCCCTCGGTGACGCGGCGCGCCACGGCGAGGATCAGGGCCATGGTCATGTCGGCGGTGTCCTCGGTGAGGACGCCGGGCGTGTTGGTGACGGTGATGCCGCGCTCCAGCGCGACGGCGACATCGATATGGTCGACGCCGTTGCCGAAATTCGCGATCAGTCGCAGGTTCGGCCCCGCCTGGGCGAGGAGGCCGGAATCGATCTCGTCGGTGACGGTGGGGACGAGCACGTCGGCCTCGCGCAACGCGGAGGCCAGCGCCTCGGAGCTCATCGGCTTGTCGTCGGGGTTGAGGCGGATATCGAACAACTCGCGCATGCGTGCCTCGACCACCTCCGGCAGGCGACGCGTGACCACTACGAGTGGCTTGCGCTTCAACGACGACATGCACCCTCCGCGAACGTTTCTGCTGCGCCGGTCATCGCCCGCGCATGGTTCCGATGGCCCGCCCGGCGCGGCATGTGACGCGAACGGGAGCCGCGGTTCGTGCCGAGGCTTGACCTGGTATTAACCACGCATCGGCCAGACAGGTCCCGTAGCTCCGACGCCTCGGCTGCCGGTTCCCGAGGCCTCTCTACCAGAGAGGGAACGGAACACAACGTGCCCCGCGCGCGATGCGCTCGAAGCAGCGTCCACGCGGGCCGCGCGGACGAGGATGCACGACGCCGATCGTGGCGATGACGATCGCGAACCTTTGGGAAGATCGATGACGCGCCTGCCTGCTCTCCCGCTCTTCACCGGCTTCGTGACGTGCCTCACGTCATGGCTCGCCGCGGCCCTCCTCGCGGTTTCGTCGGCGGCCCTGGCGGCACCGGCATCAGGTGCCGGCCCGGAGACGGGCCTCGGGCCGGTGACAAAGCTTCCGCTGCCGCGCTACGCCAGCCTCAAGACCGACCGGGTCAACCTGCGCGAGGGTCCGTCCAAGGATCACAGGACGCTCTGGGTGTTCCAGCGTGCTGGGCTACCGATCGAGATCGTCGCCGAGTTCGAAACATGGCGGCGCATCCGCGATTCCGAAGGCACGGAGGGCTGGGTCCTTCACTCGCTCCTGTCCGGCCGGCGCACCTCCATCGTCATGGCGGCCAAGGGGGGAGATGCCGCGATTCCGCTCCACGCGCGGGCGGATGACGGATCGGGCGTGGAGGCCAGGCTCCAGGCCGGCGTCATCGGCAACGTCAAGAGCTGCACCGGAAGCTGGTGCAGGGTGATCGTCGCGCTGCCGCAGAAGAGCGGCGATGTCGATGGCTATATCCGCCAGGACCGGCTCTGGGGCGTCTATCCCAACGAGAAGATCGACTGAGCGGGCCTGATACGCTGCCTAGGAAAAAGGCCCGGCGGAACCGGGCCTTGCTCCATCCTTCGAGATGCGGGCGGGCGCTTCAGGAAGCGCGCGCACCATGCCGGCGGCGCAGGCGGACGATGACTTCGACGCCGGCGATCTCCATGCCCTCGGGCGCGTCGGGCAGCGAATCGACGGTGATGCCGCAATCGGGCATGTCCAGCACCTGTCCCTCGTCTTCGAGGAAGAAGTGGTGGTGCTCGCTCGGGTTGGTGTCGAAATAGGCCTTCGATCCATCGAGGGCCAGCTGGCGCAAGAGCCCGGCTTCGGTGAACTGATGGAGGGTGTTGTAGACGGTGGCGAGCGAGACCGGCACCTTGGCGCGCATGGCCTCGTCGTAGAGCATTTCCGCCGTCAGGTGGCGGTCGCCGCGTCCGAACAGCAGCCAGCCGAGGGAGAGCCTCTGGCGGGTGGGCCGGAGACCGGCGCGACGCAGGCGATCGCGCAGGTCGGACAAGGGGCAACCACGACGCCCCGCCACCGAGGCGGAATCGACGGAAGCGCCACGTGCGTTCAGCATGGCCTGCAGCGGCAGCAAGTTGGACATCGGCGGTACTGACATCTCGCGAACGAACAGAATACATCCAATACCGTATACGAACCGCCCCCCTTGTCGCAACCCAAGCGTCGTGATGAGCGGCTACGCATTGTGAACATGCGTCTTCTTTAAAGTCATTCTATTTCATTGAGATGAGAGGAGATGTTTTGAGGCGCTAAGCCGCTGTGTTAACGAAGCGCCGCTCGCGGGCTCGCACGGGCCGTGACCTTTGGGCGTCACGGTCGCTGCGGCGTTCCGGGGCGATGTCCGGCGTTCCGACTGCGCCCTCCACCAAGGACCGACACACCGATCATGTCTTCCGAATCCGAATCGCACGTCCCCGCCGGTTCAGACCAGACCGTTGCCCGCGCCTCCCATTACTCCCATGAGGAGTTGCTGGCCTGCGGCCGTGGCGAGCTGTTCGGCGCTGGCAACGCCCAGCTTCCCCTGCCTCCGATGCTGATGTTCGACCGCATCACCTCGATCGGGACCGAGGGCGGCGCCTACGGCAAAGGTCACGTGCTGGCGGAGTTCGACGTGCGGCCGGACCTCTGGTTCTTCGGTTGTCATTTCAAGAACGATCCGGTGATGCCCGGCTGCCTCGGTCTCGACGCCTTGTGGCAGCTCGTCGGCTTCCATCTCGGCTGGCTCGGCGCTCCGGGCCGCGGCCGGGCGCTCGGGGTCGGCGAGGTCAAGTTCAGCGATCAGGTCCTCCCGACCGTCAGCAAGGTCGTCTACGGCATCGACATCAAGCGCGTCCGCCAGGGCAAGCTCGTCCTCGGCATCGCCGATGGCTGGCTGGAAGCGGACGGCGCCAGAATCTACGATGCCAAGGACCTGCGGGTCGCCCTGTTCCAGGCCCAAAGCTAGCCACTTCGGCGAAGGCATCTCGGAAGCCACCGGCATTCCGGTGGTTGAGATTGCCTCGACATCGTCCTACCTGACAGGCGTCGGCGCGATCGCGCTTCGGCGAAAGAGAAGAGCGTTTCCATGCGGCGTGTCGTCATCACCGGGATGGGTATCGTCTCGTCCATCGGCAACAACACCCAGGAAGTCCTCGCCTCCTTGCGCGAGGCGAAATCCGGCATCGGCCATTCGGCCTCCTATGCAGAACACGGTTTCCGCAGTCAGGTCGAGGGACGTCCGAGCCTCGATCCCGAGGGTGTCGTCGACCGACGCGCCATGCGTTTCCATGGCGGGGGCACCGCCTGGAATCATATCGCCATGGATCAGGCGATCCGCGATGCCGGTCTCGAGGCCGGCGACGTCTCGAACGACCGCACCGGGATCATCATGGGATCCGGCGGCCCCTCGACGAAATCCATCGTCGAATCAGCGAACATCGCTCTTGAGAAGGGCCCCAAGCGCGTCGGCCCCTTCGCGGTGCCCAAGGCCATGTCCTCGACCGCGTCGGCGACGCTGGCGACATGGTTCAAGATCAAGGGCGTGAACTATTCGATCTCCTCGGCCTGCGCGACCTCCAACCATTGCATCGGCAATGCGGCGGAAGTCATCCAGGGCGGACGCCAGGACATCATCTTCGCCGGCGGTTGCGAGGATCTCGACTGGACGCTCTCGGTCCTGTTCGACGCGATGGGTGCCATGTCCTCGCGCTACAACGATACGCCCGCCCGCGCCTCGCGTGCCTACGACCTCAACCGCGACGGGTTCGTGATCGCCGGCGGCGCCGGCGTCCTCGTGCTCGAGGAATTGGAGCACGCCAAGGCGCGCGGTGCCCGGATCTACGGCGAGATCGCCGGCTACGGTGCCACCTCCGACGGCCACGACATGGTCGCTCCCTCCGGCGAAGGTGCGGTGCGCTGCATGCGCCAGGCGATCGAAGGGCTGAAGGGCGCCAGGATCGACTACATCAACCCGCATGCTACCGCGACGCCAGTGGGCGACCTCAAGGAGATCGAGGCGATCCGCGAGGTCTTCGGCCGCGGCGACGATTGCCCGCCGATCTCGGGCACGAAGTCGCTGACCGGCCATTCCCTCGGGGCGACCGGCGTGCAGGAGGCGATCTACTCGCTCCTGATGATGCAGAACGGCTTCATCTGCGAGAGCGCGCATATCGACGAGCTCGACCCGGCCTTCGCCGACATGCCGATCCTGCGGCAGCGCCGCGACAATGCCACACTAGGCCATGTCCTGTCGAACTCGTTCGGTTTCGGTGGAACCAACGCGACGCTGGTTCTGAAGCACATCGACGCCTGAACGGCCACGCTCGCCGACCTGTACTTCGGCCATACTGGCGTGCCGTCGGCCTTTTTCCCGGAACCGCGGATTCAACCTCGCGTTTCGTGGAGAGAAGCCGGCGAGGATGCGATGGTGACGATCCTGATTTCCCTGGGCGCGATCGGCGGCGTCGGTGTTGCGGCCACCGCCTGCATCTATGCCAAACAATCTCTCGTCGACTCGGCCCTCGACGAGACGCGCGGCTACTTCTGACCATCTCTGGCGACCGACCTGCTAGCCAAGCTTGGACGTCCATCTTTCGTCCATCTTCCCGGCCCGATTGGACAGTCTGTCCGCGCCCGCGCTAAGCGTCTTCACAACAGCCGGAATTGTCCGAGACTTCGGCGAGATGGACGCGGGGAAACGCATGACGGGTTTGATGGCAGGCAAGCGCGGCCTGATCCTGGGTGTCGCCAACGATCACTCCATTGCCTGGGGCATCGCCAAAAGCCTTCGTGCCCATGGTGCGGAACTGGCCTTCACCTATCAGGGCGAGGCCCTGGGCCGCCGCGTCAAGCCGCTCGCCGCCTCGCTCGGATCCGACGTCGTCATCCCCTGTGACGTGGAAGACATCGCCAGCGTCGACGCCCTGTTCGCGACCCTGGACGAGCGTTTCACGGACGGGATCGATTTCGTCGTCCACGCCATCGGGTTCTCGGACAAGGCACAGCTCAAGGGCCGCTACGTCGATGTGACCAGCCGGGAGAATTTCTCGCGGACCATGGTGATCTCGTGCTTCTCCTTCACCGAGATCGCGCAGCGCGCGGCCAAGCGCATGCGCAACGGCGGTTCGATGCTGACGCTGACCTATGGCGGCTCGACTCGGATCATGCCGAACTACAACGTCATGGGTGTCGCCAAGGCGGCGCTCGAAGCGTCCGTGCGCTACCTCGCCGGCGATCTCGGCCCGGAGGGAATCCGCGTGAACGCCCTCTCGGCCGGCCCAATGCGGACCCTGGCCGGCGCCGGCATCGCCGATGCCCGGCTGATGTTCAACCACCAGCGGGCGCACGCCCCCCTGCGCCGCACCGTGACCCTCGAAGAGGTGGGCGGCTCGGCGGTCTACCTGCTCTCAGACCTGTCCGGCGGCGTCACCGGCGAAGTCCATTTCGTCGATTCCGGCTACAACATCATCTCGATGCCGCGGCCGGACGTGCTCCAGGCACAGGACGAGGCCGGCGTCGCCGATACCTGATCCCGCGAAGGTTTCAGGCTGCCCGCTCGGGCGGGCCGGACTCGACGAGCCCGAGAATGTCGTCCCAGCGCGACAGGAAGGCGGCGACGCAGGCCGGATCGAAATGCGTGCCGGCATGCTCCTCGAGGTGCCGGCGCGCGGCTTCGGGCGTCCAGGCCTTCTTGTAGACCCGCTCGGAGATCAGGGCATCGAACACGTCGGCAACGGCGACGATGCGTCCGGCGAGGGGGATCTGCGTCGTGCTGAGGCCCTGCGGATACCCGCCGCCATCCCAACGCTCGTGATGGGTCAGGGCGATATCGGAGGCGAGGCGCAGCAGGTGCGATGGACTGTCGTGGAGCACGTGGTAGCCGCGAACCGCATGCAGCTTCATCTCCTCGCGCTCGCTTTCGCTCAGGGGGCCCGGCTTCATCAGGATGCTGTCGGGAATGCTGATCTTGCCGATATCGTGCATCGTCGAGGCGAGGGCGATATCGTTGGCATCGGCCTCCGACAGACCGAGCCCCTCGGCGATGGCGATGGCGCACCCCGCGACCCGCGTCAGGTGATCCCCCGCCTGATCGTCACGAAACTCGGCGGCCAGCATCAGACGGCGGATGATCTCGCGCTCCCTGAGGGCCGCATCCACACCGGCGCGGTCGGTCTCCGGATCCATCCCGTCCGATTGTCGATCGACGCGTTGCCGCGCCAGAGCGAGTTCGACGAGGTTGCGCACCCGGATCTGCAGATCGAGGGGATCGAGGGGATCGATCATGACGTCGGTGGCGCCCGCCTCGATGGATGCCGGACGCAGGGCGGCGGAGGGGCCGAGGACGAGAATCGCCGTGCGGGCATGACGGGGGTGGCTGCGTAGGGCGCGGATCGCCGTGAGCGCGTCGATCCCGTCATCCGGCGCATGCATGACGATGATGAGGTCCGCCGGCTTGAAGAGCTCGTCGCTCGCCGCGGCCTGCGCCCCGGTGACCAGCCGGATGGCGCAATCGAGCCCCCTCAGGTTCAGGACGAGACGGGCCGGCGTCGCGTTACAGACGATAGCGACGAGAGCCGAGGCGAGTTCTGCGGATACGGGCGCGGCGGGCATCGGGACGCGGTCTCTCCGGACATCGCAAAGCCGCCGGGGCTTCCGGACGATCCGGAAGGCGGCGAAGCACGCAAGCTAGACCGTGAAAGCAAGGAGTTCCATCGCCCGCGCGCCCGGCACGGTGTCCATCAAGCGAAATCGAGGCCGTACACCCGGTCTGATGCCGCTTCAGGCCATCAGCTCCCCCGGATTCGGGCCTAGCGTCGGCCGGTCGAGCCGAAACCGCCCTGCCCGCGTCCCGACTGCGGAGCCGGCTCCTCGGGATCGAGGGCGTCGACGATGGTGAAGGCGGGCCGCGTCACCCGGGTGAAGACGAGTTGCGCGATCCTGTCGCCGGGGCGGATTTCTATCGTGGCCGCCGGGTCCGCATTTCGGTTCCAGGCCGAGATCATGAGCGGCCCCTCGTAATCCGCATCGATGACACCGACGCCGTTTCCCAGGACGAGGCCGTCGCGATGCCCGAGTCCGGAACGCGGGAAGATAAGGCCGCACCAGTCCGGATCGCCGATCAGCACGCTGAACCCCGCCGGGATCAGGATGGCGGGGGCCTGGGCCTTCAGGATCAGAGGCTCGTCGAGGCAGGCATGGAGATCCAGGCCCGCCGCCGCCGCGGACCCCCAGCGCGGGAAGCCCCATTCCCTCAACCGCGGATCGCGGATGCGAAGGTCGATTTCGGGGGCGTCGATCCTTGGAGAGTCGACCTCGGGCCCCGCGCTCACGCCGACCGTGCCGCAATGGCATCGGCGAGCGCGACGATCCGGGACGCCTCCACCGCATGAAGCCGTTCGATCATCCGGCCTCGGAAGGCGATGGCACCGCGGGACCGGTTCTCCGGCTCGGTGAAGACGGCGATGATCGCCCGCGCCTCCTCGATCTCCGCCTCGGAGGGGCCGAAGAGTTCGTTGGCGGTGGCGATCTGGCCCGGATGGATCAGCATCTTGCCGTCGAAGCCGCTGTCGCGGCCCTGTTCGCACTCGGCCCTGAAGCCGCTCTCGTCGCGGAAGGCGTTGTAGATGCCGTCGATCACGTCGATCTCGTAGGCACGGGCGGCCATCACCACGTTCATCAGCCAGGGCATCAGGGCGGGGCGCCCGGGCACTCCGAGACGGACCCGGCTGGTCTTGGCGAGATCGTTCGGTCCGACCAGGAGGCACGCCAGGCGGGTGTCCACATCGCGGGCGGCACTGGCGATCTCGGCGATATGGAGGATCGCGAGCGGCGTCTCGATCATCGCCCAGACGCGGGTATGGTCAGGCGCGCCGAGCCGGCGCAGCCGCGAGCCGACCGAGACCAGGGCATCGGGGCCGGAGACCTTGGGGATCACGATCGCGTCCGGCCCCGCCGGTGCGATGCCGGCGAGATCGGCCTCGCCCCACGGAGTATCGAGGCCGTTGATGCGGACGACGACCTCGCGTCGTCCGTAGGGGCGAGACGCTACCATCGCGGCGACGGCTTCCCGCCCCTCCGCCTTCATGTCCGGCGCGACGCCGTCCTCGAGGTCGATCATCACCACGTCGTTGGGCAGGCCGCGCGCCTTCTCCAGCACCCGTGGATTCGAGCCGGGCATGGCGAGAACGCTGCGACGCGGACGGATCTCTGTCATGACGCGCCGGTCTCCCTGAAGCCGTGGCTTCGTGCACCTTCCGGCCGGCGATACTGCCACCCCCCTTTCGTTTCAAGCTCCGACCGCCGGCACCATGGCAGCAGCGTCAGCGTTCGGGTGCCGCGCAGATTTCGTGCAGGCCGGTCCGGTCGCGAAACCAGAAGACCCGCTTGAACGGATTTGCACCCGATTCCGGATAGGACGACGCCAGTCTTCGCGCGAGAAGCACGGCCTCAGTTCGAGTCTGGATCGCATGAGCGAGAGTCTTCCACGAAGTTTCGCTACCCTCGACGATTTTCCTCACGTAGATCGAATGCGTCATGATTTGCCTCCGCTGGAGAGCGATGTAAGTGAACTGTATTTCCACATCAATTCGGCAACAAGCATTAGGTTTTCACTGATTACATAAGGTGGTTAATCGCCTTTAACGGAATTTCTAGCATTTTATCGGTTTCAACCCACGCGAGAGTAGGGCACGCCGGCGATTCCTTCGGGTCGCACCCTCACACGGGCTCGATGCCGTGACGCCAGCCGTAGCGGCCCGAGAAAGCGGGCACCGCTCTTCGGAAATTATCGATGCGAAACAAATGCATGGCGGTTCGGGATCAGATTGCGCGGCCGCGGCTCCAAGGAGACTGCAGTATGCTCCAGATTTTCCAGGTCATCCCCCGATCGCCTGTCTGCAACCGAACCAATCTTCGATCATGCGGGTGCGGGGATCATTATTCCGACGATGGAGATCCAGCCGCGTCGATGCGATGAAGACAGGGCGTATGGCATGGATCGGGAAGCGATACTTCGGAGCACGAGGCACAGTCTGTTAGCATTTTATATTACGATCATCGATGAGACTGCTCTGGACCGGTGCCGATTCCATGCTTGCTCCGCCAAAGGCACCCGCCGAAATCGACGATCGAGAATGCGCGGGCAAGGAAGATCGACGTCTCGCCGCCTTGCGCTCCTACCGCATGATCGGGGCGGGTTCGGATCCGGGGCTCGACCGCATCGTCGGGTTGACCGCGACGAGCTTCGGGATGCCGATGGCATGGATCTCCCTCGTGGACGACGAATTTTCCTGGCTCGTGGCTCGGATCGGCGTCGTTCCGCACCGCCTGCCCCGGCTCGGCCTGCCCTGCGAAGGCGTGATCGCGACATCCGAGGTCGTGGTCGCGAACGATGACGACTCGTCCCTTCGCGATAGGCGGCTTCTGCCCCACCTGCCGGATGTCCGCTTCTATGCCGGCGCGCCTCTCCTCACCGGCGAGGGACATGCGATCGGCACGCTCTGTGTGCTCGATACGGTGCCGCATGCCGATTTCTGCGAGGCCCGAAGCCACCAGCTCGCAGCCTTCGCCGACCTCGTCATGGACCGGCTGCAGACCCGCCATTCGGCTTCGGTCGACGCTGCGGCGATCGGTTTTGCCAAAGCCGCCGAATATGCGTTCCTCGCCGTGGACGGCGCCGGCGCGATCTCCTTCTGCAACCCCTCGGCCGAGATCCTGTTCGGCTATAGCGCCGGCGAGATGCTCGGCCAGCGCATCGAGATCATCATCCCCGAACCGCTCCGAGCCGCCCACCGCGCGGGCTTGGCCCGGATCGTCGCGGGAGGAGTCTCGCATCTCGCCGGCCGCACGATCGAACTGACGGCGCTGCACAGAGACGGGCGGACGTTCCCCATCGAGTTCTCGATGTCGCTCTGGCAGGAGGCCGACGGGATCGGCACGGGCGGAATCGGGATGGGCGCGATCATCCGCGACATCAGCGAATGGCGCGCTCGTGACGCCAAGCTGGTGCAACTGGCTCACCACGACAAGCTGACCGGCCTCACCAACCGCGCCCATTTCGACGAACGGCTCGACGCGAGCCTGGAGACGGACCGGCGCGCCACGGTGATGCTGCTCGATCTCGACGGTTTCAAGGAAGTCAACGACAGCCTCGGGCACGCCACCGGAGATTCCCTGCTCCAGGCGGTCGCGGTCCGGCTGTCGTCCTGCGTCACGCCCGATGCCACCGTCGCGCGGTTCGGAGGCGATGAATTCGCGATCCTCCTGCAGGGCGAGGCCGACCCGCGTAAAGCCGCCGCCTGCGCGGCGACGATCCTCACTGCCTTCCAGACACCGTTCCCGGTGGCGGGCCACATCTTCCATGTCGGCCTCAGTATCGGTGCGGCGATCGGTGGCCCCGGCACCGCCGGCGACGAGTTGATCGCCGATGCCGACCTCGCCCTCTATCAGGCCAAGCGGGACGGGCGACGCTGCCTGCGCCTGTTCGAACAGCCCATGCGCAGCGCCGTCGTCGCGAGGCGGGCCCTCCACGACGAGCTGACCCGCGCCGTGCAGAACGCCGAACTGGTCCTGCACTACCAGCCTCAGGTCGAGCTCGCCTCGGGGCGGATCATCGGTGCGGAAGCCTTGCTGCGGTGGCAGCATCCCGCCCGCGGCCTCCTCATGCCCGTGGCCTTCATCGACGCTCTCGAAGCCCATCCGCTCGCCACGTCCGTCGGACAGTGGATCGTGGAGGATGTCTGCCGTCAATCCGCACTCTGGCAGGCGGCCGGCCTCCCGCCCCTGCGTCTGGCCGTCAACCTGTTCGGGTCCCATCTCAGGAACGGGACGCTCGCGGCCGAGGTTCTCGCCTCGCTGGCGCGTCACGCCGTGCCGCCGCACCTGCTGGAGATCGAGGTGACCGAACGGATCGCCCTCCAGGCCGACGACACGCTGCTCGACCCGCTGCGCGAACTCCACCGGCACGGTGTGTCCATCGCCTTCGACGATTTCGGCACCGGCTACGCGTCGCTGAGCTCGCTCAAGCGCTTTCCGCTGTCGCGCCTGAAGATCGATCGCAGCTTCGTACGCGACATCCTCACCGACCGCCATGACGCGGAGATCGTCCGGGCCGTGCTCGGCATGGCGCAGAGCTTCGGTCTCGACGTCATCGCCGAGGGGATCGAGACGGCCGAGCAGGACACCATGCTGCGCATGATGGGCTGCCGCGAGGGTCAAGGCTATCGCTACGGACGAGCCATGCCCGCCGATGCGCTGGCCGCGCTGATCTCTTCCGTGCCGGACATGGGCAGGCGTAGCGAGAAGGCGGCGTGAGGGGCCGTCAGAGCGGGCGCGTCGCGCTCGCCTTCTGGAGAAGCCAGCCCTTCGCGCGCTGGATCAGGGCCGGGCGGACACGGGCCACATCCTCGCCATCGACGAGGGGAGAGGTCGCCAGGGCAGCGAGATAGGCGCCCTCTGCTCCGCGGCAGGATCTCAGCGCGGATTCGGCGGCCGAAGTTCGGCTCGTCAGGACTGCCTGCAATCCGAAGTTCCGATCGAGGCATCCGCGCCAGGCCGAATGCAGGCCACCGACATCGAGCTCCTGGGCCGAGGTCCGAACGATGGCGGACGGCATCATCGCAGCCAGAAGGAAAGCGACGGAAAGGCGGCTCAGCTTCGTCATGAGGAAGGTTCCCGAACCGGGTCACCCTCGCTCGCCCAAGCTTAACGAGCCGCTAACGCAAAGCTTTTGAACCGATCCCGAACAGGGACGGGCGACGATCGGCGCCGTTCAGCGATTGGCGGTCGTCACCGGAGAGGTGGCGCGGCCGAGGGACACCCAGGCGACGGCATCCTGGCTCTCGCGCTTGATGAAGGTGTAGCCGGTCTGGCGCCAGGGCAGCACGCTGCTGGTCTTGTTGTCGAGGATCAGGTCGCCGCGGTTGGTGATCAGGGTCAGGACGGCATGGCCCTCCCCCTTCTCGTCGATGACGACGGTCATCCGCATGGCCCGGCGCGGCAGGCCGGCATCGGCGAGGAGCTTGCGCTTCAGAAGCTGGAAATCCTCGCAATCGCCGGCGCCGGATTCTGCGAGGTCCCAGCGGTCGGCCACGCCGAGCTGGTCCATGTCGGTGACGGCCCGGAGGGACTTGTTCACCCGGCGGTTCACCGCGACGATCGTATTCCAGATGGCGGGGGTCAGGGTGATCGTGGCGGGCTCGCTGAGATCGACCGCGCATTCGGCGACATAGGATTCGCAGAAAGCGACCCAGGCTGTGATGGGGCGGGCCGCACCGGAGACCGCGATGGTGCCCGCCACGCTCGGCAGCGAGGCGAGGGTCTGGGCGCCGGCACCGTTCGCGGCGCCGACGAGGGAGGCGAGCGCCAGGCCGGAGAGGAGGCCGAGACGTCCGGCGGAGCGCCCGAGGGCGTTCACTGCATTCTGGAGCTTCGAAATCGCGATCCGCATGGCCGCCGCTCGTCCCGTTAATCTGTTGTTAACGAAAGTCTCACGGCCACGGTCGACCGGCAATCGCCGGGTTAAGAAAAGGTTAACGCTGTGAACTGCTGTGCATGACGCCGTGTCGGGCTGAGGTTCGGCAGGGGCCGTCGATGGGGTTCGAACCGATGCGGTCACATGGCGGCAGGCGGCGCACCAGTACGGGCATCGTCCCGGGATCCTATGCTTCGGTGATGTCCTGGCTGATCCCGAGGGCCTCGAGC
The DNA here is from genome assembly GCF_042679825.1 of Methylobacterium marchantiae. NCBI lineage: Bacteria > Pseudomonadati > Pseudomonadota > Alphaproteobacteria > Hyphomicrobiales > Methylobacteriaceae > Methylobacterium > Methylobacterium marchantiae. The sequence continues at coordinate 41,435 of NZ_JBHTND010000001.1, read as the reverse complement.
CCCTCCGCCAGAAGGTCGCCGGCGAGGGGCGAGCCCATGATCTCGCGTGCGGCGCCGTCTCCGGCCGCCTCCCTCTCGCGGGCGAAGCGTACGGCCTCGCTCCATTCCTCCGCGCTCATATCGCCGCGTCCGACATAGAAGAGGGCGAGGAGATTGGCCCGCTCATCGTCGTTGAGACCGCCGATCATCGACCGGATCTCCGATTCCGTGGCATCGTCGGTACCGGAGGTAAGCACGTCCGTGGCACCATCATCGATGGCGTTGGACCCTGAATCGGGGTCCGTCGGTCCCTCCTTCACGTCGAACGCCCGGAGGCGGAGAATGATCTCGGTGACCTTGTCGACGGCGATATCCATGAGGCGATCCTGGTATGGCGAGGGCCGCCGGGGGCGACCATCCTCGAGCAGCGTCAACCCGCCAGGACCGCCGCGGTTCGCGGGCTTCGCATGACGCGCTGGATCGCCGGGCTCGACGGCTGCCGGGGCGCCTGGGCGGGAACCCTGCTCGATCTCGACGATCCGGGCCGATACCGGGCCGCGCTGTTCGCACGCGTCGCCGATCTCCTCGACGGGCCGGAGGCGCCGGTCTGCGTCGGCATCGACGTCCCGATCGGCCTGCCCGACCGCGTCGAGGGCAGCGGCCGCGTCGCCGACCGCGCGGCCAGGGCCTATCTCGCAGGAGGACGGTCCAGCGTGTTTCCGGTGCCGCCCCGCGCGGCGATTCATGCCGGGAGCTACGAGGAGGCGAAGGCGCTCTCGCGCGCGGCCAGCGCGCCGCCCTTCGCGCCCTCAATCCAGTGCTGGAACATAACGCGCTACATCCGTGAGGTCGACGACCTGCTGCTCTCGCGGCCGCCGCTTCGCGAGCGGGTATACGAGGTCCATCCCGAAGTCGCCTTCCGTCGCCTCAACGGCGACCGGCCGCTGGCCTTCCCGAAGAAGGGACCGGGGCGGCAGGAGGGCCTTGCGGAGCGCCGGGCGCTCCTGCGGGATACCGGCCTCCCCTCCTCCCTCGTGGATGAAGGAAGGCCGCGCGGCGTCGGCGCCGACGATCACCTCGACGCTCTCGCCGCCCTGGTCGTCGCCCGGGACATCGTGCTCGGCAGCGCCGTCCCGATGCCCGATCCTCCGGGAAGAGACAGCCATGGCCTGCCCATCGTGATCTGGGCGCCGGCTGGCGGTGGTCCTTTTCCCTGCTAGAGCGTTGTCATGGTCGAGCTTGCGACCGCCGAGACAGCTGAGCATCCTTTCATGGCAGCCTCCGACACGCCGCCCCTGCGCCACATCGCCCGCGCCCTGGTATTCGATCCGCAGGACCGGCTGCTGCTGATCGCCTACGAGGCCGAGCGCCCGATCGATCCTTCGAACCCCGACGCACGGACGTTCTGGTTCATGCCAGGAGGCGGATTGGAGCCCGGCGAGAGCCATGTCGAGGCGTGCCGCAGGGAACTCGGAGAAGAGATCGGGGTTTTCGATGCCGAGATAGGACCTCAGGTGGGTGCCTGCGACGGTCCGTTCTTCCTGTTCCCAACCCCACGCGATGCGCGCGAGCGCTACTTCGTGGTTCGTCTGCCCGACGACCGGGTGGATACGAGCCGCCTCGCCGAGACCGAGGACAGCAAGGTCCTCGGTACGCGCTGGTGGACAGTCGACGAATTGGAAACGGGCGGCGAACGGATCGAGCCGGCTGGGCTCGTGAGCCTGGTGCGGCGGATTGTCGGTGATGATCTGCCCGCCTCGCCCGTTAACCTATCGTGGCATCGGGCGGGCGCCTGACGCCCAAATTCAGCCTGGTATCGGGCCGGAACGGCGCGGGCCGCAATCATCGAGAACGGGGCGGTCGAGACCGCTACGCAACAACGAAGGAGAAGGCATGGCTACGTTTCCGGATAAGCTGACGTCAGGGTATCGGTCGTTCATCAACGGGCGACTCACCGATGAGGCCAAGCGCTACGCCGCCTTGGCCGAGGGCCAGAGCCCGGAAGTCCTTCTGATCGGCTGCTGCGACAGCCGCGTTTCGCCCGAAGTGATCTTCGATACCGGACCGGGCGAGCTCTTCATCGTCCGCAACGTCGCCAACCTCGTCCCTCCGTTCGAGGAGGGTGGCGAGTATCACGGTACTTCCGCGGCCATCGAATTCGCCGTCCAGGCGCTCGAGGTGAAGCACATCGTCGTGCTCGGTCACGCGACCTGCGGTGGCATCAAGGCCTACGCCAACCCACCGGGGCCTCTGTCTCAGAGCGACTTCATCGGCAAGTGGGTGTCCCTGGTGAAGGGCGCCGAGGAAAAGCTGAAGGTTCAGAAGGGGCCGGATCACCTGACGCGCCTCGAATACGCCACCGTGGCGCAGAGCCTCGAGAACCTGATGACGTTCCCGTTCATCCGCGAGCGGGTCGCCAGCGGGCGTCTGTCCCTCCACGGCGCGCATTTCGGCATCGCCCATGGCGAACTCCTGCTGCGTAATTCCGAAACGGGAGATTTCGAGCCCGCAGTCGATGGTGGCGGCAAGGCGATGACCCCGGCCTCCCTGATGCACAGCGCCGAAGTCTGATCGAACGGAGCCCCGTATTCTCATCGGATACGGGGCTCCGTTCGATCCAGCGAGATGCGGGCATAAAAAAATGCCGGGCTCATCCAGCCCGGCATTGCCAATTCAGACGGTCCGTCGCCGCAGCCTCGGTGAGGCGCGGCAACGTCCGATGTCAGCGGGCGCCCGGAAGGCGCTGGGCCATCTGGTAGTGCTGCTGGAGCACTGGCAGTGCCTGCTCGGCATGGGCGCGCAGAGCCGGGTTCGTGCCGGTCTGGGCGTAGGACTGGTACATGCCGATCGCCATCTCGTGCGACTTCACCTGGATCTGGCCATACAGGCGATCGAAGCGCGGACCGGCCGGAGCGGCTGCGAGCTCGGACAGCATCGCCTGCTGCTGGGGATCGACGGGGACCATCGTGGTTCCGGCGGTGGTGTCGACATCGCCGTTGAAAGCCCGGCTCCCGGCGGCCGCACCACGGCTGGCGCCGCTACCCAGCCCCTCGACGGCACCGACAGGGCCACCGCTCAGCGTACCGGCGACGACGCCGGTGGCAGCACCCGTGGCCGCGCCGACGGCGCCACCAGCAATCGCCAGGGGGGCGCCGATCAGACCACCGGGACCGCCATTGCCCGCATAGGTGCGCTCGCCGCCGGCCAGCGCCACGTTAGCGGCACGGTGATCGCGCACGGCGTCACGGGCGAAGCGGATCACCTGGGGGTTGCGGCTCTTCGACAGCGCGATCTGGCCGGACTGGACCTCGAAAGCATTGGCCTGCATCGCCTGCATGCGGAAATCGCCGGACATCGTCTGAGCAGCGGCAGGGGTCGCCATTGCAACGACGACAGCGGAAAGCGCAACGTACTTGTTCATCATTCGGACCTCTGGATTTTGTCTGAAAACGCAGGGGCGACGGACCAGGCTGTATCTCACGGATCAGCAAGTCCAGAAACGCCACGTTCGGCGGACAACGATGCGCTGACCGTTGGGTTCCCAACAAATGTCGATGCGTAGCGAGGCTTTCTACTGAGGATCGGCGTTTCGCATCTGTGCTTTGTGCCAGCTTATAGCCAAGCTGAACATTCCATTTGGCTCGGTCCTCATGCCAAATCACGACGACGTCGGGCAGTCCATGCGCCATGCCGCGTCGTATGCAGGTGCAGAAAAGCGTGGGTTCACGCGGCCCCGGAGTTTTCCGCCATGCGAAACCGCATTAGCGTCGATGTCGGTGGCGATGGCGTGGATGGAGGCTCCCGGCGATGAAGACCCTGCTCGTTCCGGTGGCGCTCCATGACACGCTGCCATCCGTCTTCGAGACCACGTTGCTCACCGCACGCCGGTTCGAAAGCCTGATCGAGGGTGTCTCCCTGCGGCCGGCACTCGCCGAATACGTTCCCGTGGACATGGTCGGCGGGATGACCTGGCTGCGCGACGAGGAGGCCGACAAGGCCGAGGCCGAGGCGGCCGGCAGGCGCTTCGTCGATTTCCTCGTCGGCGCCGGCGTTCCGGTCGCCACAGAGGGACCGTGCACGCCGGAATTCGTGGCCGCCGCCGGGACGCGTTATCGCTGGCGGCCGGATGTCCCGGCAGGCGATGCGTTCCTCGGCCATTACGCCCGCCTGTTCACCGCCACCGTGGTGGGACGTCCCGGCGCCGGTGACGGCGCACCCCGCATGACAACGTTCGAGACGGCCCTGTTCGAGAGCGGACGTCCGATCCTGCTGGCGCCTCCCACCCCTCCGGCGAGCATCGGCGAGGCGATCGTCATCGCCTGGAACGGGTCGAGCGAGACGGCGCGGGCGGTGGCCTTCGCCATGCCGTTCCTACGCAAGGCCTCGCGCATCCGGGTCATCAGCGCGGAGGGCGGCATGGTGCCGGGTCCAAGCGCGGAGGACCTCGCCAAGGCTCTCGCCTGCGAAGGCATCTTCGCCGACCACAAGGCCTTCACCGAAGGACGGCGCACGCCCGGCGAAGTCTTCCTCAACGAGGCACGCGAATTCGGCTGCGACCTGTTGATCAAGGGCGCCTATACCCAGAGCCGGCTGCGCCAGATGATCTTCGGCGGTGCCACCAGCCATGTCCTGGCCCAAGCCACCATGCCGATGCTGATGGCGCACTGAACGTCGGACCGCGCCCCTCCGGAATTCGTCCCGACCCTATTCACGATAGCGCACAATTGATTTGTGCGCATATGAACTCAATGCCAGATTGCGCGTTGTCCGAGCGCTTCCCGCCGGAATGGCGGAAGCGTTCGGCCCGGTCCCGACAGGCGGGACCGCTCCATCGCAAGGCATTTCATGACACGACGGATCATCACGGCCGGCACCTTTGGCCTCGGCCTGCTTTCCAGCCTGACCGCATTGAGCCCGCCCGCTCTGGCCGATTCCCCAGTGGTCCGCGTGCGTGGCACGATCGAATCCGTCGAGAGCGATCACGTGACGATCAAGCCCCGGACCGGCCAGGCCGTTTCAGTCAGGTTCGCGGACGCGATGCGCGTGGCCGCCGCGAGCAAGGCTCAGATCGGGGACATCAAGCCCGACAGCTATATCGGCACGGCCGCGACGCCCCAGCCCGACGGCACGTTGAAAGCCCTCGAAGTCGCCGTGTTCGCCCCCAGCATGCGCGGTACCGGCGACGGCCATTATCCGTGGGACCTGGAGAAGGAGAGCACGATGACGAATGGCGCGGTCGGCACGCTCGCCGGCACGACCGGCCGGACGATCACCGTGACCTACAAGGGCGGCGAGAAAACCATCACCGTTCCAGAGGACGCGCCGATCGTCGCCCTCAACCCCTCAGACAAGTCCGTCATCAAGGTGGGCGCCCGCGTGGTGGCGATCACCAAGGCCGATGCGACCGGCACCGTCGTCGCCGATCGGATGATCGTCGGCGAGAACGGCACCGTTCCGCCGATGTAAGCCCGACCGACCCGCCGACACGTATTCCGGGGCAGTGGCGCAGCCCCGGCATCGGGGCCCGACATCTCACAGCGGGTCCAAGACAACGACGCCGAACCCGAACGCTCAAGGAAACGCCATGCTGAAATCCTTCCTGACGACACTCACCCTGACGCTTGCCGTGACGGCCACAGCCGCGCAGGCGGACGACATCACGCGCTACCGCGGCACCATCGAGAAGGTCGACGGCACGGCCGTGACGATCAAGCCGCGCACCGGCGAGGCGCTGACGGTCACCATGGAACCCGACGTGAAGGTTCTGTCCGCGACTTCCGGCAAGCTCACCGACATCAAGCCCGACAGCTACATCGGCACCGCGGCGATCCCGCAGCCGGACGGATCGCAGAAGGCGCTCCAGGTCACCGTCTTCGCCTCGTCCCTGCGCGGCACGGCCGACGGCCATTACCCCTGGGATCTGGGCTCCAACTCCACCATGACCAACGGCGCCATCGGCACCATCTCGGGCACCGAGGGACGGACCCTGCTGGTCAAGTACCAGGGCGGGGAGAAGAAAGTGAACGTGCCGGAGGACGTGCCGGTGACCCTGGTCGATCCGGGCGACAAGTCCGTCGTCGTTGACGGCGCCAAGGTGGTCGCCTTCACGAAGAAGGGTGCCGACGGAAAGCCCACCGCCGTGATCCTCATCGTCGGCCGCAACGGCACCGTCCCGTCGATGTGACGGCGTTGTGCCCTCCCCCGCCCTGTGGGGGAGGGCGGGGTACGCGAAGCACCGTTCGATCTGCATTTCAAAGGGCGACCCCGCGATGTCATCATCTGCCGCCGGCCCCTCCCGCATCACCGTGATCCATCCGCTCGTCGTGCGCGTGACCCACTGGATCAATGCGGTGGCGGTGTTCTGCATGCTGTTCAGCGGCTGGGCGATCTACAACGCCTCGCCGCTCTTCCCCTTCGTCTTTCCGAAATGGGCGACGTTGGGCGGCTGGCTCGGCGGGGCGCTCGCATGGCACTTCGCTGCCATGTGGCTGTTCGCCCTGAACGGTCTCGCCTATGCACTCTACGGCCTGTTCGCGCGGCATTTCGCGAAGTCGTTCCTGCCGCTGAGCCCCGGCGCGGTCTGGCGCGATGCCACGGCGGCCTTGCGTCTGCGCCTCACCCACCGGATCGGCCAGTACAACGCCGTGCAGAGGCTCGCCTACCTGATGGCGTTCCTGCTGGGAATCCTGCTCCTCGCCTCCGGGCTCGCCCTGTGGAAGCCGGTGCAGTTGCAGGGATTGGCCAATCTCTTCGGCGGCTATGAGTGGGCGCGTCGCGTACACTTCCTCGCCATGTCCGGCCTCGTCGGTTTCATTCTGCTGCATCTGGCACTGGTGATCCTGGTGCCGCGCACGTTCGTGGCGATGATCACCGGCCGCGCCCGCGTTCCCGTCGATCCGGTGGAGACCCGCCCATGAGCCGCGACCCAACCGAGGCGAAACGCCTGCGCGACCTGCGCCGCGAGATCCAGCCGGAACTGGTGACGCTGGAACGCCGCCTGTTCCTGCGCTCCGGTCTGTCGCTCGGAGCCCTGTCGCTGCTCTCGGGCTGCGACCTCTCCACCGGCACCAACGGCACGCTGATCGACCGGACGCTCTGGGCGATGTCGCGTGCCAACGACCGGGTCCAGGCCTGGCTGTTCGACCCGAACACGCTGGCACCGACCTATCCCGCGAGCATGATCGACAAGCCGTTCCGCTTCAACGCCTACTATCCGCCGGACAATGTCCCCGAGATCGATGAGGCGACCTGGAAGCTCGACGTCTCGGGTCTCGTCTCCGACAAGACGCCCTGGACCCTACCGAGGCTGCGTGCCCTGCCGCAGGAAAGCCAGATCACCCGGCACATCTGCATCGAGGGCTGGAGCCAGATCGGGCAGTGGAGCGGCGTTCCGCTCAAGTCTTTCCTCGAACGGGTCGGTGCCGACCTCACCGCGAAATATGTCGGCTTCAAATGCGCCGACCGCTATTACGGCAGCCTCGACATGCCGAGCGCGCTGCACCCGCAGACAGTGCTGGCGCTGGATTTCGGCGGCGAGGCGCTGCCCCTCGAATACGGCTATCCGCTCCGGGTGCGGGTGCCGACGAAGCTCGGCTTCAAGAGCCCGAAACACATCGTCTCGGTGTTCGTGACCAACGACTATCCCGGCGGCTACTGGGAGGACCAGGGCTACAACTGGTTCAGCGGCATCTGAACGGCCCCACGTTTCGAAGATGGAACCCGGCATGCCGTTTCCGATCGTCCGGCCGGGATCGGGTGGTTCCGACTGCAGTGTCCATCGGTCGTCTCGATGTGGAAAACGCTCCGAAAGGACAAGCCTGCTCTCGTCTCGTGGGCAAAAGGAAGGATCTTTCCAAAAGCACTTTGTCTTTGAAAATCACTCTCGTTGACCTCGGCGCGTCAAGATAAGCACAATACAGACAGGCCGGAGGAAGGCCGCTTGTCCGCGTAATGCTTTCGAAGACGGTTCGTCCGGGGGCAGTGCTTCGATTGGAAACCCGTGTCGCGACGCCCTGGAACGCTCCTCATCGAACTGGATACCGCCCCGGTGTCGCACGGTACGAGCGAACTCGGATCCCGACCCGCCAGGCGGCTCGCGCCCCTCGGCACAAGGCCTCCGCCCGGCAACGGATCGCGTCGGACCGACCCCACCTCCGGCACGAAGCCACGGAATCCGTGAGAGGCGACGGCCCTCGGCCGCGCAACCGACCCCCAACATAGAAGACGGCACCCGAAGGAGGGAGCGATGGTTCTCGGAGATCAGGTCGTGTTCGCGAGACTCGACGTTGCCGAGGCGCTCGGCATCTGGCGCCACGCGACCGGGCGCATCGTCGATATCGTGTCCGCCGCCGACGGGGCCGAGGCGGTGAACGTTCAGTTCGAGGGCCACCGCCTGCTCGTCGGCTACATCGCGACGCTCTTCCAGCGCGTCGGCTGAGACCGGCCTCGCCCGAGCCGGCGCGAGGGCCCAGAACTCACGAGGACGCGGAACCCATGACAGCCGGCAATCTGGCCACGCGCAGCATCCCGAGCAACATCCTTCGCCCGCCCCTGCGCAGCGTGAGCCAGACCAATGTCGAATCCGACGTCTGGCGCGCCATGCGCGCGGAGGCCGAGGCCGCGCTGATCGAGGAACCGCTCTATGCCGGGATCGTCCAGGCGACGGTCCTGGATCAGCCGAGCCTCATCCACGCCTTCGCCTATCGCCTCGCCCATCGCCTCGGCGACGGCGACCTTTCACGCCTGTCCACCCGCGACCTCTGTCTCTCCGCCTTCCAGGCCGACCCGCATGCGGGCGACCACGCGGTCCGCGACCTCGTCGCCATACGCGAGCGCGACCCGACCTGCCGCCGCTATCTCGATCCCTTCCTGTTCTACAAAGGGCTCGCCGCCCTGGAGGGCTACCGGGTGGCCCATTGGCTCTGGCACCAGGGCCGCGCCACCCTGGCCCTCCACATCCAGAGCCGGATCTCCGAAGTGTTCGGAGCCGACATCCATCCCGCCGCACGCATCGGCTCGGGGGTCTTCATCGATCACGCCACCGGGGTCGTCATCGGCGAGACCACGGTGATCGCCGACGATGTCTCGATCCTGCAATCGGTGACTCTGGGCGGCAACGGCAAGGAAAGCGGCGATCGCCATCCCAAGATCGCGCGCGGGGTGCTGCTCAGCGTCGGCGCCAAGGTGCTCGGCAACATCCGGGTCGGCGAGGGCGCGAAGGTCGCCGCCGCGGCCGTGGTCCTGCACGACGTGCCCGCTCACACCACCGTCGCGGGCGTGCCGGCGCGTGTCGTCTCCCGCATCAGCACAGCCGAAGACCCGGCACTGACCATGGATCAGTTCTTCGGTGACGGCATTTGAAGACGATCTCTCGACATCATATTCGGCTTTCGTAGAATGATATTCTATTTTGTCTCACCGATAAAGAGCGCTAAATTGTTGAGCATCGCTTCTTGGAATTATTACCCTAACACTTCGATGAAATATGGAATATCATTTTGTTGACCTAGATAAACTATAGCCGCTACGAGAACATCGTCCCGACCGCACCACGTGCGACTTGCAGGGACAAAGGACAATCTAGCAACCAGAGCGGGCGCGCGTCAGGCGCGGTTCCGATGCGGCTATCGCCGCGTCGCAGCCGTCCCATGTCCCCTGCCGGAACACGGAGACGAAACCAATGAGTGGACCGGGTCTGAGCGTGAGCGCCTCTGCGGCACGCAATCTAGCCACCGCGACCGTCACCTCGGTCCAGAACGCGGCCAACACCCCGCGCTGGTTCCATCGCCTGCTGCCCTTCGTCGACGTCGCCGGCGGCGTCTACCGAGTCAACCGCCGCGCCGTCGTGCTGGCCAAGCCCGGCCGGATCGAGCTGAGCAACGACGGGAACGAGCGCGGCGTGCGCCCGGCCTCCCTGCGGCGCATCCCGCTGTTCAGCCGCCTCGGCGACAACGAACTGTCCGCCCTCGCATCCAAGTTCACCGCATCCCAGCACAAGGCCGGCGAGATCATCGCTGAAGAGGGCTCCACCGGCCGCAGCCTCACGGTGGTGGCCGACGGCACCGTCGAACTGACCCTGTCGGGCCCGTTCAAGGGCCGCCTGCGCCAGGGGCTCGCCACCGGCGGAGACTATTTCGGTGACGGCGATCTCGTCGGCGAGAACACGCCCGCTCCAGCCGTGAAGGCACTCTCGGTAGTCACTCTGCTGACCCTCGACCGGGCCGCCATCGAGGACGAGGGCATCCGCTCGCGCATCACCCAGTACGTGGAGGAGCGCGACCGCCTGAAGGGCCACACCAACAGCCATGGCGAGCAGGGTATCGAGCTTCTCGCGGTCCATACCGGCGAGCCGCGTCTGCCCACCACCTTCGTCGATTACGAGGAGGATCCGCGCGAGTACCACCTCTCCACGATCCAGACGATCCTGCACACCCACACCCGCGTCACCGATCTCTATTCCAATGAGATCGACCAGCTTCGCGAGCAGATCCGCCTCACGGTCGATGCCGTGAAGGAGCGCGAGGAATGGGAGCTGTTCAACAATTCCGAGTTCGGCCTGCTGCACGAAGTCAGCCAGCGCCAGCGCATCCCCACCCGCGGCGGCCCGCCCACCCCGGACGACCTCGACGAACTCCTGACCCTGGTCTGGAAGAAGCCCGCCTTCTTCGTGGCCCATCCCCGCGCCATCGCGGCCTTCGGCCGTGAAGCCACCCGCCGCGGCGTGCCCCCGGTGGTGATCCACCTGTTCGGTTCGCCCTTCCTCACCTGGCGCGGCGTGCCGATCGTGCCGAGCGACAAGCTGCCCATCGACATCGACCCGGTAACCGGCGCCCAGACCACCTCGATCCTGCTTCTCCGCGTCGGCGAAGGCGAGCAGGGGGTCGTCGGTCTGCAGAAGTCGGGCGTCACCGGCGAGATCGAGACCGGCCTGTCGGTGCGCTACATGGGCACCAACGACCATTCCATCGCCTCGCACCTCGTGACCCGCTACTTCTCGGCCGCCGTGCTCGTGGAAGACGCCATCGCTCGTCTCGATAACGTGCTGCTGGGCAACTACCATGACTACGCCTAACGCGCCGGCCCTCCCCACGGGGCTGTTCGGCGATACGGCGCACGCGGATCTCGTCGGGCGCCTCGCCCGCGAGATCTACGGCCAGGGGCAGGCGGCGTCCGCGCCCCTGACCCCGAACCTGCCGCAGACCCCGCAAGCCCCCCAGGCCCTGGAGAATCTTCCCCAGGGATCCGACCGACAAGGCTTCGGCCATCCGCTGGCACCGAAGGCGGATCTCGGGACTCCCTCGGTCCCGTCGGGCTCGGCACCGTCGGGATTGCAGCCCGACGCCTCGGCGCTCGCCACCCGCTCGTTCGGTGCCCCGCCCGTCGGCCTTCCCGGCCTGACCGGGCCGGGCTTCGCCCAGCCCTCGGCGTTTCCCTCGGTCCATCCCGAGGCGCAGGCGCCCCGTGGCGGCTTGCCCGAGTTCTTCGTGCCGAGCGTGGCGGACGTCGCTGCCTTCCTCCCCGGCGGCCGCGATCTCCACGCCGCGATCGCCAAGGACCACCCGCGCGCCAATGCCTTTGCGCACGGAATCGCGCCGTCCCTGGTGCCGGAGGCGCCCGGCCATACGAGCAAGGACGCCTCACATAAGGATGCCTCGCAGGAGACCTTCTCCCGCACCGGCCGGACTTCCCCAGACACAACACGCCCAGACACAACACGCCCGGACGCGGCCCGCCCCGACGCATCCCGCAAGGTGGAGATCGCCGACGAGCCGTTCTCGTCGGGCGAATACTACTTCCTGACGGACCGCAGCCGGACCGGCGATGCCGCGCCCGCGCCGTCGTCCCGCGTCGAGCCGGGCCACCGCCATGCTCCCCATCTTGCGCCCCATGTCGCGTCGCAAGGGTCGAGCCCCGTGGCCGCGCCCTTCGACGTGGAGCGCGTGCGCAAGGACTTCCCGGCCCTGCACCAGAGCATCAACGGTCATCCGCTGATCTGGCTCGACAATGCGGCCACCACCCACAAGCCGCAGAGCGTCATCGACGCGACGTCCGAGTTCTACGCGCGCCACAACTCGAACATCCACCGGGCCGCCCATACGCTGGCAGCGCGCTCGACGGACCTGTTCGAGGGCGGCCGTGAAAAGGTGCGCCGCTTCATCAACGCGCCCTCGAAGGACGACATCGTCTTCCTGCGCGGCACCACCGAGGCGATCAACCTCGTGGCCAATTCCTACGGCCGCGCCAATATCGGTCCGGGCGACGAGATCATCGTCAGCCAGATCGAGCACCACGCCAACATCGTGCCCTGGCAGCTCCTGACGCAGGCCACCGGGGCGACCCTGCGGGTGATCCCGGTCAACGACCGGGGCGAGATCATCTTCGAGCAGTTCGCCGCCCTGCTCTCGGGCCGCACCAAGATCGTGTCAGTGACGCACGTCGCCAACGCTCTCGGCACAATCAACCCCGTGGCCGAGATCATCGCTCTCAGCCACGCCTACGGCGTGCCGGTGCTGGTGGATGCGGCCCAGTCCTCCCCGCACATCCCCCTCGACGTGCAGGCGCTGGACGCCGACTTCCTCGTCTTCTCCGGCCACAAGGTCTTCGGCCCCACCGGGATCGGCGCCCTCTATGGCAAGAAGCACCTGCTGGAGGCGATGCCGCCCTGGCAGGGAGGCGGCCACATGATCGAGGACGTCACCTTCGCGCGTACCGTCTACAAGGGCGCGCCGGAGAAGTTCGAGGCGGGAACGCCCGATATCGCCGGCGCGGTCGGACTCGGGGCGGCCCTCGACTACCTCGAGAGCGTAGGCCTGCCCGGCATCGCGGCCTACGAGCACGACCTGCTCGAATACGCGCAAGCCGGTCTCGCCGACGTGAGGGGGCTTCGCCTCATCGGTACGGCGCGGCAGAAGGCCAGCGTCATGTCCTTCGTCATCGACGGACATGACAACGAGGCGGTGGCCAAGCATCTTGACGCGCGCGGCATCGCCGTGCGCTCGGGCAACCATTGCGCCCTGCCGGCGCTCCGCCGCTTCGGCGTCGACCAGTCGATCCGCGCTTCGCTGGCCTTCTACAACACCCGCGCCGAGGTGGACGTCTTCCTCAAGGCGCTGCACGCCCTGCCGCGCCGGTAACGACTGAGCCTGAAGACGCGATGCGACATCATTCGGCCCGGTCGGTTCTCTGACCGGGCCGAATGCGTTGGCGTCTCACCTGCGGGATGACGCTGCGGTGAAGCGATGGAGCAGCATGCCCACCAGCATCGCCGCCACGAATCCGATGACCTGCGGCAGGCCGAGGATCAGACCGGCCAGCGCGGGGCCGGGGCAGAGGCCTACGAGGCCCCAGCCGATTCCGAACAGGGCAGCGCCCCCGATCAGGCCGGCGGTGATGGGACGGTTGTGGGGAATCTCAAACCGTTGCGCGAGGACGGGCTTGCGCATCCGCGAGACGAGGGCATAGCCCAGCGCCGAGACGCCGACAGCGCCGGCGAGCACGAAGGCGAGGCTGGGGTCCCAGGCACCGGCGACGTCGAGGAACCCGAGCACGCGAGCCGGGTCCATCATGCCCGAAAGGGCCAGACCGAAGCCGAACAGCAGGCCGGCCAGAAGACCCACCGACGAGCGCAGGATATCCATCACCATCCCCCGTGGCGCACGACGAACACCGTCGCGGCGGCGGTGACCATGAAGGTCGCCACGGCGGCGATGGAGCGGGGCGACAATCGGGCGAGGCCACAGACGCCGTGGCCGCTGGTGCATCCCGCGCCCATGCGGGTTCCGTAGCCGACGAGGAGACCGCCGAGGACGACGAGTGTCCAGGGCGCGTCGAGCTGGACGACGGGCCAGGCGCCGAAAGCGAGGCGGAACAGGACCGGTCCGAGGAGCAGGCCGGCGAGGAAGGTCCATCGCCACGGCGTGTCACGGCTCACCGGAAGCATCGCCCCGGCGGCGATACCGCTGATGCCGGCGATGCGACCGTTGAGAATGAGCAGCAGGGCGGCGGAGGCCCCGATCAGGACGCCACCCGCAAGGGCCGACAGGAAGACGATCATTCAGCGACTCCGGCTCCTCCGGACGGGACCACCCGGAACGAACACACCACGGCCGCCGAGCACGGACGACCGTGTCGAACCCGTTGTCATGAACTGGAAAACCCGACGGGGGCGGTGGTCCGCCCACCCGCCGAGAGGTCGAATGTCGGAGCGTATCTGTCAATACGAATCGCCCGATCACGCAGGCATTCGTTCAGCAGGCTCCAGAACGTGGAACCGGTGACCACTTTATCGGAGGGCGCGGAACGCGAGCGACCCGGCTCGTCAGAACATTCCATTGGGATTGGCGGACGCGTCGGGCAGGACCTGCAGCACGTCCCAGTGCTCCACGATCTTGCCGGCGTCGTCGAGCCGGAAGATGTCCATGGCGGCATAATCGTGGTTGCCCGGCCAGTGCTGCAGACAATGCAGCACGACGAGGTCGCCCTCGGCGACCGCGCGCTTCACCTCGACCCGCTTGCCCGGCCATTCGCGCGCCATGCGCTCGAAATAATCGATGAAGCCGTCCTTGCCGGTCGCCACATGCGGATTGTGCTGGATGTATTCGTCGCCGGCATAAAGCGCGATGGCCTCCCGTGGCCGGCATTCGTCGAACATCAGCCGATAGAAGGCGATCACGTTCGCCTTGTTGCGCTCAAGCTCGGTCATGCTGTCCCCCTGTATGGGTCCGCGAGGATTCCGTTCGAGAAAGCCGGCCCACAGCTCGCGGAAACACCCCGCACGTCATCGAGGCGAAGACCGGCCATCAGTGACGTCCGGCCGAAGGCGTGATGCCCGGACGCGCCATCGCCTCGTCGAGCACCCGCGCGACGTGGAGAGCCTCCATTCCGAGCCCGTCATGGATCTGGTGGCGGCAGCTGGTGCCGTCGGCCACCACGAGGTCGTCGGGGCCGGCCTTGCGCAGGGCCGGGAACAGCGAGAGTTCGGCCATGGCCAGCGAGACGTCGATGGTCTCGGCGCCGTAGCCGAAGACGCCCGCCATGCCGCAACAACTCGATTCGATCACCCGCACATCCAGCCCCGGAACGGCGCGCAGGACCGTCTCCACCGCGCCCATGGCGGCGAAGGCCTTCTGGTGGCAATGGCCGTGCAGGTGCGCGACCCGTCCGTGCTGATCGGCCAGTGGCAGGGTGATCCGCCCGGCATCGAGATCGACCGCCAGCAATTCCTCGAACAGCAGGCTCGCCTTACTCAATTCACCCGCCTCAGGGCCGGGAAGCAGGGACGCGAACTCGTCGCGGAAGGTGAGGAGACAGGAGGGTTCGAGCCCGACGATCCGCGCCCCGGCCCGGATGTAGGGCAGCAGCGTGGTGAGGGTGCGACGCGCCTCCTCGCGTGCCCGGTCGGTCTGTCCGGAGGCGAGGTAGGTGCGCCCGCAGCAGAGCGGACGCCGGCCGCGGCTGGGGAAGACGCGGTGCAGGCGGTAACCGGCCGCTTCCAGCACGCGCTCGGCCGCTTCGAGGTTCTCGCGCTCGAAGGCGCGGTTGAACGTGTCGCCGAACAGGACGACGTCGCGGAAATCCCCGGTCACGTCGCCGGGATGGGCCGGCTCGCCCTGCTCGACCCAAGGCCTGCGCCAGCGTGGCAGGCTGCGCCGCGCCGAGAGGCCGGCGACCCGCTCGGACAGGCGCGCCAGGGCCGGCACCCGGTCGCGCAGGTTGAGGAGCGGCGCCAGCCACGCCGCCGTGCCGGCATAGAGCGGCAGCGCCGCCACCAGCCGCTCCTTCAGCGGCAGGCCGTGGCGGGCGTGGTAGTGATGCAGGAACTCGACCTTCATCTTCGCCATGTCGATGCCGGTGGGGCATTCGCGGCGGCAGGCCTTGCACGAGACGCAGAGATCCAGCGTCCGCTTCATCTCGTGGCTGGTGAAGGCATTCGCCCCGAGCTGGCCCGATATCGCCAGCCGCAGGCTGTTCGCCCGGCCGCGGGTGAGGTGCTGCTCGTCTTTCGTGGCCCGGTAGGACGGGCACATCGCCCCGCCGGCGAGCTTCCGGCAGGTGCCGTTGTTGTTGCACATCTCGACGGCGCCGCCGAAGCCGCCCCATTCCGACCAGTCGAGGGCCGCCTTCACCGGCTGGCTCACGGCATAGCCCGGCTGGAACCGCATCAGCGACCGGTCGTCCATCCGCAGCGGCCGCACGATCTTGCCGGGGTTGAGCCGGTTCTCCGGGTCGAACCCGACCTTTACCTGTTCGAAGGCGCGGGTCAGGCGCTCCCCGAACATCGGCGCGATGTATTCCGAGCGCGAGATGCCGTCGCCGTGCTCGCCCGAATACGAGCCCTTGAAGCGACGCACCTGCTCGCTCGCCGCCTCCGCGATGGCACGCATCTTGGCCACGTCGCCGCCCTGCTTCATGTCGAGGATCGGGCGGACATGCAGACAGCCGACGGAGGCATGGGCGTACCAGGTGCCGCGCGTGCCGTGCTTCGTGAACACCTCCGTCACCGCGTCGGTGTAATCGGCGAGATGCTCCAGCGGCACCGCGCAATCCTCGATGAAGGAGACGGGCTTGGCGTCGCCCTTCATCGACATCATGATGTTGAGGCAGGCCTCGCGCACTTCCCAGACCGATTTCTGGCGTACCGGTTGCGGCACCTCCACGACGGCATCCACATGGCCGTGATCGGCCATGCAGGCGTCGAGGCGCTTCAGGTCGCGCATCAGCGCGTCCCGGTCGTCGCCGGCGAATTCCACCAGGAGCAGGCAGTTCGGCGTGCCGCGGGTGATGTCGGCCAGCGTCGCCCGGAACAGCGGGATATCGGCGCCGAGCACCAGCACGTTGTTGTCGACGAGTTCCACCGCCACGGGGTCGAGGTCGACGATCGCCTTCGTGGTCTCCATGGCCGATCGGAACGAAGGGAAATGGCAGACCCCCATCACCCGATGGGCCGGCAGGCGCGAGAGCTTCAGGGTCACGCTGGTGGTCGCCGCCAGCGTCCCCTCCGAGCCGATGAGGAGATGGGCGAGGTTCGGCCGCGCCTCGATCAGCGCGTCGAGATTGTAGCCCCCGACCCGGCGCTGCACCCGTGGGTACATCCGCAGGATTTCGTCCCGCTCGGATTCGGCCAGCGCCCGCATGGCGGCGGCGAGGTCGCCGGCCCGCCGCGAGCCGACCACGCCCGTCGCCTCGTTGCCGGTGAGGCCGAAGCCGAAGGGCTCGCCGTCGTGGAACAGCGCCTCCAGACTCAGGACGTTGTCGCTCATCTTGCCGAAGCGCAGGGAGCGCGCGCCGCAGGAATTGTTGCCGGCCATGCCGCCGATGGTGCAGCGGGTGGCGGTGGAGGGCTCGACGGGGAAGAACCAGCCATCGGCCTTCACGCGGGTATTGAGCCGTTCCAGCACCATGCCGGGCTCCACCGTGATCGTTCCGGCTTGCGGGTCGTAGGCGATGATCCCGTTGAAATGGCGCGAGCAATCGACCACGAGGCCGCGCCCGATGGGTTGGCCGTTCTGCGAAGTACCGCCGCCGCGCATGATGACCGGCACGTCGTGCTCGGCCGCGATCTCGAGGGTCGCGGCGATGTCGGCGGCATTGCGGGGCAGGACCACGCCCGCCGGCATGATCTGGTAGATCGAGGCGTCGTTGGCGTAGCGCCCGCGGGTGAAGGCATCGAACCGTGCCTCACCGCGCAAGGCCTCGGCGAGGCGCCGCGGAAGGCCGGCCCCCTGGCGGTTGGCGGCGCGGGGGCTGACCGGATTCGCGCCGATCGCGGGCGAAGCGATGGGCTGCGGGCCGGTGGCAGGCTCAGCCGTGGCGGTCATGTCCATCACCCTCGTGAGGATTGCGTGGGATCGCTCGAACGGGCGGTATCAGCGGTGTTCGAGCAGCGACGTGGTGGCGTGATCGTGCCGGTGGTCTAAGATGGGCGCGTAGGATTGCATGCAAAACAGGGCATCGGCATGATCGATTTGTATAGCGATACGCAGACCCGGCCGACGCCCGGCATGCGCGAGGCCATGGCGCGGGCTGAGGTCGGCGACGAGCAATCGGATTCCGATCCAACGACCCTGGCCCTGTGCGAGCGGGTGGCGGATCTTCTCGGCGCGGAGGCGGGCGTGTTCATGCCGTCCGGCACAATGTGCAACCTCGTCTCGATCCTGGTCCAGACGAGGCCCGGAGACGAGATCATCGTCGACGACCAATCCCATATCTACAACACAGAGGCGGCCGGATCGGCCGCGATCGGCGGCGTCTCGGTGAAGGCCCTGGCGACGCCGGCCGGCCTCTACACGCCGGAGGCGTTCGAGGCGGCGATCCGCCCTCCCGCCCGCACGGCACCGCGCTCGGCCCTGGTCTCGGTGGAGCAGACCACGAGCTTTTCCGGAGGCTCGGTCTGGGCTCTCGAGCACATGCGCCGCATCCGCAACATCGCCCATGACAGAGGCCTCAAGGCGCATATCGACGGCGCGCGCCTGCTCAACGCGGTGGCCGCCACCGACATCTCCGCCAGGGACTACGCCAAAGGCTTCGACAGCGTCTGGATCGATCTGAGCAAGGGCCTCGGCTGCCCGGTCGGCGCGGTGCTCTGCGGCAGCCGGGACTTCGTCGTCGAGGCCTGGCGCTGGAAGTACCGGCTCGGCGGAGCCATGCGGCAGTCGGGCATCCTCGCCGCGGCCGGGCTCTACGCTCTCGATCACCATGTGGATCAGCTGGAACTCGACAACGCCAATGCCGGAGAGTTGAAGGCCCGCATCGCCGGCGCCCCCGGTCTCTCCATCGCGCCCGATGTGGCCCAATCCAACATCCTGTGCTTCTCGGTGGAGCCGCTGGGCGTCACCGCGACTACTTTCGCCGAGGCGTGTCTCGCCGAAGGCGTGCGCATCCGCGCCATCGGCCCCCACCAGATCCGTGCGACGACCCATCTCGACGTCGATCGAGCCGGCATCCTGCAAGCAGCGGCGGTGATCCGGGCGCAGGCCGCACGTTTCCACGCGGCGCGCTGAGCCGCGATGACGATCAGCGCCCAGCGGCGAGACGGCGTATGATGGTGAGACCTCGACCGTGACGGACATGGCACCCCGTCACGATGCGGTGTCTTCGGTGTCCGGCGGCGGAGCCGTCTCCCGCCCCGCGGCCGCGCGGCGCTTGTTGCGCAGGTGCCTGAACAGGATGTCGCTGAGGTCGTTGCCGGCGCGCCGGCGCAGCGCATCGAGGATTTCCTCGTGTTCGCGCATCGCCTCGCCCCAGCGATCGCGGTTCTCGTCGAGATTGGCCGAGTAGCGAACACGACGCAGGCGCCCGGCGAAGTTGGCGTAGCTGGTCCGCAGCGGCTCGTTATCGGCCGCCTGAACGATCCGGTCGTGGATCGCCTGATTGCACGCGAAATAGCCGTGCAGGTCGCGCCGCATGTAGCAGCCATACATCTCGTGGTGCAGGCGCTCGATCTCGGCAAAGGCGGCGGGCGTGATCTTCTCGCAGGCGAGGCGTCCGGCCAAAGCTTCGAGCCCGCCCATCACGTCGAACAGGTCGACCAGCTCATGGCCGTCGAGCTGGCGCACCCGCGCGCCCCGGTTCGGCAGCAGCTCGATCAGCCCCTCCGAGGCGAGCACCTTCAGCGCCTCGCGCAGGGGCGTCCGCGAGATTCCGAAGCGCTCGCACAGGATCCGCTCCGGGACCCGGGCGCCCGGCGCCAGGTTCCCCTCGACGATGTAGTCCCGAAGGCGGGTGAGAAGCTCGCCGTGGAGAGATCTGGCCAGGGACTGGATTGGAGGAAGACGCGCGCCGTCGTTGGCCGCGGAACCGGCATCTGCATCGGGTTCGGAGACGGGATCAAGCACCATAATGCGGACTTACCAGCCGAAAGCGCGAAGGTCGAGGATCAATGTCCGCATAATAATGCTTGCTCTCCAAAAAAATGAATGCAATTTTCCGCCGCATCGCGCCTCAAACGTCGATCTCGGGGCGACGCTCCCCTCGACCGGCCATCGCGGAGACATCGATGACGACACGGACCGGACGCCACTTCCTGCACATTCCGGGCCCCAGCCCGGTGCCCGAGCGTGTTCTGCGCGCCATGGACCTGCCGGTGATCGACCATCGCGGGCCAGACTTCGCCGGACTCGGCAAGGCGGTGCTGGAGGGGGCCCAGGCGATTTTCCAGACCCGTTCGCCGGTCATCATTTATCCGGGCTCCGGCACCGGGGCCTGGGAATCGGCCATCGTCAACACGCTGTCGGCCGGCGACCGGGTGCTGATGTTCGAGACCGGCCATTTCGCCACCCTGTGGCGGCAGATGGCGGCGCGCTGGGGGATCGAGGTCGAGTTCGTGCCCGGCGACTGGCGCCGCGGCGTCGATCCGGCACGGGTCGAAGCGATCCTCTCCGAGGACCGTTCCAAGTCGATCAAGGCCGTGATGGTGGTCCACAACGAGACCTCGACCGGCGCGACGAGCCGGATCGGCGAGATCCGCAAGGCCATGGATCGGGCGAACCATCCGGCCCTTTTCTTCGTCGATACGATTTCGGGTCTCGGCTCGGCGGAATACGCCCATGACGAATGGGGCGTCGACGTCGCGGTGAGCTGTTCGCAGAAGGGTCTGATGCTCCCGCCGGGTCTCGGCCTCGTCGCCCTGTCGGACAAGGCACTTGCTGCCTCGAAGACTGCGACGCTGCCGCGCTCCTACTGGGATTGGGAGGACATGCTTAAGCCGAATGCCGGCGGCTACTTCCCCTATACGCCAGCGACGAACCTTCTCTACGGCCTGCGCGAGGCCATCGTCATGCTGATGGAAGAAGGACTGCCCCAGGTCTTCGCCCGCCACCAGCGGCTGGCCGCCGCCACCCGTGCCGCCGTGGAGGGCTGGGGCCTTGAGATCCTGTGCCAGGAGCCTTCGGAACACTCGCCGGTCCTCACCGCCGTGATGCTGCCCGAAGGCCACGATGCGGACGCCCTGCGCAGGCTCATCCTCGAAAAATACGATCTCTCGCTCGGCACCGGGCTCGCCAAGCTCAGCGGCAAAGTCTTTCGCATCGGCCATCTCGGCGAATGCAACGACCTGACGTTGATGGCCGCCTTGTCCGGCGTCGAGATGGGCCTCAAGGCCGGAGGCGTGCCCCACACGCGCGGCGGCGTGCTGGCGGCGATGGACGCCCTGCGCTCCGGGCTGGACGACTGAGTAGCACATCCCCTTCCCCAGTGCGGGCAGGGGAACGCGTCAGAAACACCAAGCATCCCCGCGTGCCCCCCAGGAAAACCCGGCAATCAGATCGGGCGGGGTGACACGTTCAACCGGAGGAAACCCCGATGACGCCAGTCAAGAGACGCGTCTCCGCGTCGAACATGGTGCTGTTCCTGCTCTGCCTGATGTATTTCGTCACCTATCTCGACAGGGTGAACATCGCCACGGCGGGCGGCGAGATCATGAAGGACCTCGGGCTGTCGAACACGCAGTTCGGCCTGATCCTGTCCGCCTTCGCCTATCCCTACGCCATCTTCCAAGTCATCGGCGGCTCGGTGGGCGACAAGTTCGGAGCCCGGCGCACCCTCCTCGTCTGTGGACTGATCTGGGCCTCGGCGACGATCCTCACCGGGTTCGTGGGCGGGCTGGTCAGCCTGTTCCTCGCCCGGGTGCTGCTGGGATTCGGCGAGGGCGCCACCTTCCCCACCGCCACCCGCGCCATGCAGAACTGGACCGCGCCGGGCCGGCGCGGCTTCGCGCAGGGCATCACCCACGCCTTCGCGCGGCTGGGCAATGCGGTGGCGCCGCCCATCGTCGCCTTCCTGATCTACCAGGTCGGCTGGCGCTTCGGCTTCGTCATCCTCGGCTTCGCGAGCTTCCTCTGGGTCGTGGTCTGGTACCTGTATTTCCGCGACGATCCGAAGGATCACCCCGCCATCACGCAGGAAGAGCTCGCGGTCCTGCCCGAGCCGCGTAAGGTCGGCGCCAAGCAGAACATCCCCTGGGGCCGCCTGACGAAGCGCATCCTGCCGGTGACGCTGACCTATTTCTGCTACGGCTGGACCCTGTGGCTGTTCCTCGGCTGGCTGCCGAGCTTCTTCAAGCTCAATTACGGCCTCGACTTGAAGAATTCGGCCCTGTTCGCCTCGGGCGTCTTCTTCGCCGGCGTCGTCGGCGACACGCTGGGCGGCGTGTTCAGCGACCGCATCCTGAAGAAGACCGGCAACCTCAAGCTCGCCCGGCTCAGCGTGATCGTGACCGGCTTCCTCGGCGCGGCGGCGAGCCTCACGGGCGTGTTCTTCACGCGTGACCTCACCCTGGTGGCCCTGCTGCTGAGCTCGGGCTTCTTCTTCGCCGAACTCGTCATCGGTCCGATCTGGTCGGTGCCGATGGACATCGCGCCGAAATATTCGGGCACGGCGGCCGGCTTGATGAACACCGGTTCGGCGGTAGCGGCGATCATTTCCCCCATCGTGTTCGGGCTCATCGTCGACGCCACGGGAAGCTGGACCCTGCCCTTCGCCGGCTCCATCGGCCTCTGCCTCCTTGGCGCGGGCCTCGCCTTCACCATGCACCCGGAGCGTCCGTTCGAGGAGGAGCCGGAGGTGCCCCTGGGGCGGGCGGTGCCGGCGGAGTAGCGGGCATTCCCGTTTCCCGACAGGTGAGGCGACGTGCTCGTCGGACACCCACGCGCAGCACCCCGTCATCCCGGGGCCGCGCAGCGGAGCCCGGGATCCAGAAACGCAAGTGGTGCAAGACTTTACACCGTCGGCGGCTCTGGATTGCACGCCGCTGGCGCGCCCCTCCGAGTCCGGGCTCGCCTGCGGCGCCCCGGATGACGGTGTGGTGCCCTGCGAGCGGAGCCAACAGATGCGCGCGGCCTTCCTTGCCGCCGTCAGCGACAGTCCAGCCGGCAGGCCCGGCCCCGGCACAACACAGGAACCCGGCACGATGGACGAACCCGTGCACGACACCCCCACCCCGCGCCCCACCTCGCGTCCCTTGCCCCTCGCGGGCATCCGCGTCCTCGACGTGACGCAGGTGATGGCGGGGCCGTTCTGCAGCATGCTGCTCGCCGATCTCGGGGCGGACGTCGTCAAGATCGAGCCGCCGGGCACGGGGGACCAGACCCGCGGTGCCATGGGGTTCAAGATGAAGGGGCCCGACAGCATGGGCTTCCTCAACATGAACCGGAACAAGCGCAGTCTCGCCCTGAACCTCAAATCCGATGCGGGCCGGGACCTGCTGCTCGATCTCGCCGCCAGCGCGAACGTCCTCGTCGAGAATTACCGGCCGGGAGTCATGACCCGGCTCGGGCTCGGCTACGAGGCGATGCGCGCCCGCAATCCGGGCCTGATCTATGCCAGCATTTCGGGCTTCGGCCAGTCGGGCCCCTGGGCGAAACGGCCGGGATACGACCTGATGGCCCAGGCGATGTCGGGTGTGATGAGCGTCACCGGCCATCCAGGAGGTCCGCCGGTCAAGGCCGGCGTACCGGTCGCCGATATCGGCTGCGCCCTGTTCGCGGTCTACGCGATCCTCTCCGCCTATATCGGGCGCCAGGCCGGCGGCGAGGGCCAGTACATTGATGCCTCCCTGTTCGACGCGGCCCTGGCCTTCTCGATCTGGGATGTCTCCGAATATTGGGGGACGGGCCGCATCCCGCAGCCGCTCGGTACCTCCAACCGCATGAGCGCGCCCTACCAGGCGGTGCGAGCCTCGGACGGCTACTTCGTCATGGGTGCGACGAACCAGAAGCTCTGGCGCCTGCTCTGCGACGTGCTCGGTCGCGGCGACCTGTTCGAGGATTCCCGTTTCCTCGACATCCCCGGCCGCCTCGCCAACCGCGAGGAGTTGATCGAGGAACTGGAGCGGAGCTTCGCCGTGAAGACCGCCGAGGAATGGGTCTCCCTGCTCCTCGACGCCGGCATACCGGCCGGCCGCATGAACACTTATCCGGAGGCGTTCGAGAGCGAGCACGGCCGGCACCGGCAGATGCGCATCGAGGTCCCGCACCCGATCGAAGGCACGGTGCCGAATATCGGCTTTCCCGTGAAGCTGATGGGCACGCCCCAGCGCACCCGCAGGCACGCGCCCCTGCTCGGCGAGCACAGCGACGAGGTGCTGACGGAGTTCGGTCTCTCGGCGGACGAGATCGAGACCCTGCGCTCGCGCGGCGCCTTCGCCGCATGAGCGCGACTCAGAACGAGGGCGCGGTCCGCTACCGGGTGGACAGCGCGGTCGCCCATCTCACCTTCGACCGGCCTGCCGCCCGCAACGCCATGACCTGGGCGATGTACGAGGACCTGTCCGAAGGGCTGGCACGGATCGAGACCGATCCCGAGATCCGCGTGGCCGTCCTACGGGGAGCCGGCGGCAAGGCCTTCGTCGCCGGAACCGACATTGCGCAATTCGCGAGCTTCACCTCGGGAGAGGACGGCGTCGCCTACGAGGCGCGGATCGACGGGTTCATCGGCGCCCTCGAAGCCCTGCGCGTCCCCACCATCGCGGTGATCGAGGGGCTTGCGGTCGGCGGCGGCCTCGCCATCGCCAATGCCTGCGACATCCGCATCGCGCAGACCGGAGCGCGCTTCGGCGTGCCGATCGCCCGCACCCTGGGCAATTGCCTCTCGCCGGCCAATCTGCGTCGTCTCACCGCCACGCTCGGCCTCAGCCTCGTCAAGCGGATGCTGCTGCTCGCCGAGATGCCGGCCGCCGAGACCCTGATGCCGCTGGGCTATCTCGCCGCCGTAACGGAGGCTGAAGGGCTCGATGCGGAGGTGGCGCGCATCTGCGAGCAGCTTCTCGGCCATGCACCGGTGACGATGAGCACGACGCGCCGGATGCTGCTCCGCCTCGCGGTCGATCCGGAGGCGGAGGCGGCGGACCTGATCAGTGCCTGCTACGGCAGTCGCGATTTCGGGATCGGCGTGCGGGCCTTCCTCGACAGGAGCCCACCCGCCTGGACCGGCACCTGATCACCGGCAGCGACGTATCCGGCTGCACGCATTATGGTGCTTTCCGGGTAAATGGCCCGACCCCATTCCTGCCCCGATACACCGGACGCCGCACATGACGCTCTACACGCTCGGTTCCCATCGCCCGGAACTCGCCGATGAGGCCCGCATTTGGATCGCCCCGGGGGCCCATGTCATCGGGCGCGTCCATCTCGGCCTCGATGTCAGCATCTGGTTCGGCGCGGTGATCCGCGGCGACAATGACGAGATCCGGATCGGCGACCGCACCAACGTCCAGGACGGCGCCATCCTGCATGCCGATCCCGGCTTTCCGCTGCATCTGGGCGAAGGCGTCACCATCGGCCACCGCACCATCGTCCACGGCTGCAGCATCGGCGCGAACAGCCTCGTCGGCATGGGCGCCACGATCCTGAACGGCGCGAGGATCGGCCGGAACTGCCTGATCGGTGCCAATGCCCTGATCACGGAGGGCAAGGAGATCCCCGACAACAGCCTCATCGTCGGCGCGCCCGCCAGGATCGCCCGCAGTCTCGACGACGAGGCGGTCGCGAAGCTCACCCGGACCGCCGAATCCTACGTCGCCAACGGCCGGCGCTTCGCGGCCGAACTCCAGGCTCTCCGGTGAGCGCGCAATCGAGCCGGTTTCGATGACGGCTGGGGTTCGGCTCCGGTCCGGCACCGTGTTCGAGCGGCGATCAGCTCCGCCGGGTCGCCCGATGGATATCGACCGGCGCCTCGGACCCGACGATGTCGAGACGATGCGGGGCGGAGTGTCCGCGCGGCGCGCGACGGGCCGCGAAGCGGTCGCGGACCGCCTTCGCAGCCTGTTCGACGCTACGGAAGACGGCTCCGTCGAGGGGGGTGAAATCACGTCCCGAGGAGAAGAATCGCACGCCGCCCGGCTCGGGCACGGCGATGCCGGCCGTCACTTCGCCGATCTCGATCACCCGCGGCGGCGATGGCGGAACATTGAGGCGATTGCGGGCACGGGCTTCGAGATGGTCGGCCTGGATGGCAGGCGTATGCAAGCGGTTCAACGCCCTGTGAGCGTCGTCATGGTGAAGCTGGGGCATGGTGTGGTGAAGTCCTGACGCGGCCTGACGGCCATCTGCTGAAAGCGAGCGGATCCGACGGGTTGGTCAGCATCGACAGGAGGGTTTGAGGGAAATCTGGAACGACGATCTGTCAATCACGGCAAGTCATCCTTTCGACGAAGGACCACGAGGCGCGAGCGCTCCGCAGTGCTTTAGCGTTTGGTGACGCGGCGCAAGCTACACACTTCAAATCACCGCGGCGGTACGGCCGATACAAGGCCGAACCACATCTTCAGAATGACGGTCGCTCCTCCTTCCGTCAACGGATGCATCTTTCGAATGCATCCGCCTTCATGGCAGGAATTGTGCGCGAAGATGGAAAAAGCAGGCGCTTCCTTCGTTCGCACCCGGGCTCAGATCGAGGCCGTGTCTGCGGGTGCGATCAGGCCGGCAAGGTCGCAATGATGGGCATAGACCCGCTCGGCCCCGGCCGCGATCAGGTCAGCCCCCGTCGGATCGTGAACCCAATGGCCGCCGCCGGTGAAGCCGAGAACGCGCATTCCGGCAGCGCGGGCGGCCGTGACGCCGGGCACGCTGTCCTCCACCACGAGGCAGCGAGCGGGTGCGAAGCCCATCTCGGCAGCGGCGTGGAGGAAGAGATCTGGCGCCGGTTTGCCGCGGGAGACCATGGTCGCCGAGAAGATGCGGCCCTCGAACAGGGGCAGCAGGCCGGTGAGGCCCAGCGAATGGGCGAGGCGCGCCGGGTCGCTGCTGGACGCGACGCAACTCGGAAGCGTCAGGGCCCGCACCGCCTGGGCTATGCCCGCCATGGCGCTCAGGTCGCGGTCGAAGGCGCGCAGGGTCTCGGCCTTCACCGCCTCGACGAAGCCCTCGGGAGCGACGATTCCGTAATCATGCTCGATATGGTTCATGATCGACGGCATGGAGGTGCCGGCGAAGCGCTCCCTCACCGTGTCCACGTCGATGACGACGCCGATTTGGTTGAGCCCGGCGGTCAGGGTCCCGAGGCTCAGCGGTTCGCTGTCGACCAGCACGCCGTCGCAATCGAAGATCACCAGTTGGGTGGCGGTTTCGGGATCGTTCGGCGAAGGATTGGTCGGCGAAGGCTCGATCGGCAAGGACTCGATGGACAAGGGCATGGTCCGCTGGTGATGGATCGAGGCGGGCTGTGCCATGGAGCCGTCGCAGCGCGCAATGGCGGGTTTCGGCGGCCCGGCCCTGGCGGCGAGAGATCATCCCGCCACGGAGACCTTGCGCCGCGGGATGCGCCCCCCTAATCCGGCATGGCCGGCGCTGGAGCCGGCCTGTGTGCAAGCCGCGATGCTCCGTTTTCTCAGCCGCCTCCTCGGATATGTCGTCCTCGCGGCGGGCTTCGTCGGCCTCGTCTATGACGGTGCCCGCTCGATCGCCAATAACGGCGCCCGCGTCACCAGCCTGAGCGACCTTCTCATGACGCTCTTCAAGGAGCGTGCGAGCGCGTTCCAGGGTTCGGTGGAGAGCGTGGCACCCTGGCTGTGGCAGGCTCTCGTCCTGCCGCTCACACTGGCTCCCGCCTGCCTGCTCGGTCTCGCGCTCGGGGCCTTCCTGCTCTGGCTCGGCCAGCCGGCGCGCGAGCCGATCGGCTTTCTGAGCCGCCCCTGACGCGTTCGCAGCACGCGATAAGTCCGGCGCCTCGCGACATTCGGGAACAGGGCATTCAGGAACCGGGTCCGGCGCCCCATATAACGGATATCCCGCCCTTTCCGCTGCCCTGACGGAGGCCACGATGCTTCAGTTCTTCCGCAAGCGTCCCGAGATGCCGAGCGCCGCCGATGCGCTTCCCGGCCGGTCGACGCCGCTTCCCACCACGGAGATCCATTTCGTCAACGGCAACCCGCTGAAGGGCCCCTATCCGGAAGGGACCGAGCAGATCGTCCTCGGTCTCGGCTGCTTCTGGGGTACCGAACGCAAGTTCTGGCAATTGCCGGACGGAATCTTTGTGACGGCGGTGGGCTATGCCGGCGGCGTCACGCCGAACCCGACCTACGAGGAGGTCTGCTCCGGCATGACCGGACACAACGAAGTGGTCCTCGTCGTCTACGATCCGGCCGTTCGCCCCCTCGAGGCGGTGCTCAAGACCTTCTTCGAGAGCCACGACCCGACGCAGGGCATGCGCCAGGGCAACGATGTCGGCACGCAGTACCGCTCGGGGATCTACACGTCGAACGAGGCGCAGGCCGAGACCGCGAAGGCCGTCCGCGCTGCCTATGGGGAAGCCCTGAAGGCGCGCGGATTCGGCGAGATCACCACC
The DNA here is from genome assembly GCF_042679825.1 of Methylobacterium marchantiae. Taxonomy (NCBI): domain Bacteria; kingdom Pseudomonadati; phylum Pseudomonadota; class Alphaproteobacteria; order Hyphomicrobiales; family Methylobacteriaceae; genus Methylobacterium; species Methylobacterium marchantiae. The sequence goes on along the minus strand of NZ_JBHTND010000001.1, from coordinate 13,181 downwards.
GAGATCAAGCCGCTCGATGCGTTCTACTTCGCCGAAGGCTACCATCAGCAGTATCTCGCCAAGAACCCGGCGGGCTATTGCGGCGTCGGCGGCACCGGGGTGACCTGTCCGATCGGAACCGGAATCGCCGCCTGACGCGACTCATCCGGCCGAGCTCGAACCTTGTCGAGCTTGGCCGCACGTGCGACACCCCCGCCCGATCGGGCGGAGGATTTGGGTCGGATGGTCGAACAGGTTTTCGAACGCGTGCTGTTCGCGTGCCGGTGGCTGTTGGCGCCGTTCTACGCGGCGCTCGGCATCGGCATCGTGGTGCTCTTGGTCAAGCTGCTGCAGGAGCTGGCGCATTTCGTCCTGCACATGTGGAGCGCCACCGAGTCGCAGATCATCCTCGGCGTGCTGACGCTGGTGGACCTGTCCTTCACCGCGTCGCTGCTCATCATCGTGATGTTCTCGGGCTACGAGAACTTCGTCTCGAAGATCGATCACACCGACCACAAGGACTGGCCCGAATGGATGGGCACGATCGACTTCACCGGGCTGAAGCTGAAGCTGATGTCCTCGATCGTTGCCATCTCGGCGATCTCGTTGCTGAAGGCCTTCATGGACATCAAGGCGACGCCCGATCGCGAATTGTATTGGCTCGTCGGCCTCCACATGGTCTTCGTCGTCTCCGGCATCCTGATGGCGCTCACCGACCGGATCGCCGCCGGGCACCACGACAAGTAGGCCCCTTTCCGGAGAGGGCGTCGTGACCCGGAAGGAAGCGATCGGCGAGGCACTCCGCATCCTCGCTCCTCGCCTTCCCGTCTTCGAGGCTGAGGCCGTCCTCGATCGCGCGCTGGACAGTCCGGGCCTGCGGATGGCGAGCCCCGAGAACGCGGCCTGGCTCGCCCTCGTCTCCTTCACCCGGCACGTCTTCACCGAGTACGATTCCTATCTCGACGACGGCTACGACCGCGACAGCGCCCGGCATTTCGTCCTCGACGACCTCAACCAGACACTGCGCGGCTGGGGCGTGCGCCGAACCGTCTCCGAAGAGGTGGAGCAGCCGGACGGCGCGTGATCATTGGGAATTTCTCATCCCGATATCGCCTCCGCCTTTTTTCATCGCGTTATGGACAGACGACGGACTCTCGCGCTTCAATCGCGAGATGCCCGAGGAACGATGGATGAGCCCCATGCGCAGGACACTCCTGATCCTCGTCGGACTGGCCCTCGCATCCGGCGCAAACATCGATCCCGACAGGGCATGGGCACAGCAGGCCGCCGATCCGGCCGCCTGCACCTCCTTCGACTGGCCGGTCCTGCGGGAGCAGGCCTGGTTCGAGGCGCCCTCGCTCCCGAGACTCGATTCCGGCGCGACCCTCTCCGCGGACATGCCGGGTGCCGTCCTCGCGCTCAAGCCGATGGCGGAGGCCGACCTGCCCTTCACGCCATCGCGGGAGCCCAAGCCCGGCACATTCGGCGGCACCCTGCAGATACCGCCGGTCGTCACCCCCGGCCTGTATCAAGTGACCCTGTCGGACAGCGCCTGGATCGACGTGAGCCAGGACGGCACAACGACGCGCAAGCCCGTGGCGAGCACGATGCGGCCCGGATGTCCCGGCGTCTCGAAGAGCGTACGATTCCAGTTCGGCACGACGCCCATCCTCATCGCCGTCAGCGGGGCGAAATCGGACTCGATCAGAATCGCGGTGGCGCCCGCGGAATAGCCGACGGCTCTCGACGGCTCGGCGGCCGATGGATTAGGTTGGCGCCATGCACCTGACCTCACGTCCGTCCCGCCTCGCGGCGTCTTCTTTCCGCCTTGCGGCGCTCGCCCTCCTCGTGTCCGGAGGCGCGGCACAGGCCCAGGACAGGGGCAGCGTGAACCCGAAGCCGCTCCCTCCTCTCGCCAATCCCGACGCTCCCTCGACACCGGCGAAAGCCCTGTTCGGGCGGGTGACGACGCCGGCGCCCGGCCCGGCACGCCCCTACGGGTCCTATGCCAAGGGATGCTTCGCTGGCGGCGAGGCGCTTCCCCTCGACGGGCCGACCTGGCAGGTGATGCGCCTCTCGCGCAACCGGATGTGGGGCACGCCGCATCTCGTGGACTTCATCGAGCGGCTGGCGGCCAAGGCTCCCCGCGTCGGCTGGAACGGGCTCCTCGTCGGCGACATGTCCCAGCCGCGCGGCGGCCCGATGCTGACAGGACACGCGTCCCATCAGCTCGGCCTCGATGCCGATGTCTGGCTGACGCCGATGCCGGACCATCGCATGAGCCGGTCCGAGCGCGAAGAGACCTCGGCCACCAACGTCGTGCGCGCGGACCGCCTCGACATCGATCCGCAGATCTGGTCGCCCGAGCACCTCAAGCTGATCCGCCTGACGGCGCAGCAGCCGGAGGTCGCACGCCTCTTCGTCAATCCGGCGATCAAGAAAGCCCTGTGCCGGGAGGCCGGGGGCGACCGGTCCTGGCTCAACAAGGTGCGCCCGATGTACGGGCACAATTATCACTACCACATCCGCCTCTCCTGCCCGGCCGGCGACGACCAATGCGGAGACCAGGCACCGCCGCCCCCCGGCGACGGCTGCGGCGAGGAACTCGCCTACTGGTTCAGCGACGCCGTGCTGAATCCGCCGAAATCCACCAAGCCCGGAAAGCCGAAGCCGCCCATGACCATGGCGGCCCTCCCCGCCGCCTGCCGGATCGTGCTGAAGGCGCATTGAGGGCCGACGTTCCGGAAGCGTCCGGCGTCCGAGGATGTGGGCATCAGGCCGGATAGGCCATCCGGTCCCGTGATGCGGCCGCCGCCTTCCGTCCCGGGGCTCCGCCATTGGACGGGGCCGGTTCCGCTTCCAATCTCGACAGGATGATCTCCGGCGCTCCCGAGGCGATCAGGCGACCTTCATCCAGAACGTGGACGACGTCGGTGGCGGCCAGGCTCGTCAGGCGGTGCGCGATCAGGATGACGGTGCGCTGTCCGGACAGGGCCGACAGCGCCGCCATCACCGCTGTCTCGGTCTCTCCGTCGAGAGAACTCGTCGCCTCGTCGAAGATGATCACGTCGGGGTCGTGATAGAGGGCGCGGGCGATGCCCAGACGCTGACGCTGGCCGCCGCTGAGGCGGATGCCGCGCTCGCCCACCCCCGAGGCATAGCCACCTTCGAGCCGCATGACGACCTCGTGGATTCCGGCGAGCCGCGCCGCTCGCTCGACGGCGGGCTGGTTCACCGCGGAGGGGTCGACGCCGAGGGCGATATTGGCGGTCACGCTGCCATCGATCAGGAAGATGTCCTGCGGTACGTAGCCGATCCGGTTCTGCCAGGCCGGCAGGGTCTCCGTGTCGAGGGCGACCCCATCGACGCTCACGCTGCCGGAGGAAGGCCGGACCAGGCCGAGGATCAGAGCGATCAAGGTCGATTTGCCCGATCCCGTCCGACCGACGACTCCCACCGTCGTGTTGCTCGCGATGGTGAGATCGATGTCCTGCAGCGCGGGCCTTCGGGACGCATAGTCGAAACTCACGCCCTGCAACCGGATGGCGTCGGTGAAGGGCAGGCGATGGCCGGTACGGGGCGGCGGCTCCCGCTCGCCGATCAGGGCGTCCGCCACCACGGCGACGGCGGGGAGGGAGAACCGGATCAGCGCCGCGGAATTGAAGATGTTCTGAAAGGCCGGCAGCATCCGATAACCGGCAAAGGCGAACAGCCCGAGGAGCGGCAGCATGCCGGCGGTATCGAGCCCCTGGGCCAGGGCGAACAGCACGACGACGATGACTCCGCCGAAGGCGAGCGCCTCGATGGCGAAACGCGGCAATTGCCCGGTTAGCAGGCTCGCGGCCGTGGCCCTGGCATAGGTCTGGGCGGGCTCGTCGAAGCGGCCCGAGAAGGCCTCGACACGTCCGTAGAGCCGCAATTCCGTCAAGGCGCCGAAGGTCTCTTGGACGACGCGGAAGCGCTGTTCGTTATCGACGATGGCGCCGGCGCCGAGATGCGCCAGGCGTGCGCGCATCAGCAGGTAGAGCAGGACGTAGATGCCGCCGAAGCCGCCACCGAGGATGAAGGCGAGGCGAGGCGCATAGGCGAGCAGAAAGATGATGACCGCCAGCGCCGAGAAGGCCCGCGACGCGATGACGGTCAGGGGCGTCAGCACGCCGGAGACGAGACGGTCGATCTCCGAGAGCACGTTCTTGGCGAGTTCCGCGCTGTTGGCGTGAGCGAAGAACAGGTAGTCGCGGTCGACGTAGCGGGCGAGGAGGCGACGGGAGAGGTTGTAGCCGACGAGGTTGGTGTAGAGCAGTTGCGCGTAGGTGAGGGCGGCGTTGACGAGGCTCGTCGTGAGGATCGCTCCAAGGGCGGCGGCACCGGTCACCAGCAAGAACGCGCGCTCATTCGTGAGACCGAGCGCGTCCCGGAGGCCCACGAGGTAGGGAATGCGCCCGGCCGCTCCGGGATCTCCCACCAGGGTCAGGAACGGGATGACCGACGCGACGCCGAGAACTTCGATGACGGCTGCGACGGCGAGCCCGACGGTGATGAAAGCGAGGCGTTTCCGATCGCGGTGCCCGAGAATGCGGAAAAGATCTTTCAGCGCTCCCATGAAGGGTCGCCCCTTCGCTGGTGATCGGCGGGCAGGGATGGACTGGGTTCGATCGGCAATACCGCCAAGCGCCATAGGACGCGGATCGGAGAGTGTCTACGAACCAGTGCGGGTGTCGGGTCGACCATGCACCACCCTCCTCGGCGGGAACCAGTCGCCGCCAGCCTGCGGGTGATGCAAGATCAGGACGAGATCGTTGCTGAATGCCTGGGAAGCGGAATCAATGAGGTGCGTTCCGGCACCTCTCTCCGGCCCGGCCGGATGTCACTCGGAGCGGGCCGGTCGCGGTTCCGTCGACTCCCCATTCCAGACGGCCGCGGTGCCATGACGTTCGCGTCCGCGCAGTCACGATGTCCAGCACGCGCAAGACGACGCGAAATGACGGGCATGCGCATCGTCTTCGTTGTCGCCCGAAATCCCGGTCTTCCAGTCCATCGATCCGACCGGCTTTCGCTGGCTACCACGTCGGATGTCGATCCAACGACGTCACCCATCGCGAAGACCATGAGGGAAGGACCTTTCGACCCCCAATCCAGAAGCAAATGTTAGCCAACCATTCAGTCTTTGCGACCATTATTGGTCAAGTCTAGTCGGGATCTTCGAATGCGTTATGTCGCGGGCATGGGATTGGCGCTCGTCCTTCCCTTTCTGGCGACGGGCACGCCCCGGGCGGGAAGGCCGGTCATCCTGGTCGCCGCACCTTGGGCCGACCCGGTGGTCGTGGTCGCTCAGGCCGGAGGCCTCGTCATCCGCGGGACGGCGATTCCTTGGATCATCGTGGCGATCTCGGAACGGGACGATTTCGCCGCGAGGCTCGGCCTTGCCGGTGCATGGCTGACGCTCGACGCCTCCACCATCACCGGCTGCGCCGAGGCCGCCGGGTCATTCAAGTCATGGATATGAGGATCGGACGTGACGACTGAACGAAGCGCCACCCTCGACACGATCCGGTCCACATCCGGCAAGATGGTCGTCGCCTGCCTCTGGATGAACGTCGCCCTCATCGTCGGCGTGAATGCCTGGCGCGGCGCCCTCGCCGGCTTCCCGCTTCTCTGCGCCGCCCTCGCCCTGGCGCTTCTGCCCTCCTGGCTGTCGACCCGCGACCTGTCAGGGCCGCGCACGCGGATCGTTTCCAGCATGGCCCTGGCGGGTCTCGTCGCGCTGCTGGTGGCGACGCTTCGTCAGGAGGGTGCGGGCCGCGCGCTCCAGGTCGATGCGCATATGTACTTCTTCGCCTGTCTCGCCATCGTCGCCGCCTGGCTCGATTGGAAGGCGCTGGTGGCATACTCGGCCGTGGTGGCCGTCCATCATGTCGGGGTGACGCTGCTCCTGCCGAGTCTCGTCTTCCCGGACGGAGGCGGGATCGATCGTGTCCTGCTCCATGCGGCGATCCTGGTGGCCCAGACGGCAATCCTCGTCTGGCTCGTCTTCACGATCCAGAAATCGGTGGCCGCCAGCGATGCCCTGGCGCGCACCGAGAGCGAGAAGAGCGAGGCCGAGGCCCTGAAGGCCGAGGCCGAAATCCTGGCCGCGGCCGAGAGGGCCCGCATGCTGACGATGCACCGGCAGGTCCAGGATTTTCACGCCTCGGTGGGCCGTGTCGTGTCGAACGTGGAACGCTCCCTCGTCGAGATGGAGACGAGCGCCGACGTCCTCACGGACTTTTCTCGGCGTACGGGCGAAGTGACCTCCGACGCCGCCGCGAATGCGCTTCAGGCGAGCGGCAACGTGAGGACGATCGCAGAGATCTGCGTCGGCCTGAACTGCGGGGCCGATCAGATCTCGGGGCATCTCGACGTGACGGGAACGGTGACCCGGGCCGCCACGGAGGAGGCACGCCAGACCGAACGGACGGTGGCCGTGCTGACGGCGGCGGTCGAGCGGATCGGTTCGGTGATCGGCACGATCCGGTCCGTCGCCGAGCAGACGAACCTGCTCGCACTCAACGCGACGATCGAAGCGGCCCGCGCCGGAGCGGCGGGCCGCGGTTTCGCCGTCGTCGCCAACGAGGTGAAATCGCTGGCCGGCCAGACCGCGCGCTCGACCGAGGAGATCGCTGCCCAGATCCGCGACGTCCAGGGCGCCACCGAGCAGTCCGTCACCTTCATGCGGGCCTTCGGCAGCCGGATCGCGGATATCGAAGCCACCACCACGGCCATGGTCGAGGCGATCACGCATCAGCGCAGCGCGACGCTGGCCATGGATGCGAGCGTCGGCGCCGCCGTGCGGGATACGGAATCGGCCGCGACCCGCGTCTCCGAAGTGGCGGGCACCCTGGGGACCACGACCGAAGTCGCCGGTCACGTCCAGGCCGCCACGGCCTCGGTGCGGGAGCAGGTGAGTGTGCTTCGCGCCGTGACCGCGAGTTTCGTCCAGGTGCTCGATACGCCGCCGTCACGCGCCGCGTGACGGCAAGGCAACGCGGCGGGTCGCGCGTCCCGACGCCCGCCTCGGTCAGCGCGCCATGGTCCGACCGGTCGACGGGCCGGAGGATCCAATCCCGCGAGCGAGACGCACGAAGGCGCGCGGCGGCTGTCCCGTGAGACGGCGGAAAGTCTTCGACATCTGGCTCGCATCACTGAACCCTGCCAGAGGCACGATTTCGTTGAGGCTCATCGTCCCCGTGGCGATGAGTTCCTGCGCCAGATTCACCCGCTCGCGCAGGATGAACTGGTAGGGCGTGACGCCGAAGGATGTCCTGAATGCGCGAACCAGATGGCCGATGCTGGTGCCTATGGCATCCGCGAGTTGCTGCAGGCTCAAGGGTTCGGTGAGATGGCCGAGGATCAGGTCGCGCAGAATCGTGGCCTGCGACGAGGTCAGCGTCGGCCCGCCGCGCCGGGGAGACGCCTCCGCGCTTGAGAACAACTGCAGCAGCGTCGCCGAGACGCTCTCGACCAGCAATGGGCCGCTGGAACAGCCCGTCGCCAGGTCGGCCGACACCGCCTGCAAGAGGTGTCCCACCGCGATCTGCGAGCGGGACGGAACGAATTGCGTCCGGACCCGCGTCCTGGCGAGAGAGACGTCGGTGATGCGCTCGACGGCTTCGGGGGCAAGCCTGAGGGTGAGGGTGCGGAACGGCCCGGTCCAGTCCTCGAACACGGTCGCGCCCGGTTCGAGGATGGTGATGTTGTCCTCAGCGAAATGGTAGGTCTGGCCGGACCAGCGGAAGCGTTGACTGGACGGGCCCAGCGACAACGCGAAGTGAATGCCCTGCTGGACGATCGACACCTTCCCGTGACCACCGAGTTGAACGTCGGTAAACCCGATGCCGGCCCATCCGTGGCCCGTGCTCGTCTGAAGGATGGCCTCGACCTCACCGTCGAGTTCGATGGTGCAGCCGAATTCGTTCTGATCAATCCGCATCGGCGAACCCATCTCGCATGCAGGACCTCCCATAGGCATGTCTCGCCATCGATGCTCCGTTGCAACGCGTGGGTGCATTCGATCGGAGAAGATCGCGTCTCCGAAAATCACTTCCGGCACCACTAAAGCGGCACGTGAAGATCAGTCAAATTGCATTGTCACGGAAGTCGTAACGCCCCGCAAGGATGCGGCGCAATAAAAATTCCGTTGTCGAGGCAGGCTTTAGTGCGGGACGTCTTATCTTCTTCGTTTGACTTCGCGGCCCAGCGATGCACGCGTTGGCTTGATCCAATATCAGACCAATTTTATTCGCCCTATTGATGAGCTCATCATTCCAAGCGCACTTGTTCAGGCAAAGAGAGTTCATTCTCTCTGTCTTGCCCGGCCTTTGGAGAAGCACGTCCCATACGGTCAAGATGCGCGTAAGCGGCACTATAAAGTGCGACAAAATGTCAATTCATTTTAAAAAACATATCTAGATCAACAACTTAAGTAAGTTGATACAGAATGCCAGATCTCGACTGCCTTCGATCGATATTCGCCAATTCTGACAGATGCAGCAGGCACGAATTGGTCCCGAGCACACCGCAGGCACGAGATTCCTCGTCAGGTCAGCAATCGACAACGAGACCTCATCTTCGTTTCGCTTCAGGCCTACGAGCGAGATCGGCGCTTGATGCCTGAGCTGAGGTGTGTAGTCTGAATGGCAGGAAGCAAGTTCAACTGCTTCCAAGTATAACACGAAGAGAAAACCATCGATCTACCTAAGACACTTTGGAGAGAAAATATGTCTTCCACGAATGACACCATCCGCTCCCTCGAGGCATCCGAACTCGACGCCGTCGGTGGCGGCCTGTCCCTGGGTCTCGGCCTGGAAGTCGATCTCTCCAGCGAACTCGGTGCCGTGTCCGGCGTCGTCGGCCAGGTCGGCGGGCTCGTGAGCGGTCTCGTCGGCGGCCTGCTCGGGGCGGTCGGCGGTCTGCTCGGAGGCCATTGAGCCCCGACGCGACCGATCTCGTCATTCCTGATCGGTGAATAGGCGCGGTGGGCCGAGAGGCCCGCCGCGCGTCTCGTGAATAGAAGCCGCAAGGCCGAGGAACGCCGCCTTTCGGCGAGGAGGATCGCCGAACTCGATGACGTCGCCGCTCTTTCGCGCTGAGGTCGCGCAAGCCCGCCGGGATTCCTGGCTGGGCGAAGCTCAAGTCGTGCAACCTCTCTCGATCCGGCTGATGACCGCGATCACGATCCTGATCACGATCGCCGCGATCCTCTACGTCGTCTTCGGCACCTACACGCGCCGGATCCACGCTTTCGGCATGCTGACGCCGGATGTCGGCCTCATCACCGTCGCGAGCCCGGTGGCCGGGCGCGTCAGCGCGTCGGGGGTGAAGGAGGGCGATCGGGTCGTACAGGGCCAGCTTCTCTACACCCTCGACCTCGATGCCGTTTCGGCCAACGGTCCGACGCAGCAGCGCATCATCGACCAGCTGGCCAAGCAGAAAGAGACGATCAAGGCGCAATCCAGGCTGCGCTCGGCCATGGCGGCCACCGAGAAGCGCTCCCTCGCGGAGCAGATCGACAACCTTCAATCCCAATCGCGGCAGTTGGAGGAGCAGGTCCAGCTCCAGGAGAAGCTGGTGCCGCCGCTGAAGGAGCGGGTCGACGTCCTCGCCAAGGCGGTGAGCGACGGCTTTGCCCGCTCGGCCGACCTCCAGAACCAGAACTACCTCTACCTGCAGGCGAGTTCGCAGCTGGCGCAGTTCCGCAACTCGCGCCTGCAGCTCATCGGCAAGGTCGGCGAGCTGCAGGCGACGCTGGCCACCTTCGACGACAAGCTCGCCCGCGATCTCGCCGAGATGGACCGCACCGCCGCCCAGCTGGAGCAGCAGCGGGCCGAGAGCGAGGCCCGCCGGGCCATCGAGGTCCGGGCGCCCGAGAGGGGCATCCTCACCTCGATCCGGGTCCAGGCCGGCCAGGGCGTGGCGGCGGGTGCCACCCTCCTCACCCTGCTGCCGAGCGACGGCCGGCTGCAGGCGAACCTGTTCGTCGAATCCTCGGCCATCGGCTTCATCGATACGGGCGAGGCGGTGATGCTGCGCTACGCGGCCTTCCCCTTCCAGCGCTTCGGCCTCTATCGCGGCATCGTCGCGGAGGTGACGCGGGCACCGCTGGAAGCCGCCGACCTGCCGGAGGCCGCCGGGGCCAAGGCGAAGAACGGCGACGGCATCTACCGCATCATCGTGCGCCCGGACGAGAACAGCGTGATCGCCTATGGCGAAAGCCGGCGCCTTGAGGCCGGGATGCGGGTCGAGGCCGACATCGCACTGGAGAAACGCCCCCTCTATCGCTGGCTCCTCGATCCCCTCTACCGGGTCAAGCGCAGCGTCGATCTCGTGACCCAGGGCGGATGATCGCGTGAGCCTGCTGAGCAATCTCCAGTTCGGCTTCGGCCGGCGTGTGCCCGTCCTGCTCCAGGCGGAGGCCGCCGAATGCGGCATGGCCTGCCTCGGCATGGTGCTGGGCTATCACGGCCGCCACGTCGATCTTGGTGCCCTGCGCCGGCGCCATGCCCTGTCGCTCAAGGGCATGACCCTGCGCAACCTCGTCGACCTGGCGGGCTCGATGGGCCTCGCCACGCGGGCCCTGCGGGCGGAACTGAAGGACCTGCCCAAGCTCAAGGCGCCCTGCATCCTGCATTGGGGCCTCAACCATTTCGTCGTGCTCACCGCGGTTCATGGCCGGGGCATCGTCATCCACGATCCCGCGCGCGGGCGCCGCAAGCTCACCTTCGCGGAGGCCTCGCGCGAATTCACCGGCGTTGACCTGGAAGCGAGCCCGACCACGAGCTTCGTGCGCGAAAAGCGCCGGCGCGGGCTGGCTCTCGGCGACCTGTTCAGGACGATCGGCGGCATCCGCCCGGCCCTCGCCCAGATCCTGGCCCTGTCCCTCGGGATCGAACTCGTCGCGATCCTGATGCCGATCGCCTCGCAGATCGTCATCGACGAGGTCATCGTCAACGCCGATCTCGACCTGCTTCTGGTGGTGGCGGTGGGTCTCGCCCTGCTTCTCACCGTCCAGCTCGTCCTCTCGGTGGCGCGGACCTGGGCGATCATGCTCACGGGGACCAAGCTGAACTACCAATGGTCGGGAAGCCTGTTCGACCATCTCTCGCGCCTGCCGCTGGACTATTTCGAGAAGCGCCATGTGGGCGACGTGATCTCGCGGTTCGGCTCGCTGGCGACGATCCAGAAGGGGCTCACCACCGATCTCGTCCAGGCGGTCCTCGATGGCATCATGTCCATCGGGATGCTCGCCATGCTGGTGGTCTATGGCGGCTGGCTCTCCCTCGTCGTCGTCGCCTCGACGGCGCTCGCCGCGGCGCTGCGGATCGCCGCCTATGCCTCCTACCGCGAGGGCACCGAGGAGGCGATCGTCGCCGAGGCGCGCCAGCAGAGCCATTTCATCGAGACCGTGCGCGGCATGGCGAGCGTGAAGCTCCTCGACCTGCGCGAGCGTCGGCGCGGCACCTGGATGAACCATTTCGTCACGTCGCTGAACGCGCGGCTGCGGCTCCAGCGCCTCGACCTCGTCTTCGGCCGTGCCAACGAATTGCTCTTCGGCCTCGACCGGCTGCTGCTCCTGGTTCTCGGGGCGCGGGCCGTCATCGATCAGTCGATGACGCTCGGCATGCTGGTGGCCTTTCTCGCCTATCGCGACCAGTTCTCGCAGCGGATCGGAAACCTGATCCAGTCGGGCTTCCAGCTGCGCATGCTCAACGTCCAGACCGACAGGCTGTCGGACATCGTCATGAGCGAACCGGAAGAGGGGTCCGGCTCGACCCTGGACCCGGCCTCCCCCGCCCTGGCCCAGCCGGCGGACCGGACGGGGACGGTCGCCGTGAGGGACCTCGCCCTGCGCTACGGTGCGGACGAGCCCTGGATCTTCCGCAATCTCGGCCTCGACGTACCGGCTGGGACGAGTTTCGCCATCACCGGTCCCTCGGGCTCGGGCAAGACCTCGCTGATGAGGATCATGATGGGCCTCCTGCCCGCGAGCGAGGGGCGGGTTCTTGTCGACGGACAGGAGATCCGGACCCTGGGAGCCGCCGCCTATCGCCGCCGGATCGCGGGCGTGATGCAGAATGACGGTCTCTTCGCCGGCTCCATCGCCGAGAACATCGCCAGTTTCGACGAGCGGCCCGATGCTGGCTGGATCGAGGAATGCGCGGCGCGCGCGGCGATCCTCGCCGACATCAAGCGCACCCCGATGGGATTCGAGACGCTGGTGGGCGACATGGGCTCCACCCTCTCCGGCGGCCAGAAGCAGCGGGTCATCCTGGCCCGCGCGCTCTATCGCCGTCCCGAGATCCTGTTCCTCGACGAGGCGACGAGCCATCTCGACGAAGCGACCGAGGCCGTCATCGCCGATGCGTTGCGCGACCTGCGCATGACCAGGATCATCGTCGCCCACCGTCCGGCCACCATCGCAGGGGCGGACCATGTCTTCACCCTGACGCCGGCCGCCTGAGCGCGGCGTCCCCGGACGGTCCCGCTACCCGGATCGGCGTCGGTGCGCTAGCTTGCCCACGTCACCACCGGGCTCGCAGGTTGCGGACTATGCGACGCGTCCTCAAGTTCCTCCACACCATGGGTGCCATCGGCTTGATGGGCGCCATGGCGTGCCTGCTCGTCATGCTAAGCTTCACGCCCGCGCCGACCTCTCTCGCCGGATATGCCCTGATGCGCGGGGCGATGGGCGCGGTCGCCACGTGGATCTTCCTGCCCTCGCTGGCACTCACGCTGCTCGCCGGCCTGCTCGCGGTGGCCCAGCGCGCCTTCCACAATGCCGGCTGGGCCTGGCTGAAGCTCGCCACCGGAATCCTGATGTTCGAGGGCGGCCTCGTCTACGTCCAGGGTCCGATGCGGCAGGAGGCCGACCTCGCCGCCGGTGCCCTCGCCGGCCTCGTCGATCCCGCTACCCTCGGCGACACCCTGGGCGCGGAGGGCAACACGCTCTGGGTGCTTCTTGCCGTCTCGACGGCCAATGTCGTGCTCGGCATCTGGCGTCCACGCCTCGTACGGCGCCCGATCCCGGAGCCTGCCGCGGGATCGGTTGCGCCCATGCCCCGGCGCTAGGTGTGAGCTTTCAGGAGGTTGTCCATCCGGTCTGAACCGAGGAGGCTGGAGTTGCGAGGCTTCAGCTATGTCGGAGAGACCGGATGAACATCCATCAG